>NZ_JABFDP010000021.1:0-174961 GCF_013179005.1 Bradyrhizobium denitrificans | reverse complement strand
CTATGTCCCCGGGCTGAACAGCAGCGAAGCAATCCAGAGTCTGTCCTCGGCGGGATTCTGGATTGCGTCGCTGCGCTCGCAATGACGGCGAGGCGAGTTGCTGAGCTGGCGCCACGCACACCGCTGTCGTCCCCGGCCAAATGCGTCTCGACAACGCGCAGCGTCGGCCGGGATGCGCGCAGAGCCAGGACCCATACCCTCAGGGAGGGGGCGAAGCACAGGGAGCATTGGTATTTGCCTATCCCGACGGCCGCGGCGTATGGATCCCGGATCGGCGCCGCGCTGCTGCGCGTCGCGGCTTGTCCGGGACGGCAGCGGTGGATGAGGCGGAGTCACGGCTGAAACAGCGGCTTGAAGCAGCAAGAGAGACCGAGACATATGCTCGCGTTTTCGCGGCACCTCATGCCCGAGGCTTGCGATCTGTTCGTCCCTTGCGCGCGGGTGGGGAGTAAAACGGGGCCGCAGTTCGGCGGCCCCGCGTGCTCCGGTCAATTCGGCTTGTCAGTTCGGTTTGGGCGCCTCCACCACGAGCGCCACGATCCGCCGCACCAGCGGCAGGACAGCGAGCAGCGTGGGGAACGCGACGAGCCAGGAGATGGCCCACGCTGCGGGCCAGGTCGCGATGAACGCCTGCGTCGGTCCAAGACTCTTTAGCGTGGCAATAGCGGACACGACGAACGTCATCAGCACCGACAGTGTGAGTGGCATGACGACGGCCGCATAGCGCGCCGGCAGTTTTCTGCGCGTGCGCCGTTCAGCAGATGGCTTCATGATTATAGTTCCGGAATTCGATCGGTCGATCACGGGCAACGCGTCCTGCATTCCTCCGGATCGAGCCGATCCGTTGAATGCGTTGCCTGACGTGAGACGCTTACGGCGCGCATCAGCGCAGCGGGCATTTGATAGCGCGACAACGGGCCGGGCGCTAGCCAAAAGTCGGCACGCGTCGAAAATCGTCCATGCAGCGTCGGAGTTGCACAGGGCGCTCCGCCGATTACCGAGATCAGGTGAGACACGATAGTATGCGCGACAGTGACGGTGGGGTTTTGCATCAGTTCTAACGTGTCAGCTCGACTTATGGCGACGAATGGGTTTCGAACGAGTGCGACTTCCGACGGAGGCTTGGGCGAGTTCTGGTGGGGAGGCAACGGCAGCGCCGCTGCGTTCCGCTGTAGACGTGACTTCCGTTTTTCAGAAATTCTCTTGACTCTCCCCCCAAATCAGGTGTCTGATCCGCCACGTTCCGTCCCGGCAGGAGGGGCGTACGCGTCGTCACGAGACGCGGGGCGGGATGCGGTGGCTGCGACGGCGTCGTCAGGACGAGCGATGTCGACCGGTCTCGTGCAGCGTTACGACGGCTTGCCGGCGGAGAGCGGGTGCGAGGTCTTTCGCGGGCGTTGAAATCGTGTGGTCCTGGCATCCCGATGCTGATGCCAAGCGGGCGGTGATGATGATCCGCCGGTGACGGGGGCAAGACAGCCGGTCCCCGGGGAGATCACGTATAAAACGATAGCCCATCGCGCAGGGAATGCCGGATGTCCGGCTGGACCTGTGGTGACTGCCGCCTGCTTCTCTGTCTGCAGGCGGGCCATGGGTAGCGGCCAGCGCCCGGCATTCCCTGCGCCCTCCTCGATTACGAGGGTCCTTTCCGGCAACAGCTCGGGCGCGTCGCGCTGCGAGAGCGGTGAGGTCATGTCTGTCGTGTCGCTTCATCGATCGGCGGCAATCCTGTCCGCAGCGGCGCGGGTCGAACCTGCGGCAGATGGCAGGCGTTACGATATGCACGGAGGGAACCGGCGTCATGCCGGTTGCGGCGATCATGCCATGAGCAGCCGCCGGCGCCGCGTTGAGTTTCGCGACTGCAGCGCTGAAACATGTCGTACGCGACGTCTTTTTGATTGCCGTTCGCGCGGGGATGCAGATAGTCTTAGATTGTGGTGTCGGTATCTCGCACCCTTGGGTGTGCGCCGGCGAATGACGAGTTTTGCGGCAAGCGCTCAAGACGACGATGCGGGCCGTCGGCGGCAAGCCCGCAGATGCGGTTCGTCCGGCATTCGGCTCGGGCGGACGTTGGATTGAGCAACGGCGTCTCTTCGTTATGTCGGGGTGGCTATAGCGTTGCAGGACAGGGCTCGGACGAACAACGAGCCCGAAGAAACAACATCGGTTTTGGGGAGAGACGCATGACGAAAGCTGCAGGATACTCACGCCGGTCGATGCTGAGCCTCGGCGCGGCCGCTGGACTTTACGGACTGTCCGGAATCGCCGGTCCCAGCGCCCTCGCCAAGGGCCCGTTCCTCAACACGCAGGCGCCGACCTTCTTCCGCTTCAAGCTCGGCGCGGCCGAGGCCACCATCATCTCCGACGGCGTGCTGCCGCTCGGCGATCCCCATGCCGCGTTCCTCGGCATCTCCCCCGGCGATCTCGATTCGATGCTGACGAACAACTTCCTGCCGGTCGGCGCCGCGACGCTCGAGCAGAACATTCTCGTACTCAACACCGGCGACAAGATCATCATCTTCGACAACGGCATGGGTGTCTCGAAGCTGTTCGGCGACACCACCGGCAAGATGCTGCTGACCCTGAAGCAGGCCGGCATCGAGGCCAAGGACGTCGACGCGCTGGTGATGACGCATGCGCATATCGATCATTGCGGCGGCGTCATCGGACCCGACGGCAAGCCGAGCTTCCCCAATGCCGAGCTGTTCATCTCCGAGGCCGACTTCACCTATTGGACCGATGAGGCCAAGGTCGGCCCCAGTTACAAGGCGTTCTACGAGCAGGCGGTGCGCAATCTGCTTCCCGTGAAGGACCGCATCACCTTCTTCAAGGACGGCCAGGAGTTTCTGCCGGGCGTGCAGGCGATGTTCACGCCGGGCCATACGGTCGGGCATACGATCTTCCTGATCCAGTCCGGCAAGGACCAGCTCGCTTATATCGGCGACATCTCGCACCATCCGGTGCTGCTGATCGAGAAGCCGCTGATCGAGTTCGCCTATGACACCGATCCGAAACAGGCCGCCAAGACCCGCGTTCGCGTGCTCGACATGCTCGCGGCCAACCGGACGCGCATCCTCGGCTATCACTTCCCGTGGCCGGGAATCGGCCATATCGGCAAGTTCGGCGACGGCTTCCGTTACTACCCGACGGCGGTGCACACGATGGATGTCGCGCCGATCTGAGCAGAGCTTTGTCAGCCGTCTTTCTAATCGCGCCCGCGCCATGGGGGGCTGGCGACAGCCGCGGTCTGACGTCGCGCGCAGCGCTGCAAGGCAAGAGGGAGGGGAGCCGTGCACATCGGTAGGAAGAAGTCTCTGAGCTCGGGTGGGCTTGGCGTCGCCGCGCTGGCCGGGGTCGGTCTGCTGGTCCAGGCCACGCTGGTGCAGGCCGGGGCAGGCGTCGATTGGCCCGCCTACAACAACGACTATATGGGCCAGCGCTATCAGCGGCTGAAGCAGATCAACACCAGGAACGTGGCCGAGCTGAAGGAGGTCTGCCGGGTCCAGCTGCAGGAGGGCGGACCGTTCCAGACTGGCCCGGTCGTGATCGACGGCGTGATGTATGTGACCACGGCGCGCCTGACCTTCGCGCTGGACGCGGCCACCTGCAAGGAAAAATGGCGGCACGCTTACGAATCCGCGCGCGAGGATGTCTGGCCGGTGAATCGCGGCGTCGCCGTCATCAATGGCCGTGTCATTCGCGGCACCCCCGATGGTCATCTGCTGGCGCTCGATGCGCAGAGCGGTGCGCTGATCTGGCAGAACATGGTCGGCGATTCCCTGCTCGGCGAGTTCCTATCGGGCGCGCCGATCGGCTGGAACGGCCTCGTCTTCACCGCCACCGCGGGCTCCGACTGGGGCGTGCGCGGCCGCGTGCTGGCGTTCGACGTGCTGACCGGGCGCGAGGTCTGGCGCTTCGACACGATCCCGACCGGCGACCAGCCGGGGGCCGAGACCTGGCAGAACAAGAAGTCGGCGCTGACCGGCGGCGGCGGCTCCTGGTCGACGCTGTCGCTCGACATCACCACCGGGGAATTGTTCGTGCCGGTCGGCAATCCCGCGCCGGACATGTTCCCGGACTATCGTCCCGGCGACAATCTCTACACCGACTCCCTGGTCGTGCTCGACGCGCGCACCGGCGCGCTGAAATGGTATCACCAGGTCAAGGCCAATGACGGCATCGACCATGATCTCGGTGCCGCGCCGACCTTGTTCCGCTCGCCTGATATCCAGGACATCGTCGTGTTCGGCGGCAAGGATGGTTTTGTCACCGCGATCGACCGCGCGACGCGCAAGCCGATTTATCGCGTTCCGGTCACGACCATCGACAATGTCGCGGCGCGGCCGACGGATGCTGGCGTGCATGTCTGCCCCGGCCTGCTCGGCGGCGTCGAATGGAATGGCGGCAGCTACGACCCGGTCAACGGCGCGATCTATTTCGGCGCGGTCGATTGGTGCGGCACGTTCAAGAAGGGCGACGCCAAATATGTCGCCGGCGAGTTCTTCTTCGGCGGCGAGCCGACGCTCGACCCGCCGGACCAGGCCGCCGGCTGGGTCACCAGCCTCAATGCCGTGAGCGGTGAGGTGAAGTGGAAATACAAGGCGGCCAAGCCGGTCGTCAGCGGCATCACGTCGACATCGGGCGGCGTCGTGTTCGGTGGCGATACCGGCGGTAATTTCTTCGCGCTCGACAGCCAGACCGGCAAGCCGCTCTACACGCTGGCGACCCAGGGCATGATCGCCGGAGGCGTCGTCACCTACCAGGCCGGGGGCAAGCAATATGTCGCACTGACCTCCGGCAACGTCTCGCGCATCACCTTCGGCGAGCTCGGCAATCCGACGCTGATCGTTCTGGGGTTACCGAATTGAGGCGGTGGTGACAGCTATCGAAATTCACAAGCATCGACCATCGCAACGCGCGAACGCGTCAATGAGTGACTTGTCGTGCCCGGGCTTGACCCGGGCATCCACGTCTTTCTTTCAGCCTTCCGCAGACGTGGATGGCCGGGACAAGCCCGGCCATGATGGCTTGGAGAGATCCGGGCACAAACCAGATGCCTCATCGGCGTCAGCCAAAGGATCGTTGCTCCTCGTCAACTCGGTGATGGGTGCAGTCGCCGCCATGCTTGTCATCCTTGATGCGGCACCGGCCCGTTCAGCCTCCGACCTCGGCGAAGCCCAGTTCAGGAAAAACTGTGCGATGTGCCATTCGCTCGAGCCCGGCCGCAACAAGCTCGGGCCGTCGCTGTTCGGCGTGCTCGACCGCAGGGCCGGTACCGTGGCCGGGTTCAACTACTCCTCGGCCAACAAGAACTCCGGCCTGGTGTGGACGCGCGAGACGCTCGACGCCTATCTCGCCGATCCGCAGAAGATGGTGCCGGGCACGCTGATGGTGTTTCCCGGCATCAAGAATGGCGGCGACCGGCAGGCGCTGGTCGAGTTTCTCGCGAGCCAGCATGACTGAGGCGGCGCGCAGGTGTGGTCCAGGGTGGACGGCCGGGATCCGCGCGGCTAGGGTCGCCCATCATCTGTCAGGGATCACCATGCTCAAGCTCTATGTCGCGCCAGGCACCTGCGCGCTCGCCTCCCACATCGCGCTCGCCGAAACCGGCGCCGCCTACGCGATCGAGAAGCTCAGCTTCAAGACGAACCAGCAGAACAGCCCGGAGTATCTTGCGATCAATCCCAAGGGGCGGGTGCCGGCGCTGGTGACGGAGCAGGGCATCCTGACCGAGACGCCGGCGATGCTCGCTTATATCGCCCAGCGCTTCCCACAGGCGCGGCTTGCGCCGCTCGACGATATCTTCGCCTTTGCCGAGGTGCAGTCCTTCACCAGCTATCTCTGCTCGACGGTCCACATCGCCCACGCCCACAAGATGCGCGGCTATCGCTGGGCCAACGAGGAGTCGTCGTTCGCCGACATGAAGAAGAAGGTGCCGGAAACGATGGGCGCCTGCTTCGCGCTGATCGAGCAGAAGATGCTGCGCGCGCCGTGGGTGATGGGGGAGCAGTACACGATCTGCGATCCGTATCTGTTCACGATCGCGCAGTGGCTCGAAGGCGATGGGGTCGACATCAACGCGTTTCCGAAGGTCGCCGATCATTTCAAGCGCATGTCGGACCGGCCGGCCGTGCAGAAGGCGCTGGCGGAGCTGGCCTGACCGTTGTCGCCGCCATCATAAAAACTTTGCACAGGCGCAGGAACCCGCCCGCCCGACCGACGTTGCTTGAAGCCGTGGCGCGTGCCTGCGGTCGATCTCCTGTCCTGGGCCCCCTTGATGTTGCTGGCAGCCACTCCCGATGATCCCTTCTGCGCAACCAGCATCGGTATTCGCGAAACGCTGAAGGCGGCGACAGCCCCGGCACACCGCGCACTCGACGAGTGTCTGCGTCAGTTCGATCTCGCCACCATTGCGCATTATCGCCGGTTCCTGCAGGCGAGCGCGGCTGCGCTGCTGCCGCTGGAGCAGGCGCTCGAGCGGGCCGGCGTTGCCGGAATGGTCGATGATTGGGCGGAGCGGCGGCGCAGCGAGGCGATCAGGGCCGATGTCGCCGCGCTCCACGGCAGCATTGCCCCGGTCGCGCTGTCGATGCCCGCGCTCGACCGGCCATCCGTGCTGGGGGCGCTGTATGTCCTGGAGGGATCGCGGCTGGGCGCGAGCTATCTGTTGCGCGTCGTCGCCGCATCGGCTGATCCGCGCGCCAGAGGCGCAACCCGCTATCTCCGCCATGGCGCTGGCAAGGGGCTGTGGCGCAGCTTCCTGGGCCAGCTTGCACAAGAGCCGGTCACGTCGAGCAATCAAGTCCGAATGATCGCGAGTGCGCGCGAGGTGTTCGCGGTGTTTGCGATGGCGATGGCCTCGGCATGAACGAGCAGGTCAATCTCACCAATTGCGATCGTGAGCCGATCCATGTTCCCGGCAGCGTCCAGCCGTTCGGCTTTCTGCTGGCGCTGGTGTCCGACTTCACCATCTGCATGGCCTCGGAGAACGCGCCCGACTATCTCGGCGGCGATATCGGGGGGCTGCTGCAGAAGCCGATTGCGGCGGTGCTGTCACCGGCCGGGGTGGCTGCGATCCGGTCGCGGGTCGATTATCTGAGCGGTCCCGATGCGGTCGAGCGCATGTTCGGCATCGATCTGCTCGGCAAGGGCCGGCTGTTCGATCTCGCCATTCACTTCTCCGGCGCCTATCTGGTCGTCGAGGCCGAACCGAGCCTGATCGAGTCCGGGGCGAATTCCGGCGAACTGGTGCGGCTGATGCTGGGCCGCATTCGCAAGACAACGAGCATGGCCGATCTCGCCCAGGAGGCGGCGCGGCAGCTCAAGCTGCTGACGGGTTTCGACCGCGTCATGGTCTACCGCTTCCATCCCGACGGCTCCGGCGAGGTGATCGCGGAGGTTGCCGGGCCGGGTCTGGAGCCGTTCCTCGGGCTGCATTACCCCGCATCCGACATTCCAAGGCAGGCGCGGCAGCTCTATCAGCGCAATTGGCTGCGCATCATCGCCGACATCAACGCCGCGCCCGCGCCGCTGCTCTCGACGCCCGTGCATAATGCCGGTCTGCTCGACCTGTCGATGAGTGTGCTGCGCGCCGTCTCGCCCATTCACATCGAATATCTGCGCAACATGGGCGTGGCAGCCTCGATGTCGGTCTCCATTCTGCGTGACGGCAAATTGTGGGGGTTGTTCGCCTGTCATCATTACGCGCCGCATCATCTGTCGTTCGAGAAGCGCACGGCCGCCGAGCTGTTCGGCCAGATGTATTCCTGGCTGCTCGAGGCGCGCGAGCGTGAGACCGACATCGCCTATGAGACGCGCGCGCATCACATCCAGGAGCGATTGATCGAGCGCGCCGCCGCGCAGGCGCACAGCAAGCGCGCCATTCTCGATTTCGTCGCCGACTACCGGCAGATGATCGAATGCGACGGCATCGCCGTCTGGTCCGACGACGAGATCACGCTCGACGGCGAGACGCCGACCGAGGCGGAGGTGCAGGATCTGATCGGCTTCATCAACCGGACGTCGCCGGGGCGGATCTGCGCCAGTGCCGAGATCGCGAAGATCTACGCCGCCGGCGAGGCGTTTCGCGCGCGCGCCGCCGGCTTCCTGGCGATTCCGATCTCGCGGACGCCGCGCGACTGCCTGATCTTCTTTCGTCGCGAGATGCTGCGCTCGGTCAACTGGGCGGGCGATCCCCACAAGACCTACTCCGAGGGGCCGCTCGGGGCGCGGCTCACGCCGCGCAAGAGCTTCGAACTGTGGCAGCAGACCGTGGCCGGGCAGGCGAAGCCGTGGACCGCGGCCGATCTGCGCATTGCCGAGAGCCTCCGCGTGACACTGCTAGAAGTGATCCTGCAACTGTCGGAGCTCGCCGCGCGCGAGCGCCGTGGCGCGCAGGAGCGGCAGGAGCTGATGATCGCCGAGCTCAACCACCGCGTCCGCAACATCCTCAGTCTCGTGCGCGGACTGGTCGCGCAGAGCAAGGACACGGCGAATTCGGTCGAGGAGTTTGCCGCCATCCTGGGCGGACGGATCCAGGCCTTGGCGCGTGCGCATGACCAGATCACGAATCTGAACTGGGCGCCGGTGGCGCTGCGTCATCTGCTGGAGTCGGAGGCGGGTGCCTATCTCGGTGCGCGGGCAGGGCGGGTGCGGATGGAGGGACCCGACGTCGCGCTCGACCCCAAGGCGTTCGCGACGCTCGCACTCGTCGTGCACGAGATGATGACCAACTCAGCGAAATACGGCGCGCTGGCCGACTCCACGGGGCAGGTGCAGGTGATCTGGCGTCTCGATCCCGGCGCAAGCCTGGTGATCGACTGGAAGGAAAGCGGCGGACCGCCGGTGCAGCCGCCGTCGCGCCGCGGTTTCGGCACCACCATCATCGAGCGCTCGGTGCCGTTCGATCTCAAGGGCGACGCCGAGATCCGTTTCGATCTGCTCGGAGTTCAGGCCCGCTTTGTCATTCCCGCCAATTTCGTTCAGATCGTGCCGGCGATCACCGGCGCTCCGGCGCATCATCACGCGAAGCAGGAGTCGGCGCGATTGTCCGGCACCGTGCTGATCGTCGAGGACAATCTGATCATCGCAATGGGAGCCGAGGTGATCTTGCTTGAACTCGGCGCGCGCCACGTCGAGACGGCGGCCTCGGTCAATCACGCGCTGAAGGCGATCGAACGGGCGCTGCCAAGCTTCGCTTTGCTCGATATCAACCTTGGCGCGGAGAGCAGTCTCCCTGTCGGATACAGGTTGAAAGAGCTGGGTGTGCCCTTCATGTTCGCCACCGGCTATGGCGAGCGCGCGCCGCTTCCGGCCGAACTGTCGGACGCGCCGATTGTTCAGAAGCCGTACACGCGCGAACTGATCGAAAAGGCGTTGTCAAAGTTCAAGTGAACGCCGGAGGGCGGTACGCGACGTGTCGCGGCGGCTATCGGACAACATGAATCGGTGGATACGCCGCTCACATCCGCGTGTTGTCCCGACCGGAACGTTGCAGGACGGCGACCGCCACGTGGGATATTCCAGCTGTTGCTGCGACAAAACAGCCCAAAAAAATTAGAACGTATCAAAAGGACACCGCCGTTCTAACATTGTTTCGACAAATGGAACCTCCGCAGCCTTATTCCGAACGAAGTCATCGTCGAAACGGCGGATCGGGGCGTGTTCAATCGTCGGAGGTCTGATGACGAAGCGAACGACGAGTTTGTTGCCGTGCGTCGCTGTCGCCGTGTTGGCGGGAGTGGCTGCGACAACGATCGAGTTTCAACCGGCATCGGCTGCTGACGAATGCCTGACCAAGCCGAAGGAGACTCCGGCAGGCAAGCATTGGTTCTACCGGATCGATCGCACGACGAAGAAGCAGTGTTGGTATCTCCGCGATGACGACCGCGCGTCACAGGGCGCCTCGCTCGTGACGCGGAAATTGGCCTCGCATCGCGATCGTACAGAGCTGTCGCAGTCGGCCGCCGATGCGCGGGCGGAAATCCAGCCGTCGCCGAGCCAGGCTGCTGACGATGTCAAGGTCACGTCGTCGACCCCGAGCGCTGCCGCCCGGTCTTCGGCAATGTTCCCGCCGGTTGCCGCTGCGTCGGTTGTCACGCCGCCTGCGGCAATGGCGCCCGCAGCCGCCGCGCCGACGAATGCTGCTCCGGCCGCCGCGGTGGCCGACTCGGCCGCCGGCGATTCGGCGCTCACATCGCGCTGGCCGGATTCGTCAGGCACATTGCAGGCGCAGCCGGCGCCGGCACCGCGTTCGAATTCCTATACGCTTGCTGCGGCGTCAAGCGACGCTGGTCCGGCCGAGACCGTCGCGCCCACGGCGTCGTCCCAGACCGTGGCCGAGGCTGCGCCGACGGCGTCGACCGGCGCGGGGCTTGACGACCCGGCGCGGACGCGGCTGTTCGCGTTCCTCGGTGCCGTCGCCGTCGCCGGCTTTTCGACGAGCGTGCTGCTCGCGCGCGCCCGCGCCAAGCGGCAGCTGCGCCTCGAGCCGGTGGCCGCGCGGCGCGTGGCCCGCTGGCCGGCCGAGCCGGAGCTCGATCGGATGCATCTGCCGCCGGTGGATCGATTCCATCCGGCACTGGCGCGCGGCGAACAGCCGGTCAAGCGCGTGTCGCAGGTCTCGATGGTGCCGCGCGACGACGTCCGCTATGACGATCAGTACGAGGTCGAGGATCTCCTGGCGCGCTATTCCGGCCAGGCACGCCGGAAGTCTTGAGCGTCAGGCCGCGGACATCTCGGCGCGGATCTCGGCGCGAAGCTCGTCGATCAGCTTGAGGCCGCGCGTCGTCTCCACGTGCCAGAACGTCCAGCCGTTGCAGGCCGGCAGCCCCTGGGCGACCGCGCCGATGCGGTGGATCGAACCGACCTTGTCGCCCAGCATGATGGCCCCATCGGCGCGCACCAGCGCGCCGTGGCGCCGCTTGGAGTCGACGAGCTTCGTGCCCGGCGAGATCATGCCGCGCTCGATCAGCTCGGAGAAGGCGACACGCGGCGCCTCGCGCGCGGTCATGAACGGCGCCAGCGTCGCCTCGGGCAGCGGCTCGACGGCGGCGATGCGCCGCTCGGCAGCCTCGGCATAGGTCTTGTCGCGCTCGAAGCCGATGTAACGGCGACCGAGACGTTTTGCCACGGCGCCGGTCGTGCCGGTGCCGTTGAACGGATCGATCACGAGATCGCCGGGCTTCGACGATGACAGCAGCACCCGCGCCAGCAGGCCTTCCGGCTTCTGTGTCGGATGGACTTTCTTGCCGTCCGCATCCTTCAGCCGCTCCTCGCCGGTGCACAGCGGGATCAGCCAGTCCGAGCGCGCCTGCACGTCCTCGTTGGAGGCCTTCAGCGCTTCGTAATTGAACGTGTAGCCCTTCGCCTTCTCGTCGCGCGCCGCCCAGATCATGGTCTCGTGCGCATTGGTGAAGCGGCGGCCGCGGAAGTTCGGCATCGGGTTGGATTTGCGCCACACGATGTCGTTGAGGATCCAGAAGCCGAGATCCTGCATGATCGCGCCGACGCGGAAAATGTTGTGATAGGAGCCGATCACCCAGATCGTCGCGCTCGGCTTCATCAGGCGCCGCGCGGCGAGCAGCCAGGCGCGCGTGAAGTCGTCATAGGCGGCGAAGGAGGAGAACTTGTCCCAATCGTCGTCGACCGCATCGACCTGCGATTCGTCGGGACGCTTGAGCTCACCCTTGAGCTGCAGATTGTATGGCGGATCTGCAAACACCAGGTCGACGGATGCGCCTGGCAGTTTCGACATCTCGGCGACGCAGTCGCCGACGATGATTCGTTGCTCTTCAAGAGTCTGAAATTTAGTGCGGGGCGCCCTTGCAGACGCCCCGCGACGCGACTCAACCATGACTCAAGAACTCTGACTCAGGCGACGCTGTCGGCGACGCGGGACCTAACAACCGACTGCCCACACATTGACCCGGCAAAGTAAAAATGGACTTAATCGGGAAAATTTTTCGCATCTCAGCGCATGTTTTCATCACGCGCATGAGCGATGAAGAGCGGCCCGACCACGCGCGGCATCAGCCGCGCAACGCGACGATCGCGAAGGGTTTTTCGCGATGCTGCGCGCGAAAAGCGGTGCCAGCGGGTGCGGCGCCTGCGGCGGTTGATTTGCCGGCGCTAGGCAAAATTTGCCGGCCGGGTTATTGATTAACACAGTGGAAATTTTACCTGTTTGCCGCGTTGGCCATTTCGCGCAGAGCCGCGCAAGAATCGTGAGGAAAAGCCGCCATGCGTTACGATGATTTCCGTCGCAGCGACGACATCGACGACCGTCGCGACGAAGGCGGCGGGATGGGCGGCGGTATGGGTCTGCCGATCGGCGGCGGCGGGCTCGGCATCGGCACGATCATCGTGCTCGGCCTGATCGGCTACGCCTTCGGCATCGATCCGCGCATCCTGATCGGAGGAGCCGAGATGCTGAGCCATGGCAGCGCGCCGAGCTATCAGGCCGATCGCCGCTCGCCCGGTAAGACCGGGGCGCCGAAAGACGAGATGGGCGACATGATCGCCGGCGTCCTCGGCGAGATCGACGATCGCTGGAGCGAGATCTTCCAGGCCAGCGGCCAGAGCTATACCGGGCCGAAGATCGTGCTGTTCCGCAACAGCACCAATGGCGGCCGCTGCGGCATGGCGCAGTCGGCGATGGGGCCATTCTATTGCCCGCCGGACCGGCAGATCTTCCTCGACACCAGCTTCTTCCGCGAGGTGGAGACGCGCTTCCGCGGCTGCTCGGGCAACGCCTGCAAGTTCACGGCGGCCTACATCATCGCGCATGAAGCCGGACACCACGTGCAGAATCTGCTCGGTATCCTGCCGCGCGTGACGCGGATGCAGCAGCAGGTCGGCAGCAAGGCCGAAGCGAACGCGCTGCAGGTCAAGGTCGAACTGCAGGCCGACTGCCTCTCCGGCGTCTGGGTCAATCGCGAGGAGAAGAAGCGCCCGGGTTTCATCGAGGAGGGCGACATCGACGCCGCGCTGACCACCGCCTCCGCGATCGGCGACGACACGCTGCAGCGGAAGGCGACCGGGCGCGTGGTGCCGGATTCGTTCACCCACGGCTCGGCCGCACAGCGCAAGCGCTGGTTCATGGTCGGCTACCAGCAGGGCACGGTGCAGGCCTGCAATACATTCGGCGCCAATTCGCTGTAAGGAGTCGCGTGATGGCGATCGACGAGAGCAAGAGCTTCATCCCCCTCAACATCGCCGTGCTGACGGTGTCGGACACGCGTTCGCTCGCCGACGACAAGTCGGGCACGACCCTGAGCGACCGCTTGACTGCCGCAGGTCACAGACTGGCCGCGCGCGAAATCGTCACCGACGACGTCGAGAAGATCCGCACCGTGGTGCGGGCGTGGATCGCCGATCCCGGAGTCGACGTCATCATCACCACTGGCGGCACCGGCTTCACCGGTCGCGACGTCACACCGGAAGCGATCGAGCCGCTGTTCGAGAAGCGCATGGACGGCTTCTCGATCGCCTTCCATCTGCTGAGCCACGCCAAGATCGGCACCTCGACCATCCAGAGCCGCGCCACCGCGGGCGTCGCCGGCGCCACCTATATCTTCTGCCTGCCGGGATCCCCCGGCGCGTGCCGCGACGGCTGGGACGGCATCCTCGCCGCGCAACTGGATTACCGTACTCGGCCCTGCAATTTCGTCGAGATCATGCCGCGGCTGGACGAGCACCTGCGCCGGCCGAAAGCGCAAGGCGCGACGGCGTAGGGGCGCGCCGCCAGCACGAGACGGCCGGGCGGAGAGGTCAATCTCAACGCGTTGGCACGAATTCGAACGCGCCACCGCCTTCGATCGCCGCGCCGACCAGTCCTCCGACTACATTGGCTGCGTAATTCTTTGTTCGTGGTACGACGACCATCTTGTAGGTCTTTCCCGGAACAGCGGTGAAGCGATAGCTCGATGATCCCGGCGTGGACCAGGTCGACACCTTGATCTCCGTGGGGCCGGGGGCGATCGGACCGTTGAAGCTCTCGCCACGGCCGAGGCTCGCCACCTTCGTGCCGTTGATCTCGATCGCGGCCGGCGCGGCCAGAAAAAGCAGATCTGTCGAACGCGTGATGGCGACGGTCGCGCTGCCTTTGGGCGCGGCGTGAGCCGCTGTCGAGGCGGCATCTGCGACGGCAAGCACTGCGACTGCCAACAGCGCGGCCGCAATGGATCGACGCGAGAGTCTCATGGTTCAGATGCCCCCGTTCACATGCCTTCGAAAACGCCGGGCACACGACGTCGATATTGGAACTAATCAATCCCGAGATGAGTGTAGTTGTAGTCGGTGCGTTGAATTGCCTGCGGTTGAGCTCGTCGCCGGCGGCGCAGCGTTACAGTGTCAACGTCCAGGTCTCGCCGATGAGCTCGACGCCGAACGAGGCGTGCGGCTCCTCCGCGATCTTGCGGAAGCCGGCCCGAGCGTAGATGTCCCGCGCGGTGGTGAGAATGCTCTGTGTCCACAGCTCGATGGTCTTGTAGTGCCTGTCCCGGGCGAAGCGGATGCATTGTTCTGTCAGCGCCCGGCCGACGCCCAGCCCCCGGGCCTTCTTTTCGACCAGCAGCAGCCGTAGCTTGGCGATGTCGTCGCTGCCCTTGACCAGGAAGATCGAGCCGACCGGCTCGCCGGCGAGCTCGGCGATCCAGCAGTGCTCGCGGTCCGCATCGTAGGACCGGAGGAACTGCGCGCCGATCTCGGCGACCAGCGCCTCGAAACTGGCGTCCCAGCCATATTCCTCCGTATAGACGGCGCCGTGCCGCGAGATCACCCAGCCGATGTCGCCGGCGCGATGGCTGCGCAGCAGAACGGCTGGACGCGTCTGCGACGGCGGCTCCAGCAGGTCTTCGATCGTGGCCATTGCGCCGACGAGCCGCTGGCGCGAGGGCGCCGGCAGGTCCGCGAGCATTGCAGCGATTTCCTGCTGCGAGCTGCGGTCGAGCTTGGCAAAGGCCTGGCGTCCCTTGGCGGTGAGGCTGAGCTGCTGCTGCCGGCGGTCCGATGGCAGCGGCGTGCGGCTGATCAGGCCCTTCTCGTCGAAGCTCTGCACGATGCGGCTGAGATAGCCGGCGTCGAGACCAAGAAGAACGCCGATTTCCTTGGCGGTGGTCGTCTCGCGATGAGCGAGCTCATAGAGCACCCGCGCTTCGGCGAGCGAAAACGGACTGTCGAGCAGGTGCTGGTCGAGCGCGCCGAGCTTCCGCGTGTAGAAGCGGTTGAAAGCGCGAACGGCGGCGACGGAGTGGTCGGTCGGCTGAGCAGGCATGGTGCACCCTTTTCAATGCTTGCCATTGTCAACAAATCTGTTGACGTTGGCAAGTATTGTTTGGGGCTAGACCATGACGATCCGGCTGCGCAGCGTGGTGCGGGAGGCGCGGCCGAGCTGTCGCAACAGTCGCGTTTCGGCGCGTTTGGAGTCGGGCCTGTAGCCGCCGACCTGGCGGTAATGCTCGCGCGCGATCAGCAGGCCCTGGTCGCCCAGCGGGCCGATCACGACCCGTGCGACCGCCCGCAGGCGGTCGCGCAGGCTCACATTGGCGTAGGGGGAGAGGGCATAGCGGAACACGCCCGCGCGCGGCCGTCCGGCCGCTGCCACGCTCTGCACGAACTGCATGGTCTCATCGATCCAGCCGGGATCCAGCACGGCGCCTGCCGGCAGAAACATCAGCCAGGGCGCGCGCGCCTGCGCGGCACCGGCCGCGAGTGCGGCGGCGGGCGAGCCCAGGAACGTCATGAAGTTGCAGCCGGCGACGTCGGCGACGCGTTCCATGACGCTGGGGTCGGGAGAACGGTCGACCAGCAGCACCTCGCTGACCACGCCAGCGGCTGCTCCCGGCACCAGCGCGGAGAGGGTCGCGACCACCGGCTGTTCGGCTCCCTCGGTCGGGATGATCACGCTCAACATAGGCCTGGCATCGTTGTTTTCAGCACCTCTGCCAGAGTTGTTATCACTTTGTCATATGCAAATCAGCCCGTTGCAGTGCGGAATTTTGCGGCACCCCGGACGGAGTACCGCACGGAGCGAATGTCACGCCGACAGCCGTCGGACGGGCTGCAGGTCACCGCGGCGCCAGGCCGCGACCTCGGCGAGCTCGGCGTCCGGACGCGCGGTCACGATCTCCAGGCGGCCGCAATAGACGCGGCCCTGATCGCCGTCGATCGTGACCCAGTCGCCTCTGGCAATCGCGGTCGTGCCGAGCAAGGCACGCTCAGCGCCGCCGCTGACCGTCAATGCGGGACATCCGACGATGCAGGGCCGACCGAGCTGGCGCGCCACCAGCGCCGCATGCGCGGTGCGCGCACCGACCGTCGTCACGACGCCCGCGGCCGCCGCGAAGCCGGCGATATCGGCGGTCGAGGTGTCCGGGCGCATCAGGATGACCGGCTCGCCGCTGTCGGCCAGACGCTTTGCGGATTCCGAATCGAAGGCCGCGCGCCCCACCGCGATCCCGCCCGACGCCGCAATGCCGGTCGCGGCGGGTTCGCCGGCTGCGACCAGCGACGTCTCGACGAGTTGCTCCAGATCGATCTCTTCCAGACGCTGCAACGCCTGCTGCGGCGAGATCACCCGCTCATGCACTAAGTCGACGGCGATCTTCAGTGCCGCACGGGGGGTGCGCTTGGCGGCGCGGGTCTGCAGAATCCACAAGCGGCCGTCTTCGACGGTGAACTCGACATCCTGGACGTCGCCGAATTCCGTTTCGAGCCGTCGCAGCACCGCGACGAGCTCGGTCCGCAGGTTCGGCAAGGCGCGCGCGATGGTCTCCTCGCTGTCCGGCGTGCGGCGTCCGGACACGACATCCTCGCCTTGGGCGTCGAGGACAAGGTCGATCATCGGCAGTTTGGCCCCGGTCGAAGGATCGCGCGAGAACGCGACGCCGGCCCCCGAGGCGAGGCCGCCATTGCCGAACACCATGGCCTGTACCGTGACGGCGGTGCCCGGCAGGTGTTCGAGATTTTGCAGCTTGCGATAGGTCTGTGCGCGTTCGCTGGCCCACGACTGATAGACGGCGCGGGCCGCGGCATGGAGCTGGCCTTCGGCATCCTCCAGCCAGCCGTCGCTGCCGGTCTCGACCAGTGCCTGCTCGTCGGCGGCCAGCCGCGCGATGGCTTCGCTGTCCAATTCGCGGTCCGTGGCGACGCCCTCCTGCGTCACCAGATCGCGGCACAGCGCCGTCAGTCGCGTGGCCTCAAGGCCGAGGACGGTTTCAGAGAAGCTCTCGATCAGCCGGCGGCGGCAGTCGAAGGCGAGGCGCGGCCGTCCGGTGCTGCGCATCAGGCCGCGCGCGGCGGCTGACGTGCAGCCGACATTGAGGACGGTGTCGAGCATGCCGGGCATCGATCGCGCCGCGCCGGAGCGGACCGAGACCAGCAACGGCTGGCGATGATCGCCGAAGACGCGGCCGGTCGCCTGTTCCAGAAAGCGAATGCCGCTGCGCAGGCCGTCGCGTAGCCGCTGCTCGGCATCGGCCTGATTGGCGATGATGTCGGCACAGAGATCCACGGGAAGCACGAAAGCGGGCGGCACCGGCAGTCCCAGCGCGGCCATCCGGGCGAGATTGGCGGCCTTGGCGCCGACCGTTTCAGCCGAGCAGGGGACGGTGTCTTTGCCGAAGATGCGGACGATGGACATGGCAGTTCCTAACCTGCGAGATCGATCAAGATGTATTGGCGCAGCAGATGTCCGAAGCTGGCCATGCGGTCGGTGGCACGTTCGACGGCCCGCGCCAGCTCCAGCGCGGCCAGCGACGTCGCGACGTCGAAAGTGCCGGTGAAGACCAGGGTGGTGATCCTGCGCTCCTGTGCGTCGGCGGCGTGCTCGGCGTCCATCAGGCGCAGCACGGCGGCGAGCGCATCGTCGGAATCGACGCGCCGGCCCTCGGGTACGTCTGCAGCCGCGGCGAGGCCGCTCGCGGCCGCTTCGATCGCGCCGATCGCAACGTTGCAGAGGTCGGCCAGCGCGGCCAGCAGGTCGGCCGGCATCGCGGCCGGGGCGAGCGAGGCGATGAAGGCTGCCTGTTCCAGTTCGTCGACGGTCTCCTCGACCCGGTCGACGAGTTGCGCGATCAATGGCTCGGCGTTGAGGCGCGCAATCTCCTGGCGGGCCTCGATCGCAATGCGGTCGGCCTTCTGCTCGATCCGTGCGGCGCGGGCGGCCAGCAGTTCGCGTCCGCCGGTCAGCCCGGACTGAAACGCCCCGAGATCGCGGCTCAGTGCGGCGGCGATGTCATGCGCCAGCCCAAGCTGGCGCAGCACGATGCCGAGCAGCGCGCCGTCGGCCCGGTCGAGATGCCGCACCAGATCAGCCTCGATCTGGTCACGGACCACACGCACCGAGCGGCCGGCGAGCAAGCCCTCGGTGGCGTCGCGCAACGCCGCCTTGAGAAACTCGATCGCAGTGGTGCGGCCCAGGGCGCGGTCCAGGCGTTCGCCGAAGCCGATGCGGTTGGGCGCCGCGTTGCGCACTGCGCCGCCCAGCAACTCGCTGCCGCCGAGTTCGAGGAATGCGCGATGGCCGATCCGGTTGCGGGCCGCCCAATCGAGGATCTTGAGAGCGTCGTCCTTGGAGACCCACGTGCGCAGCAATTTGCGCGCCTTGTTCCAATCGATCAGAAACACCAGCGCGGCGCCGAGAGCTGCAAGGAACTCATCGCGCGCCTGCAGATCGGCACCATGAAATTGGCCGGTGACCAGCACGAAGGCGTTCTCGTCGGCCAGACCCGCCCCGGTGCGCCGATCGAGGCCGCTCCAGCTGGCCGCGAACGCATCGAACAGGCGAATGAAGAACTTCGCGCGCGCCTGATGCACGTCGGTGTAGGTGACGGTGACTGACCGTCCGTCGACCGCGATGACCATCACATGAGCGTCGGTCGTGCCGATGTCGTTCTGGATCAGCAGCCGGTCGCCGGAGCGGGTCGCCATCGTATCGAGGCCGGGGTGGTCGAATTTGAGTGCGCGCGTCGCGTTCAGGCCGCGCATGAAGGCGACAATGGCGCTCCTGTCTTCAGCCGCGACGCCGTAGACATGGGCGCCGTCGATGATTTCCTCGGCGCAGTCGGCGGCGATGCGGTTGAGGGCCTTGTGCAGGTCCATCACCAGCCGGTGCAGGCTGTCCGACTCGTCCTGAGCAGCGGTCAGCCACGCCACGCGCTCGAACGCGATATCGTCGCTCGCCGTCAGAAGACCGGCGCGCTGCATCGTGTCGAGCCGCCGCTCGGCCGCGTTGCCTTCGGTGCTCCGTCCGGCCTTGACCGCGCGGATCATGGCCCGCGTGTCGCTTTCAATGTCCTGGACCAGCCGGGCAAGACCGGGCGCAGCAAAGCGACCGGATGTGGTGGCATGCGCGCCGCCGATCAAACTCGCGAGCTCGGCCGGCGCGATGTTGGCGGCTCGGCACTCGGCCGAGAGATCAGTGGGCCGCGGCTCCGGCGCATGCGCATGTTGCGCGGCGGCTTGCAGCGCGCTCAGGCGCACCTTGACGCGGTCGTTGGCGGCGAGTCCGTCGGCGATCAGCGACGGCAGCAGGATGTCGGCTTGGCCGAGCTCCTTGATGATCTGAGATTTCATGACGACATCGATCAGGTTTCGATGCCGTCATGGTGTCGCAACGCCACATCGCGGGCATTGCGCTAGATCATTCATGAAAACGTCACATCAGTAGGCGCTGCTACTCAGTCGCCAGCCTCCGCCGGAGTCGTTCCGCCTGTACTGTTGGGCCAGACCCAATCGCGGATCGCAGGCATGTCCTCGCCGTGCTCGCGGACATAGCGCGTGTGTTCGATCAGCGCGTCGCGGAATGTCTGCTTCACATGGGCCGCCGAGACGCTGAGCCCCGGCACGCGCTCGATGACTTCGATGGCAAGGTGGAAACGATCGAGTTCGTTGAGCACCACCATGTCGAATGGCGTCGTCGTGGTGCCTTCCTCGATGAAGCCGCGCACATGCATGCCGGCATGATTGGTGCGGCTGTAGGTCAGGCGATGGATGAGATGTGGGTAGCCATGATAGGCGAAGATGACGGGCTTGTCGGTCGTGAACAGGCTGTCGAAATCGCGGTCGCTCAGTCCGTGCGGATGCTCAGTGTCGGGCTGCAAGGTCATCAGATCGACGACGTTGACGACGCGGATCTTGAGCTCGGGCAGCGCCTTGCGCAACAGGTCGACGGCGGCGAGGGTCTCCAAGGTCGGGATGTCTCCGGCGCAGGCCATCACCACGTCGGGCGCTGCGTCGGCCGGCTCGGTGCCGGCCCATGACCAGATGCCGATGCCGGCATCGCAATGCGTCGCCGCCTCCTGCATCGTCAGCCATTGCGGTGAGGGCTGCTTGCCGGCGACGATCACGTTGATGCGGTCATAGGTGCGCAGGCAGTGGTCGGCGATCCACAGCAGCGTGTTGGCATCGGGCGGGAAGTAGATGCGGACGATATCGGCCTTCTTGTTGGCGACGAGGTCGACAAAGCCGGGGTCCTGATGGCTGAAGCCGTTATGGTCTTGGCGCCAGACGTGAGAGGTCAAGAGATAGTTCAGCGACGCGATCGGCCGGCGCCACGGCAGATGGCGCGACACCTTCAGCCATTTGGCGTGCTGGTTGAACATCGAATCGATGATGTGGATGAAGGCTTCGTAGCACGAGAACAAGCCGTGGCGGCCGGTGAGCAGATAGCCTTCCAGCCAGCCCTGGCAGAGATGTTCGCTCAGCACCTCCATGACGCGGCCGTCATGGGCGAGGTGGACGTCGTAGGGCTCGATGCCTTCCATCCAGACCCGCTCGGTGACGTCGAACACCGCATCCAGCCGGTTCGAAGCGGTCTCGTCCGGGCCCATGATGCGGAAGTTTCTCGCATCCGCATTCAGCGTGATGACCTCGCGCAGGAATTTTCCGAGCTCGCGCGTCGCCTCCGCGATGGTCTCGCCCGGGGCGCGCAGCGCGACGGCGAAAGCGCGGAAGTCCGGCAGCTTGAGCTCGCGCTTCAACAGCCCGCCATTGGCGTGCGGATTGGCGCCCATGCGGCGCGTGCCCTTCGGCGCCAGCGCCTGCAGTTCCGGCACCAGCCGGCCCTGCGTGTCGAACAGCGTCTCCGGCTGATAGCTCTTCATCCAGGCTTCGAGCAGCGCGAGATGCTCCGGCTTGCCGCGCGGATTGGCGATCGGCACCTGGTGCGCGCGCCAGAAGCCTTCGACCTTGAGGCCATCGACCTCTTTCGGCCCGGTCCAGCCCTTCGGGCTGCGCAGCACGATCATCGGCCAGCGCGGGCGGTGGATCACCGCATCCGGCAGCCGCGCATTCTGCTGGATCGAGCGGATGCTGGCGAGCGCGACATCGAGCGCGTCCGCCATCTGCCTGTGCATCGCCTGAGGCTCGTCACCCGCGACGAACAGCGGCGCATAGCCATAGCCTTCGAACAGGCATTTGATCTCGGCGTCGCTCATGCGGCCGAGCACGGTCGGGTTGGCGATCTTGTAGCCGTTGAGATGCAGGATCGGCAGCACCGCGCCGTCATGGGCCGGGTTGAGGAACTTGTTCGAATGCCAGGACGCGGCGAGCGGGCCGGTCTCGGCCTCGCCATCGCCGACCACGCAGGCGACGATCAGGTCGGGATTGTCGAACGCGGCGCCATAAGCATGGACCAGCGCATAGCCGAGTTCGCCGCCTTCATGGATCGAGCCCGGCGTCTCCGGCGCCGCATGGCTGGGGATACCGCCGGGGAAGGAGAACTGCCGGAACAGTTTTCGCAAGCCGTCCGCGTCGCGCGTGATGTCCGGATAGATCTCGCTGTAGGAGCCTTCGAGATAGGTGTTGGCGACCATGCCCGGGCCGCCATGGCCGGGGCCGCAGACATAGATGACGCTGAGATCCTGCATCCGGATCGCGCGGTTGAGATGCGCGTAGATGAAGTTGAGGCCTGGTGTCGTGCCCCAATGGCCGAGCAGCCGCGGCTTGATGTGCTGCGGCTGCAGCGGCTCGCGGAGCAGCGCGTTGTCCAGCAGGTAGATCTGCCCGACCGAGAGATAATTCGCCGCGCGCCAATAGCGGTCGAGCAGGTCGAGGTCGTCGGCCGTGTGGGTCTGCTGGGGAGAAGTGGTTTGCATGGGAGCTCGCTTGCCATTCGTTTCGCGCCTGCGGGAGAGTGCATTAGAGTAACGCCGCACCGTCCCGTTCCAGCCCGGCTGCAGGATAGAACGGGAATGTGATGGCTGGCCTTGCGCCGCCTCAGACGTCCGCTGCGGGGATTGTTCTTTATTGTTCTTGTAATGTTCTTCTTATGTGCTATGTCTTGGCCATGAGCCGAGCATCTTCACATGCCCTCAAGCGCCCGCCGGTCCCGGTGCCCTCCGAGCCGGTGGGCGCGCCTTCCTCGGGTCTTGAAAAAAGCAGTCCCGAGAAGGACTTTCCCGAACTCGCGGTCGCCATCGAACGGGGCCGGCGCCGTGGCCGGGGAGCGCAATCCAATGCGAGCGGCCGCTATGAGGCGGAGGCCCGCGTTGTGTTCGACGACGGCTGGCAGAGCCTCGAGGACTTGCCGCCGTTCAAGACGACGGTCGCGACCGACACGTCGCGCAAGGTCATCACCCGCAACGACTCGCCGGACATCGGCTTCGACCGCTCGATCAATCCGTATCGGGGCTGTGAGCATGGCTGCGTTTATTGCTTCGCGCGGCCGACCCACGCCTTTCTCGGCCTCTCGCCGGGCCTCGACTTCGAATCCAAGCTGTTCGTCAAGCCGGATGCGCCCGCCCTGCTGGAGAAGGAACTGGCGGCCAGCGGCTATGAGCCGCGGATGATCGCGATCGGCACCAACACCGATCCCTATCAGCCGATCGAGCGTGAGCGGAAGATCATGCGCGGCATCCTCGAGGTGCTGGAAAAGGTTGGCCATCCCGTCGGGATCGTGACCAAGTCGGCGCTGGTGATGCGTGATGCCGACATCCTGGCGCGGATGGCCAAGAAGAACCTGGCGAAGGTTGCGATCTCCGTGACCACGCTGGATCCGAAGCTGGCGCGCACCATGGAGCCGCGGGCCTCGACACCCTCGAAGCGGCTGGAGGCGCTGCAGGCGCTGTCGAAGGCGGGCATCCCGACGACCGTGATGGTGGCGCCGGTGATTCCGGCGCTCAACGACAGCGAGATCGAGCGCATCCTCGATGCCGCCGCCCATGCCGGTGTCAAGGAAGCCGCTTATGTGCTGCTGCGGCTGCCGCTGGAGGTGCGCGACCTGTTCCGCGAATGGCTGCTCGAGCATTATCCGGATCGCTACCGCCACGTCTTCACCTTGATTCGCGACATGCGCGGTGGCCGCGACTACGACTCGCAATGGGGCACGCGGATGAAGGGGACCGGACCGATGGCCTGGATGATCGGCCGCCGCTTCGAGATCGCCTGCGAGAAGCTCGGCCTGAACAAGCGCCGTACCAAGCTGACCACCGATCATTTCGTGCGGCCGAAGGGCGGCGGCCAGCAGCTGAGCCTGTTCTGAGGTGGACGGAGGTCGCGCCATGAGTGCACAATCCGTCGTCCCGCGCTTCACCGTCATCACGCTCGGCGTGGCCGAGATGCGGCGGAGCATCGCCTTCTACGCGTCGCTTGGGTTCGCCAGGAAATTCCAAGCGACGGGCGAGGCGGTGGCTTTCTTCGACACCGGGGGAACGGTGCTGGCCTTGTACCCCTGGGACGCGCTCGCGCACGATGCGGGCGTGCCGGACGCGCCGCGGCCACAGGCGTTTCGCGGCGTCACGCTGGCCTGGAACTGCCGCTCGGAGGCCGAGGTCGATGCGGCGCTTGCGTCGGCGGTGGAAAAGGGCGCGAACTTGCTGAAGTCGGGGCAGCAGACCGATTATGGCGGTTACAGCGGCTATTTCGCCGATCCGGACGGTCATGTCTGGGAGGTGGTGACGGCGCCGGGGATCGATGTCGGCGAGGATGACCGGGTGCATCTGCCGGCCTAGCCGGTCCGCGGACAGGGTGCGAATAGCGGGGAATTGAGCCGCGTTCGGGTTGCGTCGCCGCGGGCCGTTCCGCACCATCACGGCCATGATTCGAGACCAAGCCAAAACGCCGGGCAGGGCGAAATCGGCCGCTGCTGCAAAGGCCAGTCCGGCTGCGAAAGCCACCGGCAATCAGGCCGCCCAAAGCGCTGCAGGCAAGCCCGCCGCCAAGCCCGCCACCAGCAAGTCCGGCAAGGGCGTCATCGCCGTGGCGCCGCCGAGCTTCCGGCGCGAGCGCGCGCTGTTGAAGCAGGGCATCTGGCCGGTGGCCGGGTGTGACGAGGCCGGCCGTGGTCCGCTGGCCGGCCCCGTGGTTGCGGCCGCGGTGATTCTTGATCCCAACCGCATCCCGAAGGGCCTCGACGATTCGAAGCGGCTGAGCGCCGAGCAGCGCGAGGCGCTGTTCGACAAAATCTGCAAGACATCGGCGTTCGCGGTCGCCTTCGCCTCGCCGGCGCGAATCGATCGCGACAACATCCTGCGCGCGTCGCTCTGGGCGCTGTCACGCGCGGTGAGGGCGCTGCCCGAGGCACCCAAGCACGTGTTCGTCGATGGCCGCGACCGAATCGACGTCGACTGCCATTGCGAGGCGGTGATCGGCGGGGATGGGCTGGTGATGTCGATCGCGGCGGCCTCGATCGTCGCCAAGGTCACGCGCGACCGGCTGATGTGCGCCTTGGCGCAGGATTGCCCGGGCTACGGCTTCGAGCAGCACAAGGGCTATGGCGTGCCCGAGCATCTCGCCGCGCTGGATCGGTTGGGGCCCTCGGTACATCACCGCAGCCTGTTTGCGCCTGTAGTGGCGGCGCGGCGCAAGCATCAGCCCTGGGCCGACGTGCCGGAGCCCGATCTCTTCGCGGACGTGACGGTGGTGACATCCAGCGAAATCGCGCTTGGCGCCTGATGCCGGTTGCCTCGACGGCGCCGCGGTCTTAATAGTTTTGCCAGCCAACCAGCACGAAGTGTCACTCCTCGCAGCGGGGGCGGTGTTGTGCGCCTCGATCATGCGGTATCGATTGCGGGCGTCGGACAACGCGGCTGCGGATGAGGGACGGTCCTGCCGGCCTCCTCGACGTCCCAAGCGATCCAGCCGTTCATGCGTTTCACGTCACTGGTTGTCGAACTGATCCGCGCGCGGCCTCGGCTGGTCGTCGTCATCGTGGTGCTGTGTCACGCCCTTCTCTGGCTGGGCATCGCGCTGCTGTTCTACCGCAGCCCTCCCGGCCAGCTCGCGATGTCGATTGCCTTCGGACGGGAGTACCAGGTCGGCACCGATCTCGGGCCGCCGCTGCCGTTCTGGCTCGCGGATATCGCCTATCGCTTCGCCGGCAATCATCTGTTCGGCGTGTATGTGCTGGCCGCGCTGTGCTCGGCCGTGACCTTCTGGGTGATCTATCTGCTCGCCCGTGCCATCGTCGGCGGCCAGCAGGCGGTGCTTGCGGTGCTGTTGACGATGACCGTCACGGCGTTCGGGGCGCCGACACTTGAATTCGGGCCGGACGTGCTCGCGCGCCCGCTGTGGGCGCTGCTGCTGCTGCATAGCTGGCGGATCCTCGGCCAGGGCCAGCGCAACGCCTGGTTTGCATGGTCGATCGAGGCGGGTCTGCTGCTGCTCACCACGCCCGCCGCCGCCGGCCTGCTGCTGCTGCTCGCGGTCTTCACGGTGTCGACCGCCGAGGGCCGGCAGGTGCTGCGATCGTTCGATCCGCTGTTCGCGCTGCTGGTCGTGCTGGCGCTGGCGCTGCCTTACCTCATCTTCGTGTTGCGTTCCGACAGCGTGGGGCTTCCGGCCCTGCCGGTGCTGGCGGAGCTCTCGGCGCGCGCCTGGCATTGGCTCGCTTTGGCCGGCGGATTGCTGCTGGCGATCTCCGCCGTGCTGCTCCTCGTGGTGCTCGACGCCGGCTGGTTCGCCCGCGGTGAAGCCGATTCTCCGATCATCTACCGCCGGTCGGTGCCGGCGCTGGCCCGCGACTTCGCCTATTGCTTCGCGATCGCACCTGCCTTGGTCGGCAGCCTGATCTCGGCCCTGTTCGGCCTTCCCACCGTGTTGGGCGGGACCGCCGTCGCCCTGACCATGGTCGGCCTCGCCATGGTGGTCGCCTCGGGCGATCTGATCTATCTGCGGCGCCAGCGGCTGCTGCGCAGCGTGTGGGCCGCAGCCGTGGCCGCGCCCGCAATCCTGGTCGCCGGCAGCGCGGTGATCGTCCCGTTGCTCGGCGATGGCGAGGTCGCGACCGCGATGCCCGCGCGCGACATCTCCCGCTTCTTCGTCGAGAGCTTCGAGCGCCGCACCAATCAGAAGCTGCAGGCCGTGGCCGGCGATCCGCAGCTTGCCAGCCTGATTGCGCTCGGCCGCCGCCGCGCGCATCTGTTCCTGGACGCCACGCCGCAGCGGACGCCGTGGATCAGCCCAGCCAGGTTTGCCGAAACCGGAGGCGTCGTGGTGTGGCGTGCCTCCGACACGGTCGGCACGCCGCCGCCGGAGCTTGCCCAGCGCTTTCCAGGCCTGGTGCCGGAGGTGCCGCGCAGCTTCGACTGGCTGATCAACGGTCGCCAGCCGCTGCTGCGGATCGGCTGGGCGATCGTGCGGCCGAAGGCGCCGTAGCCTTTCCGCCAGCGACGTCCGGCGAGCGGACCGTAATGCTCTCCGCGTCATTGCTTCGTCGCTTCGCTCCTCGCAATGACGGCGAAGACGGTCGTCAGACCGCCATCACCTTCGCGATCGCGCGCAGGTCCTGCCAGGACAGCCGCTTGTAGGACGGCGAGCGCAACAGATAGGCCGGGTGGAAGGTCGCGATGGCGCGGATGGTGCGCTTGCCGGTGTCGTAGTCACGCCATTTGCCGCGGCTGCGCATGATGCCCTCGGTCGTACCGAGGATCGCCTGGGTCGACGGGTTGCCGAGCGTCACCAGCACGTCGGGATCGACCAGCTCGATCTGGCGGCGGATGAAGGGCAGGCAGATCTGCGTCTCCTGCGGCGTCGGCGTGCGGTTGCCGGGCGGCCGCCATGGAATGACATTGGCGATGTAGACCTTGCTGCGGTCGAGCCCGATCGCGCCGATCATGCGGTCGAGCAGCTTGCCGGAGCGGCCGACGAACGGCAGCCCTTCGATGTCCTCGTCACGGCCCGGCGCCTCGCCGACGAGCATGATGCGCGCCTGCGGATTGCCGTCGGCGAACACCAGCCGCGTCGCGGTCTGCTTCAGCGCGCAGCCATCGAAATTCTCCAGCAGTTCGCGCAGCGCCTCCAGGGTCGGCGCCGTCAGCGCCGCCTCGCGGGCAGAGGCAATGGCGGCCTCCGGTGGGGGCGGCGGTTCGCCGCGTGGCGGAATAATCGCCGGTGCCGGCAACCGGCCGGCTGGCGACGCTGCCGCCGGACGAGCCACGGCTGCGGCAGGCGCCGGCGCCGCCTCGGGCTCGACCAGGCGATTGATCGGCTCGTCGGCCAGCGCGCAGTCGACGCCCGCCTCCAGATAGAAGGCGAGCAGTTGCCGGACGTCGGGGAGGGGCTCGGGGATCATCATGATGGTCTGTTGCAACAGTCTACGCCGCCTTGGCGCATGGCGGAATGCATTTACGTGGTTGTCCTGCCCCGAAAAATCGGAAACAAGAGCTTGGAATAACCCAAAAAAGGGACGGAACGCCCTAGTGTTCCGGCGCCAGCCTCCGCTCCCCTTCAGGATCACCTCCAGCGGACGGCCAACGCCTTCGGAACCCTAGTTAAGTCATTGTCGCTATTGCAGCTCTCCGGGTTTGACCTTTGCTTGCGCCAGGGGGCTGCAAAGGCCACATCCACTGCACCAGCCGGGCCTGAGATCGAAAAGACATGAGCACCGAAGAATTACCCGAGCGCGAATCCATGGAGTTTGACGTCGTCATCGTTGGCGCCGGCCCCTCGGGCCTGACCGCCGCGATCCGGCTGAAACAGCTCAATGCCGACCTCACCATCGTGGTCGTCGAGAAGGGCTCCGAGGTCGGCGCGCATATTCTGTCGGGGGCCGTGATCGATCCGCTCGCGCTGGACAAGCTGATCCCGGACTGGCGGTCGGACGACGATTGCCCGCTGAAGACCCAGGTCAAGGACGACAAGTTCTTCTGGATGACCGAGAGCGGCGCGATCAAGCTGCCGGGCTTTGCGATGCCGCCATTCATGGACAATCACCATTGCTACATCGGCTCGCTCGGCAATGTCTGTCGCTGGCTGTCGCGCAAGGCCGAGGCGCTCGGCGTCGAGATCTATCCGGGCTTCGCGGCAACCGAGGTGCTGTATGACGAGCAGGGCGCGGTGCGCGGCATCGCCACCGGCGACATGGGTATTGGCAAGGACGGCAAGCCGAAGGCCTCGTTCACGCGCGGCATGGAGCTGCTCGGCAAGTACACGCTGTTCGCGGAAGGCGCGCGCGGCAGCCTGTCCAAGCAGCTGATCGCGAAATTCGCCCTCGATGCCAAGAGCGAGCCGCCGAAATTCGGCATCGGCCTGAAGGAAGTCTGGCAGATCGATCCCGCCAAGCACCAGAAGGGACTGATCCAGCACTCGTTCGGCTGGCCGCTCGACATGAAGACCGGCGGCGGCTCGTTCCTCTATCACTACGACGACAATCTGGTCGCGGTCGGCTTCGTCGTGCATCTGAACTACGACGATCCTTACCTGTCGCCGTTCGAGGAATTCCAGCGCTTCAAGACGCATCCCTCGATCCGCGGCGTGTTCGAAGGCGGCAAGCGCCTGGCCTATGGCGCGCGTGCCATCACCGAGGGCGGCTATCAATCGGTGCCGCGGCTGTCGTTCGCCGGCGGCGTGCTGATCGGCTGCGCGGCAGGCTTCGTCAACGTGCCGCGCATCAAGGGTGTGCACAATGCGATGGGCAGCGCCATGCTGGCGGCCGAGCATGTCAATGCGGCGCTCGCGGCCGGCCGCGCCAATGACGAACTGGTCGACTACGAGAACGCCTGGCGCTCATCGCCGGTCGGCGAGGACCTGTTCAAGGTCCGCAACGTCAAGCCGCTGTGGTCGAAATTCGGCACCGTGCTCGGCGTCATCCTCGGCGGCTTCGACATGTGGTGCAACACGCTCGGCTTCTCGCTGTTCGGTACGCAGTCGCATGCCAAGCCGGATCGCGCGACGCTCGATCCCGCCAAGGCGCACCAGCCGAAGCCAGTGATGAAGCCGGACGGCAAGCTGACCTTCGACCGGCTGTCGTCGGTATTCCTGTCCAATACGAATCACGAGGAAGACCAGCCGGTGCATCTGAAGGTCGCCGACATGGCGCTGCAGAAGAGCTCCGAGCACGACGTCTATGCCGGCCCGTCCAACCGCTATTGCCCGGCGGGCGTCTATGAGTGGGTCGAGGACGGTGCCAGCCCGCGCTTCGTCATCAACGCGCAGAACTGCGTCCACTGCAAGACCTGCGACGTCAAGGATCCCAATGGCAACATCACCTGGGTTCCTCCGGAAGGCGGCGGGGGGCCGAACTACGAAGCCATGTAGCGCAATTCACGCACGATTGCGTGAGGCGGTCGCCCCTGCGGGGGCGACCGGCCACGATACGGCCATACTGCCGCGGTTTGACGCAGGTCACCTTCGTCAAAGGGGCTCGCGGCTGACCCGAATATCCTGCAAATCCTTGCGGTTGGCCGCCAAACGCGGCATTGTCGGCGCCTTGAAGAGCGGCCGACCGGGTTCGCGTCCGATACGACCATTCCTTTCCAACAACCAGAGCGCACCGTGATGTTATCCATTCGCAATCGCTGGACCGCAATTGCCGTTGCCGCCGTGCTGCTTCCGGGCGCCGTTCTGGCCCAGACGCCAGATCACCCGTCGGATAACAGCGCGAAGTTTCCCACCGGCGTCGATCTGAAGTCGCTCACCACCTCCGGCAGCTATCTGGCGGCCCGCCATGCCAGCGTCGAGCGCGATGCCGCTTCCGCCGCCGCGTTCTACCGTTCCGCGCTGCGCAGCGACCCCAAGAACAACGAGCTGCTCGATCGCGCCTTCATCTCCTCGGTTGCCGATGGCGACATCGAAGAAGCGGTCAAGCTGGCCGAGCGCATCCTCACCGTCGACAAGTCGAACCGCATCGCGCGTCTCGTCGTCGGCGTGCAGGACATCAAGCAGAAGAAATACGCGGCCGCGCAGACCAACATCAATCAGTCGGTGCGTGGACCGATCACCGATCTCGTCGCGACCCTGCTGTCGGCCTGGGCCGCGGCCGGCGCGGGTGACGCCAAGACCGCGGTCGCCAATATCGACAAGCTGACCGGTCCGGAATGGTATCCGCTGTTCAAGGATCTGCATGCCGGCATGATCCTGGAGCTGGCCGGCAAGGAGAAGGAGGCCGGCACGCGCTTCGAGCGCGCCTACAAGCTCGACGATTCGATGCTGCGGATCACCGAGGCCTATGCGCGTTGGCTGTCGCGCAACAAGGATGCCGCATCCGCCACCGCGATCTATGAGGCGTTCGACAAGAAGCTCGCCCGTCATCCGCTGGTGCAGGAGGGGCTGCGCGACACCAAGGCAGGCAAGAAGCTGCCGCCGCTGGTCGATTCGGCGCAGGCCGGCGCCGCCGAGGCGCTGTACGGCATCGGCGCGACCTTGAGCCGCCGCGGCGGTGAGGATCTCGCGCTGGTCTATCTGCAGCTCGCGCTGCACCTGCAGCCCAGCCATCCGCTGGCGCTGCTGTCGCTCGCCGATCTCTACGAGACGGTGAAGAAGCCGCAGATGGCGATCAAGGTCTATGAGCGGGTGCCGGCGAGCTCGCCGCTGAAGCGCAACGCGCAGATCCAGCTCGCCACCGATCTCGACAGTGCCGACCGCAGCGACGAGGCGATCAAGATCCTCAAGGACGTGATCGCGCAGGATCCGAAGGATCTCGAGGCGATCATGGCGCTCGGCAATATCGAGCGCGGCCGCAAGAAGTTCGCCGATTGCGCCAAGACCTATTCGCTCGGCGTCGACTCGCTGCCGGCCAACAACGACAAGGCCAACAGCGTCTATTACTACTATCGCGGCATCTGCCTGGAGCGCTCCAAGCAGTGGCCCAAGGCCGAGGCCGACATGCGCAAGGCGCTCGAGCTGCAGCCCGACCAGCCGCATGTGCTGAACTATCTCGGCTATTCCTGGATCGACCAGGGCGTCAATCTCGACGAAGGCATGAAGATGATCAAGCGCGCCGTCGAGCAGCGCCCCGACGATGGCTACATCGTCGACTCGCTCGGCTGGGCCTATTACCGCATCGGCAATTACGAAGAGGCGGTGAAGCATCTCGAGCGCGCGATCGATTTGAAGCCCGAGGATCCGACCATCAACGACCATCTCGGCGATGCCTATTGGCGCGTTGGCCGCAAGCTGGAAGCGAAATTCCAGTGGGCCCATGCCCGCGATCTGAAGCCGGAGGCCGAGGAGCTGCCGAAGATCGAGGCCAAGATCCAGAATGGTCTGACCGACGATCCGGCGCCTGCGGCGGCGAGCGCGGACACCAAGGACGCGCCGTCCGACGCCAAGAAGGACGACGGCAAGGGCGGTTAGTTCGTCCGATCATGGTTTGAGCGCGATTGCGGGCTCCTCGGTTTGCCGGGGAGCCCGGATGATTTTGATGGAGCATGTGGCGGTGCTGGCCACGCTCGTTTCGGCCGCGGGCCGAGAGCGACACCGGACCCCGCCACCGAGAATGTTGGGGGCATTGCGCCGATGTTGGCGTCCACGGTCACCGGCGCGCCGCTGCAGGAGCAGGGCCGTGCCAAGGTCAATCTGACATTGCGGGTCGTCGGCCGCCGCGTCGACGGCTATCACGATCTCGAAAGCGTCGTCGCCTTCGCCGATTGCGCGGATCAGCTCACCCTGGTCCCTGGGCCGGAGCTGACGCTGACCACCACCGGGCCTCTTGCCGCGGCCTGCGGTGAGACCTCCGACAATCTGGTGCTGAAGGCGGCGCGCCTGCTGGCCGAGTCCGTTCCCGGCCTGAAGCTCGGTGCATTCGAATTGGAGAAGGTGCTGCCCGTCGCGGCCGGCATCGGCGGCGGCTCGGCGGATGCGGCCGCCGCGCTGCGGCTGCTCGCCAGACTGAATGGCCTCTCGCTTGATGATCCGCGTCTGCAGGCGGTGGCGCTGAAGACCGGGGCCGACGTGCCGGTCTGCGTGCCCTCGCGGGCCTGCACCATGACCGGCGTCGGCGAGAATCTGCAGCCGCTCGCGCTGCCTGTCCTGCCCTGCGTGATGATCAATCCGCGCGTGCCGGTGGCGACCAAGGACGTGTTCCAGGCGCTCGGTCTCAAGCCGGGTGATCTCCTGGTTGGCGTGACCGACGTTCTCACCGCGCCGTCCTGGCCAACGGCTGGGGCGTCCATCGGCGATTGGGTCTCCGCGCTCGACCAGGTCAAGAACGATCTCGAGCCCCCGGCGCTCAAAGTGCAACCGATCATCGGCACCGTGCTCGGCGCGCTGCGCGCAAGCCACGGCGTGCTGCTGGCCCGGATGTCCGGCTCCGGTGCGACCTGCTTTGCGATCTATGGCAGCGAGGCCGATGCAAATGCCGCGGGCGCACAAATCAGCGCTGATCACCCGGAGTGGTGGGTGCACGCGGGCACTCTGAGTTAGCTTGCGCAGCCGTCATTGCGAGCGAAGCGGCTAAGCGAAGCAATCCAGAATCTTTGTCGCGACCCTGGATCGCTTCGTCGCTTCGCTCCCCGCGATGACGGTGAGTGGAGCTACGGTGCTCGTCAATCAGCCCAGCCGTCGCCCGGCTTGACCGGGCGATCGAATATTCCAGAGGCTGTCGTGTCGATCGAGACAGGGCGGCGTAGTGGAGACCGCGCCTGCGCGTGGCATGACCCCCGCGATGGAGGCGGCAGGCGAACGAACTAATGCGACCTCGCCAGACAGAACGCGACGACCTGCTCGAGTGCGGTCTTCATCGGCGAGGCCGGGAACAGCGCCAGCGCGTCGACGGCCATGGCGCCGTAATGATGGGCGCGGCTGATCGTGTCCTCCAGCGCGCGGTGCTTGTTCATCAGGCCGATGGCGTGGTCGAGATCGGAATCACTGATCTCGCCGCGCTCCAGCGATTTGATCCAGAAGGCACGCTCACTGTCGCTGCCACGGCGGAAGGCGAGCACCACCGGGAGCGTGATCTTGCCTTCGCGGAAATCGTCGCCGACATTCTTGCCGAGCTTGGCGGCCTTGCCGCCATAATCGAGCACGTCATCGACGAGCTGGAACGCAATGCCGAGATTCATGCCGAACGAGCGCGACGCGGTCTGCTCGGCCTTGGGACGATCGGCGAGCACCGGGCCGACCTCGCAGGCGGCGGCGAACAGCTCGGCGGTCTTGCCGCGGATCACGGCCAGATATTCATCCTCGGTGGTCGCGGTGTTCTTGGCGGCGGCGAGCTGCATCACCTCGCCCTCGGCGATCGTGGCCGCCGCAGCCGACAGAATGTCGAGCGCGCGCAGCGAACCGACTTCGACCATCATGCGGAACGCTTGGCCGAGCAGGAAGTCGCCGACCAGCACGCTGGCCTCGTTGCCCCAGAGCATGCGTGCGGACAATTTGCCGCGGCGCATTTCGCTCTCGTCAACCACGTCGTCATGCAGGAGCGTCGCGGTGTGCATGAATTCGACCGCCGCGGCGAGCTTGACATGGCCGTCGCCGGCATAGCCGGTGAGATGCGCCATCGCGAGCGTCAGCATCGGCCGCAGCCGTTTGCCGCCCGAGGAGATCAGGTGGTTGGCGACCTCGGGAATCATCGTCACGTCCGAACCGGTGCGTGACAGGATCGTGGCGTTGACCCGTTCCATGTCGGCTGCGACCAGGCCGACCAGCCCATCGATGGAAGCGCCCGATGGACTCTCGAAAGGTACGATAACCGCCACGCTGGTCTCCAATTTTGCTATTCTGTGTCCGACAATAGAAACTGCGGCCGCAGGCGGCAAGGGCGGACACGGAACCTTGACCCAACCCCACCCAGCCGTGACCGAAGCCTGCACGGAGACATAACGGTTGAAGGAATTGGTTCGGACCAACGATATCGTGCTGGTTTCGGCTGTTGGCGCGCTGCTCGACGGCGCTGATATCCACCATCTCGTGCTCGACCAGAACATGAGCATCATCGAGGGCTCGCTCGGCATTCTGCCGCGACGGATCCTGGTTCACGAGGACGACAATCTGCAGGCCCGCCGGCTTCTCACCGACGCAGGGCTCGGGCATGAACTCCGTCCCGATGAGTGACGCGGCCGCGATTTCCGAAGATGCCGTGCTCGGCGGCCGATTGCGGTTGAGGCAGCCGACCTCGGGTCATCGCGCCGGTCATGACGCCATCCTGCTGGCCGCGGCAACCGCCGCGCGTCCCGGCCATCGCGTCGTCGATCTCGGTGCGGGCGTCGGAACCGCCGGGCTGGCGCTGGCATGCCGCATCGGTGGTGTCGCCCTGACGCTGGTCGAACGCGAGCCTGAGCTGGCGCGCCTGGCACAGCACAATGCACGCGCCAATCAATTGCCTGCTGATGTGGTCACGCTGGAAGTCGGCGCGGACGCTGCGGCCTTTGCCGCGGCTGGGCTCGGCCCCGACAGTGTCGATGTCGTGCTGATGAATCCGCCGTTTCACGACGCCGCGCGTCACCGCGCCTCGCCGGACGTTGCGCGGGCGACGGCGCATATGGCGACGGCAACGACATTGGAGGTCTGGACCCATGCCGCGCGCCGGATGCTCAAATCCGGTGGCGTGCTGACCTTGATCTGGCGGGCCGATGGTCTCGGTGAGGTGCTGGCGGCGCTGGCGCGTGGCTTCGGCAGCTTCGGGGTGCAGCCGGTGCACGGGCAGGCCGGGAGGCCGGCAATCCGTATCCTGGTCAGGGCCGTTAAAGGAGGGCGGGCACCCCTCCAGATCTGGCCGGGGGTGATGCTCAATGAGGCAGCAGGTGTGCCTCATGCAGATGCTGTGCGTGTGCTGGAGGGGCAGGGGGCGCTGGCCTTGGCTGGCCTTGGGGCCCCCTGAACGGTTGATCGAGGTCGCGCGTTATTGCGTCTGCGCTTCGGATGGGCGTTCAGTTACCGTCGTGAAACGGATCGCAGTCAAGAGAGTACCGATCAGCAGCATCAACAGGTAGACCTTCATGCATTCCTCCGCCGCACTCTGCAACTTGGCTCGCCGTGCAATTGCCCAGGGGATTGCAAGGCTCGTTCCAGCCCATTGAATGGCAGTGCCGCGATAAAAAGTGGTTAATCCGAGGTAACAGAATGGTGGACAATTTGACACAAGCCGGCGCTGCAGAGGGGCCTTTGGATCGGTTGAAGGCGCTGCTTCCGGCGCGGCTGCGCGGCGCACCGGTCGTGCCCGTTGTCCGCCTCTCCGGCGTGATCGGCGCGGTGACTCCGCTGCGTCCCGGGCTGACGCTGGCGGGGGTCGCCAAGATGCTGGAGCGCGCGTTCGCGATGCGCAACGCCAAGGCGGTGGCGCTGGTGATCAATTCGCCCGGCGGCTCGCCGGTGCAGTCGCGCCAGATCTATCTGCGGATCCGGCAGCTCGCGGCCGAGAAGAAGCTGCCGGTGCTCGTCTTCGTCGAGGATGTCGCCGCGTCCGGCGGCTATATGATCGCTTGCGCGGGCGACGAGATCTTCTGCGATCCCTCGTCGATCCTCGGCTCGATCGGCGTGGTCAGCGGCTCGTTCGGATTGCAGGACCTGATCAACAAGATCGGCATCGAACGTCGGCTGTATACGGCCGGCGAGCACAAGGCGATGCTCGATCCGTTCCTGCCCGAAAATCCCGACGCCGTGGCGCGGCTGAAGAAGATCCAGCGTGAGATCCACGCGCTGTTCATTTCGCTGGTGAAGGAGAGCCGCAACGGCCGGCTGAAAAGCGCCGACGACGTGCTATTCACCGGCGAGTACTGGGCCGGCGATACGGCGGTGACGCTCGGTCTTGCCGACGGCATCGGCGATCTCCGCGCCGTGTTGCGTGCCCGGTTCGGCGACAAGGTGGCGATGCCCGTGGTGGCGCCGGCCGCCGGATTGTTGTCCGGGCTGCTCGGACGCCGGTCGCCGGGGGCCGGCAGCCTGGCCTTCGGCTGGGCCGGATTCGCCGAGGAACTGATCTCGGCCGCCGAAACCAGGGCGATCTGGGCCAGATTCGGGTTCTAGGCCGTCGTCCCGCGCTGTTTTGCCCCCCCGCGATCCGGATTGCAGCGGGAACCGGGATCGGCGAGAATACGAATCGGGGGTGGCACTCATGATGGACAAGGATCGACCAATGCCGCCGTTCGTTGCATTCGCAGGTATGGTGGGCGGGCTTGCCGTGGTTCGCTGGGCCTACAAGACCGCGCAGAAGATCAACCGCGAGCTCGAAGAAGCGCGGCTGTCGCGCGTCGCCGAGGCGGCCCAGACCGCCGAGATCAAGACCCTGCGCCGCGATCCGGTCACGGGCGCCTATCGGCCCGGCTGACCTCACGACCTGAGCCCGACTGGCGGCACGCTGGCCGCCCGGCCACGATTCCTATTGCCTTGATTCCTGGTGGCCTCGCCGATACGGTCCGCGCGCTTTTCCGACCCCCGCGCGAAAGACCGATACCGACGATGGATTCGCTGCCTCAGCACATGCGCCCGGAACGTTCGTTCCAGGGCTTCATCCTGGCCCTGCAACGGTTCTGGGCCGAGCAGGGCTGCGTGATCCTGCAGCCCTATGACATGGAGATGGGTGCCGGCACCTTCCATCCGGCAACGACCCTGCGCGCGCTCGGCCCGAAGCCGTGGAATGCCGCCTATGTGCAGCCGTCACGGCGGCCGAAGGACGGCCGCTACGGCGAGAATCCGAACCGGATGCAGCACTACTACCAGTTTCAGGTGATCATGAAGCCGTCGCCGCCGAACCTTCAGGAATTGTACCTGAAGTCGCTCGGCGCAATCGGCATCGACGCCGCCGTTCACGACATCCGTTTCGTCGAGGACGATTGGGAGAGCCCGACTTTGGGCGCCTGGGGGCTGGGCTGGGAATGCTGGTGCGACGGCATGGAGGTGTCGCAGTTCACCTATTTCCAGCAGGTCGCGGGCTTCGAATGCGCGCCGGTTGCGGGTGAGCTGACGTATGGGCTCGAGCGTCTGGCGATGTATGTCCAGGGCGTCGACCGCGTCTATGACCTCAACTTCAACGGCCGCGACGGCTACGCCAAGGTCACCTATGGCGACGTCTTCCTGCAGGCCGAGCAGGAATATTCACGGCACAATTTCGAGCATGCCGACACTGAGATGCTGTTCGAGCAGTTCAAGATGGCCGAGGGCGCCTGCCGCAAATATCTCGCCGCCGGCTGGCAAGACAATTCAAAGCTGGGCAACCGCAAAGAACATCTGATGGCGCTGCCGGCCTACGACCAATGCATCAAGGCCAGTCACGTCTTCAACCTGCTCGACGCGCGCGGCGTCATCTCCGTCACCGAGCGCCAGAGCTACATCCTGCGCGTCCGCGAACTCGCCAAGGCCTGCGGCGAGGCGTGGCTGCATACGGAAGCGGGCGGGGCTGGCGCGTGATCCTGGAAGCGCAGAGGCTGACTCTTCACCCTCCCCTGGAGGGGGAGGGTCGGCACGCAATCGAGCGAAGCGAGATGCGTGCCGGGGTGGGGTGATCTCTCGGCTGGAACACTGTTGATCATGGATAGACTGTCACCCCACCCCGATTGCTCATGCGAATGCATGAGCAATCGACCCTCCCCCTCCAGGGGAGGGTGGCCCTGCGCTCGTGGGTGGACGTGATATGTTCACCCTCTGGAGGGGGAGGGGCGCTCGCCTTGGATACGAGAGCATCGCTGGGCAAGCGGGGTGGCGTGAACGTGCCAGATGGGCAAACGGCCGATCAGCGATTTCAAACGCCGAACCGCGAAGAAGCTTCGCGAAAACACCACCGGCGCTGAAGACATCCTATGGCGCCACCTGCGGCGCTTCGAGATCGAAGGGACCCACTTCAGACGACAAGTCGTCATCGGTCCCTATGTTGCTGATTTTGCCTGCCTGGCCCGGCGCCTCATCATCGAGGTTGACGGGGCGCAGCATGGAGAGGATGCGAACATCCAGCGCGACGAAACCCGCACGCGTTGGCTCAACTCGGAAGGCTATCGCGTTTTGCGATTTTGGAACAACGACGTTATGACCAGGACTGAGGCGGTGCTCGAAGCCATTCACGCGGAGATCGCGGTCACCTCACCCCGCCTGCCAAACGCAGGCGACCTTCCCCCTGGGGATGGTGGTTCTTCGTGCAGAGAGACTTGAGACATGCCCGATCTTCTCCTCGAACTGTTCTCCGAAGAAATCCCCGCGCGCATGCAGGCCAAGGCGGCTGAGGATCTGCGCCGCATGGTCACCGACAAGCTGGTCGCCGAGGGCCTCGTCTATGAGGGCGCCAAGGCGTTTGCGACGCCGCGGCGGCTGGCGCTGACCGTGCACGGCATTCCGGCGCGGCAGGCCGACCTGAAGGAGGAGCGCAAGGGCCCGCGCGTCGGTGGCCCCGATGCTGCGATCCAGGGCTTCCTGAAGGCGACCGGCCTGTCCTCGCTCGAGGAGGCGACGATCCAGCGCGATCCGAAGAAGGGCGATTTCTACGTCGCGCTGATCGAGAAGCCGGGCCGCGCCACGCTCGACGTGCTCGCCGAGATGCTGCCGGTCATCGTGCGCACCTTCCCCTGGCCGAAATCGATGCGCTGGGGCAAGCGCTCGGAAAAGCCCGGCGCGCTGAACTGGGTCCGGCCGCTGCATGCGATCACCGCGACTTTCGGCCTGGAGACCGAGGAGCCCGACGTGGTGAGCTTCTCGGTCGACGGCATCGAGGCGGGGCAGACCACCTATGGCCACCGCTTCATGGCACCGGCTGCGATCTCGGTGCGCCGCTTCGAGGACTATGAGGCCAAGCTGCTCGACGCCAAGGTCGTGCTCGACCCGCAGCGCCGCAAGGACACCATCGTCACCGACGCCAAGCAGCTCGCGTTTGCGCAAGGCTATGAGCTGGTCGAGGACCCCGTGCTGCTCGACGAGGTCTCAGGCCTCGTCGAATGGCCTGTCGTGCTGATGGGCTCGTTCGATCCGGAGTACCTGAAGGTTCCGGCTGAGGTGATCCGCGCCACCATCCGCAACAACCAGAAATGCTTCGTGGTGCGCGACCCCAAGACCGGCGGCCTCGCGCCAAAATTCATCCTGACCGCCAACATCGAGGCGACCGACGGCGGCAAGACCATCATCGCCGGCAATGAGCGCGTCATCCGCGCCCGGCTGTCGGACGCGAAGTTCTTCTATGAGACCGACCTGAAGACGAGGCTCGAGGATCGGCTGCCGAAGTTCGAGCAGATCGTATTCCACGAGAAGCTCGGGACGCAGGCCGCGCGCATCGCTCGCATCGAGAAGCTCGCCGCCGAGATCGCGCCGCTGGTCGGCGCCGATGCGGCGAAGACTGCGCGCGCCGCCAAGCTCGCCAAGGCCGACCTGCTCACCGAGGTCGTCGGTGAGTTCCCGGAAGTGCAGGGCCTGATGGGCAAGTACTACGCGCTGGCCCAGGGCGAGGACGTGTCTGTCGCGGCTGCGTGCGAGGAGCACTACAAGCCGCAGGGGCCGGGCGATCGCGTGCCGACCGATCCGGTATCGGTGGCTGTCGCGCTCGCCGACAAGCTCGATACGCTTGTCGGCTTCTGGGCGATCGATGAGAAGCCGACGGGATCGAAGGATCCGTATGCGCTGCGCCGCGCGGCTCTGGGCGTGATCAGGCTCATCACCGAGAATTCTCTGCGGCTGTCGCTTTTGCAGGTGGCGGGCTCGGCCTTGGCCGGACTGCACGTCAAGAGTGAGCTGGACGCCGGGAAGCTCAGCGCCGATCTGCTCTCCTTCTTCGCCGACCGCCTCAAGGTCCAGCTCCGTGAGCAGGGCGCGCGGCATGATCTCGTCGACGCGGTGTTCGCGCTCGGCGGCCAGGATGATCTGCTGATGGTCGTGCGCCGCGTCGAGGCGCTCGGCAAATTCCTCGAGACCGACGACGGCAAGAACCTGCTTGCCGGCACCAAGCGCGCCTCCAACATCCTCGCCATCGAGGAGAAGAAGGACAAGCGCAAGTTCGACGGCGCGCCCGATGCGGCGCTCTACAGGCTCGACGAGGAGAAGGCGCTGGCCAAGGCCATCGGCGAGGTCGGCTCCGAGGCAGGCGCTGCCGTCGCCAAGGAGGACTTTGCCGCGGCGATGCACGCGATGGCCAAGCTGCGTCCGGCGGTCGACGCGTTCTTCGACAAGGTCAAGGTCAACGACGACGACGCGGCGATCCGCGAGAACCGGCTCAAACTGATGAATGAGATCCGAAGCGCCACGCGCGCGGTGGCCGACTTCTCCAAGATCGAGGGCTGAGTTTGCAGGCCGTCGCGGGGCGGGCCTGACAGGACNCCAAGATCGAGGGCTGAGTTTGCAGGCCGTCGCGGGGCGGGCCTGACAGGACAGACTGTCTGCGCAGCCCCTGGATCGCGTCGCTGACGCTCGCAATGACGGTCGTGGTCACTCACCGCTGTCAGGCCCGCGCATGCGGGCATCCGATACGCCGCGGCGTCTCGGTGGATCATGGCCGTCTCGAGATACTGGATCGCCCGGTCAAGCCGGGCGATGACGGCTGTGGGTTACGCGACCAAGCTTGCCACAGGCGTCATTGCGAGGCGCGCTTGCGCCGAAGCAATCCAGGGGCCGCGAACAGAGACTGTCCACGTGGCCCCTGGATCGCGTCGCTGACGCTCGCGACGACGACGGAGAAGGCTACAACCTCCAATGTCACCCTCGCGCAGGCGGCATCCGGACGCGGCGGCCTCTCGGTGGATCACTGCCGTCTCGGGATACTGGATCGCCCGGTCAAGCCGGGCGATGACGGCTATGGGTTAAGCGACCAAGCTCGCCACAGGCGTCATTGTGAGGCGCGCTTGCGCCGAAGCAATCCAGGGGCCGCGAACAGAGACTGTCTGCGCAGCCCCTGGATCGCGTCGCTGACGCTCGCGATGACGAGGGGGACGGCTACAGCCTCCGCTGTCATGCCGGCGCAGATGACGGCGGAAAAAGTAAGCCCCGCCCGGCGGGGGGGACCGGGCAGGGCCTTTACATCTGGCCGCTTGCGGGGGCGTTGGCGACCAAATGCAGCTCGATAACTATTCAACCACCTGAATGATCCGTCGCGATCGGGGTTCGACCAGAACAGTTTCGCCGTTCACCACCGTGTAGCGATAAGGTGTCGCACCGAAGCGCTGCGGCACGTCGTAATATGTAACACCGGACTCCGGGAGAACGGTCCCAACAACCACGCGATCGGGGATCACATAGTTGGGAACATGCTCCCGCACGACATATTCGCGGAATTCCGGGCGCCGCTCGACGGTGATGAGCGGCGCGTCCTCTTCGACGACGACGCCGCGACCCACGGTATAGGACTGCGCGCCGGCCGCCACGGGGATCACGAGTGCGGCCACCAGGCCTGCAAGGGTGAGATGGGTTCGCATGAACGGAGCTCCTCGCTGTTGATCCGCTGACATTCAAGGCCGGCACATCCGGCACCTGCCTCCCAATGCCACCGGCTGCGCATCGTTCCGAGCCGGCGCGACCGAGGCCGAAGGCATTTTCGCGGCAGTTCCAGACGGCGGGGAACCGGAACCGCTACTGTTGCGTCTCCTATTCCGCCACGATGAGCCGGGATAAAGTCCGGCCCACTCGAATCGCTCACCTCCTCTTTCCATCAATTCAGAGTTCGCCGATGACCCTGACCGTTGCCCATATCTCGCCGATCATGTCCGTGATCGCCGGCGTGCTCATCCTGATCATGCCGCGGCTGTTGAACCTGATCGTCGCGATCTTCCTCATCCTGAACGGCCTGATCGGCATGGGCCTTCTGAAGTGGCTCCATTTCTAGTCTTCCGGCCCGTCTAGTCCCAAGGTCGGGAACCTCTGTGCTTGCGCCGCAGCGCCCAAAGTGGTGTAAGGCGCGCGATTTCTCCTCCCCATTTGCGGATCGAACCATCTCATGGCCAAAGCGGTAGCGAAGTCTAAGAAAGTTGCAGCGAAATCAAAGCCTTCCAAGCCGGGCAAGGCGAAGGCCGCTCCGCTCGCTCCGCCGCGCAAGGCGCTGAAGACGGCGCCGAAGCCGGCCGCCAAGGCCCCGGCCAAGGTGGCTGCGAAGGCGGCGCCCAAAGCGCCGGTGAAAACCGCTCCGAAGAAGCCGGCCAAAACGGTCGCCAAGCCGGTTGGCAAGCCTGCCAAAGCCTCGGCTGCGAAGCCCGCGGCCAAGAGCGCGGCGACCGCGATCAAGCCGAACAAGTGGGTCTATACCTTCGGTGACGGCAAGGCCGAGGGCAAAGCCGGCCTGCGCGACCTGCTCGGTGGCAAGGGCGCCAATCTCGCCGAGATGGCCAATCTCGGCCTGCCGGTGCCTCCGGGCTTCACGATTCCGACCTCGGTCTGCACCTACTTCTACGCCAACGACAAGACCTATCCGAAGGAGCTGCAGGCGCAGGTCGACAAGGCGCTCGATTATATCGGCAAGCTCACCGACAAGACGTTCGGCGATCCGGAAAACCCGCTGCTGGTCTCGGTGCGCTCCGGCGCCCGCGCCTCGATGCCGGGCATGATGGACACCGTGCTCAACCTCGGCCTCAACGACCAGACGGTGGAGGCGCTGGCGTCGCTGTCCGGCGACCGCCGCTTCGCCTTCGACAGCTACCGCCGCTTCATCACGATGTATTCCGATGTCGTGCTCGGCTTCGAGCACCATCATTTCGAGGACATCCTCGACAGCTTCAAGGACAGCCAGGGCTATCAGCTCGACACCGATCTCTCGTCCGAGGATTGGGAGATGCTGGTCGGCAAGTACAAGGAAGCGGTCGCCACTGAGACCGGCAAGGAGTTCCCGCAGGATCCGCATGACCAGCTGTGGGGCGCGATCGGCGCGGTGTTCTCATCCTGGATGAACGCGCGCGCGGTAACTTATCGCAAGCTGCACGACATTCCGGAGTCGTGGGGTACGGCCGTCAACGTCCAGGCGATGGTGTTCGGCAACATGGGTGACACCTCGGCCACCGGCGTCGCCTTCACCCGCAATCCCTCGACGGGTGAGAGCAAGCTGTATGGCGAGTTCCTGATCAATGCCCAGGGCGAGGACGTCGTCGCCGGCATCCGCACCCCGCAGGACATCACCGAGGACGCGCGCATCGAGTCCGGCTCCGACCGGGCTTCGATGGAAGTCGCGATGCCCGAGGCGTTCAAGGAGCTGACCCGCATCTACACACTGCTCGAAAAGCACTACCGTGACATGCAGGACATGGAGTTCACGGTCGAGCGCGGCAAGCTGTGGATGCTGCAGACCCGCAGCGGCAAGCGCACCGCCAAGGCGGCGTTGCGCATCGCCGTCGAGCTCGCGAATGAAGGCCTGATCTCGGAGAACGACGCCGTGCTGCGCGTCGATCCGGCCTCGCTCGATCAGCTGCTGCATCCGACCATCGATCCCGCCGCCAAGCGCGACGTGGTCGCGACCGGCCTGCCGGCCTCGCCGGGCGCAGCCTCGGGCGAGATCGTGTTCTCCTCGGACGAGGCGACCAAGCTGCAGGCCGATGGCCGCAAGGTCATCCTGGTCCGCATCGAGACCTCACCGGAAGACATCCACGGCATGCACGCCGCGGAAGGCATCCTCACCACGCGCGGCGGCATGACCTCGCATGCAGCGGTGGTCGCGCGCGGCATGGGCAAGCCCTGTGTCTCCGGCTGCGGCACCATCCGCGTCGACTACGGCCGGGGCACGATGAGCATCGGCGGGCGCACCTTCAAGACCGGCGACGTCATCACCATCGACGGCTCGGTCGGCCAGGTGCTGGCGGGACGCATGCCGATGATCGAGCCGGAGCTGTCTGGCGAGTTCGGTACGCTGATGGGCTGGGCGGATGCCGTGCGCGAGACCGGCGTGCGCGTCAATGCAGACACCCCGGAGGATGCGCGCACCGCGATCAAGTTCGGCGCCGAGGGCATCGGCCTGTGCCGCACCGAGCACATGTTCTTCGAGGAGACGCGCATCCGCACGGTGCGCGAGATGATCCTCTCCGAGGAGGAGCAGGAGCGCCGCGCTGCGCTTGCCAAGCTGTTGCCGATGCAGCGCGCCGACTTCGTCGAACTGTTCGAGATCATGAAGGGCCTGCCCGTCACGATCCGCCTGCTCGATCCGCCGCTGCACGAGTTCCTGCCGCACACCCAGGCCGAGGTGGAGGAGGTCGCGCGCGCGATGAACACCGATCCGCGCCGGCTTGCGGACCGCGCCCGCGAACTGTCGGAGTTCAATCCGATGCTCGGTTTCCGCGGCTGCCGTCTTGCGATCGCCTATCCGGAGATCGCCGAGATGCAGGCACGCGCGATCTTCGAGGCGGCCGTCGAGGCGGAGAAGCGCACCGGCGAGGCTGTCGGCCTCGAAGTGATGGTGCCGCTGATCGCCACCAAGGCCGAGTTCGATCTGGTCAAGGCGCGCATCGACGCGATGGCGCAGGCCGTCATCCGCGAGACCGGCGCCAAGCTGGAATATCAGGTCGGCACCATGATCGAGCTGCCGCGCGCAGCCCTGATGGCGGGCCAGATCGCGGAGGCCGCCGAGTTCTTCTCGTTCGGCACCAACGATCTGACGCAGACCACCTACGGCATCAGCCGCGACGACGCCGGCAGCTTCCTCGGCGCCTATGTCGCGAAGGGCATCCTGGAGATCGATCCCTTTATCTCGATCGATCGCGACGGCGTCGGCGAACTGGTCAAGATCGGCGTCGAGCGCGGCCGCGCCACGCGGCCCAACCTCAAGGTCGGCATCTGCGGCGAGCATGGCGGCGATCCGGCCTCGGTCGCGTTCTGCCACAAGATCGGCATGAACTACGTGTCGTGCTCGCCCTATCGTGTGCCGATCGCGCGCCTCGCCGCCGCGCAGTCTGCGCTCGGCAAGGAGATCGCCAGCCAAGCCTGAGCTTGCTGCAATCGAACTGATCTGATGAAGGCCGGCAGATGTTGCCGGCCTTTGTCGTTTGAGGACCTGAGCTTGCCGATGCGGCGCGCGTGAGTGGATCGAGGCGAGTGGCTCGCCCCCACTGCCGTCATTCCGGGGCATTCGCGCGCAAAATGGCAAAGCCATTTTGAGGCAGCGCGCAAGAGCCTCGACTCCATAACCACGAACGGTCATTGTTACGAAGACGAGCGCCGCGCACATCTCGCGTCTCATAGCGGCCTGTGGCTATGGATTCCGGGCTCGCGCCGCGCGCGCCCCGGAATGACGAGGAGCGAGCCTGATTGGATCGCAGCTCGATGTCTGAGATACCGCCGGCGGGAACCTCCGCTTCATATGCGGTTGATTTTCATTCACCGCTTTCGTTGACCGAATGTTCACTGCTCTTGTCGGTGCGCCATTTACCACGCGCATCGATCGCATCACGCTGTGCAACTTCGCCGCTTGCATGTTTCGATCCTGCAACGCGGGTTAACTCCTCAGCAACCTAAACCCGATACGAAGATGACAGATCGAATTGCACGGAAGCACTGTCGTTCGGTCGAGTGAGTAGCGTAGCGTTGCGTTGAGCGTATCGATGGTAGTTCTGCGTCCCGGTCCGAAGGGCGCGCGGTTTGCGTCCTTCGGACTCGGTCTCTGCGTCTTCGCTCTGATGCCGACAGAGACCGGGTATCAAGATATCGCTTCCCTGCTCGCCCGCCAGCCAGGCGTCGCCGAGCGCTGGCAGAAGCGTGTTTTCTCGGCCGCTGCCTCGGTGCAGCTCGCCACCTACAGCTTTGGTCGTCCGATTGGAACCTCGGCGCCGCAGGCGTGGAGCATCCGCCTGGCAAGCCTGGACGGCCGTGACTTCGACATCACCGGCTCGACGCCGCGCAATCCGGCGCTGCAGGTCCCGCCGCGCTATCAGGCCTCGGATTTTCCGAAAGTCGACCGCACGCTGAAAGGTGATCGCCTCGTCGTGCGCCCTCCGTCTCAGCCGCAGCCATCGTCGGTGCCGACCGAGGCCGCCGAACCGGCTCCCGCGCCGCCCGAGCCCGCGCCGGCGATGTCGCCCGCGCCGACGGATTCGAATTCGTCGGTGTTCGGCGCGAAGACCACTGAAGCGCCGGTGGCGCCGCTGCCGGCGCCGCGCGCTGCACTCGATCCTGAATTGCAGGAAGCTTTGAGCGCCCCGCCGCTCGCGCAATATGAGTCGGCGAAACCCGAGATACAGCCCTCGGCTGAACTCAAGCCCGCGACGGATGCGGCTGCCGTCGACAGTGCGGTCAGCTATGACGGCCTCACGATCAAGACCTCCAACCTCTATTTCGGCACGTCATCGCTGGGCGGTGAGGCCGGAACCATGGAGACCTGGCAGCCCGGCGAGGCGCCCTTGATCGTCATGCCGGATCCGGACCTCAAATCGATGGCGGCGCTGTCGCAGCCGGCTGGCGAAGGCACCAAGACCGGGGATGGCGGCGAGAGCATCGCGGCCAAGGGCGAGGTCAACACCGACAATCAGCGGGCGCGGACGCCGGCCGAGCGGTTGGGACTCACCGATGAGAAGTCACGCTTCAAATCGGAAAAGTGCCTGGCCGAGGCGGTCTATTTCGAATCCCGCGGCGAGGCGGTGCGTGGCCAGATCGCGGTGGCCCAGGTGGTGTTGAACCGCGCTTTCTCCGGCTATTATCCGACCACGGTGTGCGGCGTCGTCTACCAGAACAAATACCGCCACTTCGCCTGCCAGTTCACCTTCGCCTGCGACAACACCGCCGACGTGATCCGCGAGCCCGACATGTGGGAGCGCGCCAAGAAGATCGCTGCGGCCATGCTCGACGGACAGATCTGGCTGCCGGAGGTGGGCAAGTCGACCCACTATCACGCCTATTGGGTGCGGCCGTCCTGGGTTGCCGAGATGAAGCGCATGTACAAGTTCGGCGTCCACACCTTCTACCGGCCGAAGAAATGGGGCGACGGCAGCGACGCGCCGAGCTGGGGCACGCCGCAGCAGACGGCGGCCATTTCGGCCGAGCTGGCCGAGGCCGCCAAGAGCGAAGCCGAGATCAATCCGAACTGGACGCGGCGATAACAGCGCGCGGCGTCTCGCGCTATGCGCTCAGCGGCCGCGGCAGGCGTATCGACGGCCGATCGGCGAGCTGGTCGGCGATCTCGCGCGCGGCGGCCAAAGTCGTCATCGTGCGCTGCGCGAAGCTTGGATTCTCCGCAGGGCAATCGGCGCGGCAATGCGCCCCGCGACTCTCGCGCCGGCTCCAGGCGGCCGTCGCGATCAGCAGCGCCGCTGTAGCCATGTTGCGCAGGGTGGAATTGCAGCCGTCACGCTCGAGCCTGGCAATGACGGCGATGGCGTCGACCAGCAGTTCCTCGTCGCGGATCACGCCGACCTGGCTGGTCATGATCTCGCGCAACGTTCCCTCGGTGAGCGTGGGGTCGGCGCCGCCCGGCTCGGCGAAGGCGATCCTCTGCAGGTTCGATGCGGGGGCGAACGTTCGACCGGAGATGTCCGTGGCGATCCGGTTGGCGAAGACAAGCGCGGCCAGCACCGCGTTGCCGGCGATATGGTTGGCGCCGTCCGTCGCGGTCGCGGCAACCTCGCCCGCAGCCCACAGGCCCTCGATCGAGCTGCGGCCGCAGGCATCGATCGCGATGCCGCCCATGTGGAAGTGCGCCGCCGGCGCCACCGGAATCGGCTGCCGGGTCGGATCCAGGCCGCGCGCCACACAGGCTCGATGGAGGATGGGGTAGCGCGCAGCGACGTCGTCGTCGAGCACGTCGCGGGCATCGAGGAAGGCGCCGCGACCGGCCGAGATCTCGGCCATGATGCCGCGCGCGACGGTGTCCCGCGGCGCAAGATCCACCAGGGGATGCCGTGGCAGCATGAAACGCTGACCGCGCCGATTGACGAGGATCGCGCCGGCGCCGCGCAGGCTCTCGGTGACGACAGGCGCGGGATCCCTGCCGCCTGTCATCGCCGTCGGATGAAACTGGACGAATTCAGGATCGGCGATGATGGCCCCGGCGCGCGCGGCAATCGCCATGCCGATGCCGTTGGCATGAGATGGATTGGTCGTGGTGGCGAACAGATGGCCGATACCGCCGGTCGCGAGCACGACAGCGCCCGCCGCGATCAGCAGGGGCGCGGCAGATCCATCCTCAGAGCTGCGCAATTTCAGGCCGCGCACGACGCCGTGCTCCGTCAGCAGCGCATCGACGACATGGTTCTCGATCACGCGGATCGAGGGCGTCGCGCGCACGGCGTTGGTCAGGGCCGTCACGATCGCCTGCCCGGTGAAGTCGCCGCGGACGCTCAGGATGCGTCGCACGGAATGGGCCGCCGCGCGGGACGTCGCCAACTCCCCCCTGTAATCGCGATCGAACGCGACGCCGAGCCGGATCAGATCCTCGATCCGCGCCGCCGCATCAGTGGCGAGCTCCAGCGCCGCAGCCGCCTCCACCAGGCCACCCCCGGCCGCGATCATGTCGGCGGCGTGAGCTTGCGGAGTGTCGTCGGCAGAAATGGCCGCCGCGATGTCGGCCTGCATGGTCGAGCCGAAGGAGTCCTCGCCGAGCGTCGTTGCAGAGATCAGCGTGACAGGTTGCGGCGCGAGCTTGAGGGCGCAGAACAGTCCGGCAATGCCGGCGCCGACGATCACGACATGGCCTGACGGCTCGATCTGGTGGTGGTTCATCTGCTGTCCAATTCCACATTCCGAGCATATGTCTACGGCGCTACTTGTTAGTTCTTCTTCAGGGACTTCCTTCGTTGTTTAGCGGTGTTTGGTGACAAATCGCGGCTGTTCTGCAAGTCACTCCCGCGGAGGCTGAAATGTCTCTGCTGACTCGCGTGAAAAGACGTTTGACGGGCCGCACACATCACGTGTGAGTTCCACATGCGGAACTCGTTCCGCTGAGGTTGCGCTCTGTCGGCATCTACCAACTCGCCATCTGCCACTATTTTTCATGGCTGGGTTCCGCTTTTGGGCTTGGGATTTCAATGCAAATGCATTAATCCGTGGACAGCGAACCGGACAACACGGCGCGCGTCAGGAGGACACCCATGTCGATTCAGGCAGGCGATCTCGCGGCCTCCCGTGCCGCGGGCTGGCGAACGCCGCTCGTCATCATCGTTTGCGGCTGCGCCATTGCGCTCCTGAGCTTCGGTCCGCGTTCGAGCCTGGGCTTCTTCGTGCAGCCGATGAGCCGCGAATTCGCCTGGGGCCGCGACGTGTTCGCGCTGGCGGTCGCCGTGCAGAACCTGCTCTGGGGGCTCGGCCAGCCGCTTGCCGGCGCCATCGCCGATCGTTTTGGCGTCATGCGCGTGATCTGCGTCGGCGCGCTGCTCTATGCTGGCGGCCTGCTGATGATGCGCTATTCCACCTCGCCGCTGTCGCTCAACATCGGCGCCGGCGTGCTGGTCGGCTTCGGCCTGTCGGGTTGCTCGTTCAATCTCATTCTGTCAGCCTTCAGCAAGCTGCTGCCGCCGGAGCGGCGCGGTGTGGCGCTCGGTGCCGGCACGGCCGCGGGCTCGCTCGGCCAGTTCCTGTTCGCGCCGTTCGGCGTCGCCCTGATCGATCAGTTCGGCTGGCAGAGCGCGCTGATGGTGTTCGCAACCTTGATGCTGTTCATCGTGCCGCTGTCGCTCGCAGTCGCAACACCGCCGGCCGCCGAGGCCAAGCCGACGGATGCCGAGCAGCAGTCGTTCACGACCGCGCTGATGGAAGCGTTCGGCCACCGCTCTTACGTGCTGCTGGTGCTCGGCTTCTTCACCTGCGGCTTCCAGCTGGCCTTCATCACCGTGCACCTGCCGGCATTCCTGGTCGATCGCGGCCTGTCGGCGCAGGTCGGCGGCTGGGTGATCGCAGCGATCGGCCTGTTCAACATCATCGGCTCGCTCAGCGTCGGCTGGCTGCAGAGCCGGCTGCCGAAGCGCTACATCCTGTCCTTCATCTACTTCACCCGCGCGCTGGCGACGCTTGCCTTCATCTCGTTCCCGGTCACGCCGGCCACCGCGATCGCCTTCGGCGCGGTTTCGGGGCTCGCCTGGCTTTCCACGGTGCCGCCGACCTCGTCGCTGGTCGCGATCATGTTCGGCACCCGCTGGCTCGCCACGCTGTACGGCTTTGCGTTCGTCAGCCACCAGGTCGGTGGCTTCCTCGGCGTCTGGCTCGGCGGCCTCGTGTTCGAGCGCTATGGCTCATATACCCCGATCTGGTGGCTCTCCATCCTGTTCGGCGTGCTGTCGGCGCTGATCAACCTGCCGATCGTCGAGAAGCCGTTGGCGCGGGCCGTGCCCGCGACCTGAGTTGCGCCGCCGATCCGATCGGCTAAACATGGCGCGAGACGAAGAAAGCGCAGGGAGTGCCGCTGTGGGAACGTTCAAGGCGATCCGGATCGACAAGGCCGACAAGGGGACGACAGCGACGCTGACGCAGTTCGACGAAGCCGAACTGATGGATGGCGACGTCACCGTGAAGGTCGAATGGTCGACGCTGAACTACAAGGACGGGCTGGCGCTGACCGGGAAGGCGCCGGTGGTCCGCCGCTTCCCGATGATCGCGGGCATCGATTTCGCAGGCACGGTCGAGCAATCGTCTCATCCGCAATGGAAGCCCGGCGATGCGGTGATCTGTACCGGCTGGGGCATGGGCGAGACGCATCTCGGTGCCTATGCCGAAAAGGCCAGGGTCAAGGGGGATTGGCTGGTCGGCCTGCCGCCGGGCCTCTCGGCGCGCGATGCGATGGCGATCGGCACGGCCGGCTTCACCGCGATGCTCGCAGTTCTGGCCCTTGAGAAGCATGGGCTGACACCGGCGAGTGGCCCGGTGGTCGTGACCGGGGCGGCCGGCGGCGTCGGCTCGGTGGCGACGGCGGTGCTTGCCAAGCTCGGCTACCACGTGATCGCCTCGACCGGACGGCTCGCCGAGGCGGACTATCTGAAGTCGCTGGGCGCCGCCGAAATCATTGACCGCAACGAATTATCCGGGCCGGCCAAGCCGCTGGCGAAGGAGCGCTGGGCAGGGGGCATCGACAGCGTCGGCTCCAATACGCTCGCCAACCTGCTGTCGATGACAAGGTATGGCGGTGCCATTGCCGCCTGCGGTCTGGCGGCCGGGATGGATCTGCCGTCTTCGGTCGCACCGTTCATTCTGCGCGGCGTGTGCCTTCTGGGCATCGATTCGGTGATGTGCCCGCTGCCGGCCCGGAAAGCGGCCTGGTCGCGCCTGGCTGCCGATTTGGATCGCGCAAAACTATCTGAAATTACTCACGAAATTCCCTTGGATCAGGTCGCCTCGCTGGGGCCGCAGATCCTCGCCGGCCAGGTCCGCGGCCGCACGGTGGTAAGAATATCCTGAGGTTGTTCAGACTTTTCAAACCATGCTGCTCCATTGTTGCCATGGTTGGTATGGTAAGCATGGGGTAAAGATACCGCCTTACCCGCTGCGTGGGGTTAAGTGGAGTTTGATGCATGCTCGGGCGTTTTTTGCTGGGGACCGTGACGGCCGGAGCCGTGGTCGCTCCCGCGATCGCAGGATCGATGACAGCCGATGAGGCGCGGAAATTCGTCGCGGGGAAAGTGTTCGCTTTCACCTGTGTCGACGGCACCCGCGGTGCGGGGCGGATTCTCGATGATATGGGGGCTGCCGGTGCGGTGCAGTTCTCGGGCTCGGGCCCGGTCCGTCACATCCGCCTGCCCGGCAACACCCTGCAGATCCGCGGACAGAATGTCTGTGCGTCGATCAAGGGCATGCCGTTCGAACCCTGCTTCAACCTCGACAAGAAGGATGAGCGCAGCTTCCGCGGTTCGGTCTCCGGTCTCGGCGCCTTTGCCTATTGCGACTTCCAGCATCAGGGCGGCGCCACGATGCTGATGGCGCGTGCCGTGGCGCGGCCGCGTGCGACGCGTGCCGCAGCGCCTGCTGCCGATCCGTCTCACACCGAGGTGGCGGCGCGCGTCGAGACGCCGCGCGTGGAGCGGAGCAAGGTGGAGCCCGTGAAGGCGGAGCCTGCGAAGGTCGAAACGAAATCCGAGAGCGCAAAGTCCGACGTCGCGCCGGAACTGCGTCGTTCGACTGATTAGTTGTTAGCTCGGTGGTCGTTCAAACCGCCGCTCCCGCTTAACATAAAGCAACATTTCTCCTGGTGACCGCACGCTAGCGGTCATTGCGCCGTAGTCGTACGGACGGCTAGATTCATGCCTCGGTAGCGACTCGCGATGCAGTTTGCGACCGGGGGGTGGCCCACAGAGAGGGTCGATTATGTCGCTTTATTTCTTCCGTATCAGCCAGGGTCGTTATTCCGGCGCGGCTGATCAGCCTTACGAATTTGCCAATCGGGAATCGGCCTGGAAAGAGCTGACCGCGGTCTGCTCCGATCTGATTGGTGGCATCTCGCGCACGCTGCAGCAGGGGACTGAGTGGCAGATGGAACTGCTCGACGAATCCAAGCAGCCGGTGTTTCGAATCCGTCTGGTCTCGGAAGCCGTCAGCTGAGTCTCGGCTACGCCATCGCGCCGTGTGGGCAACTCCGATTGCCCCTGTGCTGATCGCAGCTTGTTTCGGGGATCCTGTGAGCGCTCGATGTCATCGCGTCGGGCCGAAGATCCTCAAGCTCTCGCCCTGAAAGGCGTTCCATGCCTTCGGGCCGCGGCCGTGTCAGCCAGCTCCTGGACGGCCTCCTGCTCATCGCCTTGCTCCGCCGAACCTGGGCCGGCATCGGCGATACAGGACCGTCATGCCTACCTACACCTTTGGCGCGATGTTGCACAAAATACATGCAGTGGTAGTAACTCGCTTTTAAGAGCCCTGGCATACCAATAAAACCTGCAGATGTGTCCCTGCGGCCTGCAGCATCAGGCCTCCAGCAGCATTGGGCGGTTGGCCCGTCGACACCCTTGTGCCCACCGGCGGCGCAGGGGCGATGGCTGCGTTCCGTATTAGTACGGGCCGTAAGTTTAACGGATGTTTGGCTTGTTTTTCCCCAAATGGTTCCAATCGGGGAACGATCTTTCTCAGCCCTGATCGAAGCACTGTGCAACGCCGCACACACACACGGATCCGTTTCCGTATCGAGCGTTGGCAGAGAGCGGTGAGAACCGCACAGCCATCCGGGGTCACCAGTGTCCAAACTGTCCATCCGTACGAAGATCATATCAGTCATCGCCTTCATGCTCGTCACGATGTGCGGGCTCGGCGTTCTCGCGGTGACCAGCATGCGATCGATCAACGCGAACACGGTCGACATCGCCACCAACTGGCTGCCGAGCGTGCGTGCGATCGGCGAGCTGCGCTCGGATATCAACCTGCTGCGCGTCGCGCTACGCTCGCATGTGATGGCGGAAACGGCGGAGGCCAAACAGGCTGTCGACCAGCGGATCACCGGCATTCTCGAGACGATCAACAAGGATCGGAAGAACTACGAGCCGCTGATCACGTCGCCGCAGGAGCGTGCGATCTATGACAACTGGGTGCAAGCCTGGGAGAAGTACGTCGTCGTCATCAAGCAGGTGATGGACGCGTCCAATAACAGTGTCGGACGGCTTCCGCGCGAGGCCACCGATCTGCTGGAGAAGTCCGCAGCCGCGATCGCGCGCGATGCCGACAAATACTTTGTCCAGGACATCGAGTTCAACAACAAGGGCGCCGCCGACGCGACCCGGGACGCCGCCGACAGCTACTCACGCGCGATGTGGCTCGTCGTCTCGATCATCGCGGCGGCCGTCATCGCCGGCGTCGCCGTCGGCTTCTATCTGGTGCAGAACGTCTCGCAGGGCATCGCCTCGATCATCAAGCCGATGCAGGAGCTGGCCAAGGGCGACCTGGGTGCGGAGGTGACGCATCGCGGCGAGCCGACCGAGATCGGCGCCATGGCGGACACGCTGCAGGTCTTCAAGGAAGCCTTGATCGCCAAGAAGGCAGCCGACGAGCTCGCTGCGCGCGATGCCGAAGCCAAGATCGAGCGTGGCCGCCGCGTCGATGCCATCACGCGCCAGTTCGAGGCGACGATCGGCGAGATCGTGCAGACGGTGTCGTCGGCGTCGACCGAGCTCGAGCATTCCGCCGGCGCGCTGTCCTCGACGGCAAACCGCTCCCAGGAAATTTCGACCGCGGTCGCAGCGGCCTCCGAGGAAGCATCGACCAACGTGCAGTCGGTCGCCTCCGCCACCGAGGAGCTGTCCTCGTCGATCACCGAGATCAGCCGTCAGGTGCAGGAATCGGCGCGCATGGCCAATGAGGCGGTCGAGCAGGCACGTATGACCAATGATCGCGTCGGTGAGCTGACCAAGGCCGCCGCGCGCATCGGCGACGTGGTCGAGCTGATCAATACGATCGCAGGCCAGACCAACCTGCTGGCGCTGAACGCGACCATCGAGGCCGCCCGTGCCGGCGATGCCGGGCGCGGCTTCGCGGTCGTCGCGTCCGAGGTGAAGGCGCTGGCGGAGCAGACTGCCAAGGCCACGGACGAAATCGGTCAGCAGGTGTCCGGCATCCAGGCCGCGACGCAGGAATCGGTCGGTGCGATCAAGGCGATCTCGACGACGATCGAAAAGCTGTCCGAGATCTCGTCGGCGATCGCCGCCGCGGTGGAAGAGCAGGGCGCCGCCACCCAGGAGATCTCGCGCAACGTCCAGCAGGCGTCACAGGGCACCCAGCAGGTGTCCTCGAACGTGGTCGACGTGCAGCGCGGCGCTACTGAGACGGGAACGGCGTCGTCGCATGTGCTGTCCGCAGCGCAATCGCTGGCGTCCGACAGTGACCGCTTGAAGCGTGAGGTCGCCTCATTCTTGCAATCAGTCCGCGCAGCCTGATCTGCTGCAGGAATCGATGCTGCCGAACCCGTATTCGTACGACGTTCAGCATTAACGGAACTTTGCTGAGAAAGCGGCAGGCTGGCGTGAGGCAGCCGCCGCTTTTGTCCGTTTCGCAGCGGCGCGCCGGGCGCCGCAACACTGCTGTCGGCCGTGCAGATGCGATCGGCCGTGCGAGACGTTTTTCGCGGAGGATCAACGGACGTGTCCAAGCTTTCCATTCGCCTCAAGATCATTGCCGTCATCGCACTCCTCCTCGTGGTGATGTCCGGCATGGGCGTGCTGGCGCTGCGCAGCATGCAGGGCATCAACGCACGAACGGTCGACATCTCCACCAACTGGCTGCCGAGCGTGCGGGTGCTCGGCAACCTGCGCGCCGACATCAACGTCTACCGGCTCACGCTGCGCGCCCACGTGATGGCGCTGACCCCGGAGGCGAAAGCCAACAACGACAAGCGCATTGCCGATGTGTTCGACAAGGTGAAGAAGGACATCAAGGCCTATCAGCCGCTGATCTCGACGGCCGAGGAGCGCAGCATCTACGAATCCTGGACGCGCGCTTGGGACAAATACACCGCCGAGGCCGAGAAAGTGCTCGAGGTCTCGCGCAAGAGCATCGGCAAGCTGCCCGACGACGTCGATGCGCTGTTCAAGCCCGCCGGCGCGGCGGCGGCCGCGCAGGAGGAGATTCTCACCAAGGCGATCGACTATAACGACAAGGGCGCGGAGACGGCCACGCGCGACGCGGCCGACAGCTACAATGTCACCTTCTGGGTCGTGACCTCCATCATTCTCGGGGCTCTCGCAGCCGGCGTCGGCGTCGGTTTCTATCTCGTGCACGACGTCTCCTCCGGCATCGCCTCGATCATCAAGCCGATGCAGGCGCTCGGCGAGGGCGATCTCGCGGCCGAGGTGCCGCACCGCGGTGAGCCGACCGAAATGGGCGCGATGGCCGACACCCTGCAGGTGTTCAAGGAGGCGCTGATCGCGAAGCGAGAGGCCGATGCGCTCGCCGCGCGCGACGCCGAGGCCAAGATCGAGCGCGGCCGTCGCGTCGACAACCTCACCCGCCAGTTCGAGAATACGATCGGTGAGATCGTGCAGACAGTGTCCTCGGCGTCCACCGAGCTCGAGCATTCCGCCGGCGCGCTGTCGTCGACGGCGACACGCTCGCAGCAGATCTCGACCCAGGTCGCAGCCGCCTCGGAGGAAGCCTCGACCAATGTGCAATCGGTCGCCTCGGCCACCGAGGAGCTGTCATCATCGATCACCGAGATCAGCCGCCAGGTGCAGGAATCGGCGCGCATGGCGCAGGAGGCCGTCTCGCAGGCACGCCAGACCAACGATCGCGTCGGCGAATTGTCGAAGGCCGCGGCCCGCATCGGCGACGTCGTGGAGCTGATCAACTCTATCGCCGGGCAGACCAACCTGCTGGCGCTGAACGCCACGATCGAGGCGGCACGCGCCGGCGAGGCCGGCCGCGGCTTCGCGGTGGTCGCCTCCGAAGTGAAGGCGCTGGCCGAGCAGACCGCGAAGGCGACCGACGAGATCGGCCAGCAGATCGGCAGCATCCAGGCTGCGACTCAGGAATCTGTCGGCGCCATCCGCGACATCTCGGGCACCATCGAGCGGCTGTCGGAAATCTCCTCGGCGATCGCCGCTGCCGTGGAAGAGCAGGGCGCGGCGACCCAGGAGATCGCGCGCAACGTCCAGCAGGCCTCGCACGGCACGCAGCAGGTGTCGTCCAACGTGGTCGACGTGCAGCGGGGCGCGGCGGAGACCGGCCAGGCGTCGACGCATGTGCTCGATGCCGCGAAGTCGCTGGCCTCCGACAGCGATCGTCTGAAGCGTGAGGTGGCGAGCTTCCTCCAGTCGGTGCGCGCAGCGTGAGGTCTACGCCACCGGCGCAGCAGGCGGAGCCTGCTGCTGCCGGCGGAACAGCACCTTCTGGTACAGCCAGCCGATGGCGACCAGCACGAGGCCAAGGCCGATGAACGACAGCGCGCGCCAGACCCCGGTGAGCGCCGACATGTCGACCAGGAAGGCCTTCAGGATCGTCAGCGCGATCACGATCGCCGACGCAAGGCGGGCGCGCTGCGACTGCACGATGACGCCGATCCCGAGCAGCGCCACGCCGAGGATGAGCCAGACGATCGAGTAGGTGTACTGCTCGGCCGCGCTGGTCGGCCCGCTGGTCAGGTCGGGACCGTGATAGATCCGGCGGATCTCGAGGCTCACATAGGACAGCGCCAGGATCAGCGCGCCGGCTGCGAGCGTATTCCCGTAGGCCGGGGGGCGGCGCCCCGCCACCGCATAAGACAGCAGCAGCATCAGCACCGCCGGGAACGCGTAGGCCAGGATGAGGATGTTGAGCAGGCCGCCTTGGATCGTGACGTCCGAGATCATTGGATTCTCGAGCAGCAGCAATCCGAAGAGGGTGGCGCCCCCGGCAAAGCCGGTCAGGATCACAGCGCTGACATTGTGAACCACGCTGCCGCTCTGCGCGCGCAGCCGCTCCAGCCCGATCGCCAGCGCCAGCGCGACGCAGACATCCAGCCCGATCTCCGCGAGCGAGGGCACCGCCAGCATGTCGCCGTCATTGACCGCGTGGCGGATCTCCAGAAAGGCGAGCAGGGTGGTGAACAGGATCGCGGCGGCCTCGACGGCGCGCAGCGGCGCGTCGTCGCCATAGCGGCGCATCAGATAGCTCGCGCCCCAGAACGACGCCGCTGGCACGCCATAGCCCCAGAGCAGCCAGTTCAGGATCGGCGTGGTGCCGACATCGGCGCCGACAATCCGCGGGTCGTAGCCGATGCGGAGCACCACGAGCCCGGCAAAGGCCGCGGCCAGGATGCGCAGGAATGGGATCGGCCGGTGCTCGAAGATCCAGGCGGTGCCAAGCGACATCAGGGCGAGCGCGATCGTCAGCCAGCCCTTCTCCAGCGCAAAGGTCAGCGCCAGCGCCAGCGCGCCCAGCGTGCCGGTCGCGAACAAGGCGATCGAGAAACTGAGGCCGGGCCGCTCCTCCCGCCGGGTCAGCGCCTCGGTCGCCACGGCCAGGGTTGCTGCGAGCACCACCGCCAGAATCGCGAACGGAATGGAGCGATCGAGATGGGCGATGCGCGCGTACAGGGCGACCAGCAGTGCGAGCGGTGTGAACACGCCGGCCGCCGACCACACCACCGGCACAACGGCATTCTCCGAGCGCCCCTGCGCCAGGAAACCGGCGGCGCCGAAGCCGATCGCGAAGATCGCCGCCGTCACCAGATGCCACGACACCGACGCCCCGAGCGGGTTCGGTCCCATCGAGGGCAGCGCGCCGCCGGGCAGCACCAGGAGGTCGGGATTGTCGCGCAGCGCCCATTCGGCGAACACCAGGAACACCGTGGCGGCCGCCGCGCCGACTGCGCCGCTCGCGCTCGGAGCGCGCCAGGCCACCGCGAGCGTCGCCGCGACCAGCACCGTGAAGCCGATCAGCGCGAGGCCATCATGGAAGCTCGCCAGCACGACCAGCATCGCGCCCAGCAGGTAGACGGCCAGCGCGGCTGATGAAATCGGCTCGGCGTCGTCGTTCTCGGCGGCCGGTCCGAACACGAAGCCGCAGACGACGATCAGCGCCGCCAGCGCAAAGCCGGCGATGACGTGGAACACGTGCGGCGCGACGGTCTCGATGCCCATGTCGAGCCCGGGCAGCGTCCACAGGAACGACAGCCCGATGGAGGTCATCGCGAGCCAGCGCCACAGCCGCACGCGGGCCAGCGCGAAAGCGGCGGCCGTGACGATGGCGAGATAGATATACAGCGCCCAATAGTTCGGCTCGCCGGTCGACACCAGCACCGGTGTCGTGAACGCCGCGACGAGGCCGAGCCCAGCCAGCGCCGGACCATGCAGGAGCGCGGCCGCCAGCGTACCCAGCGCCACCAGGCCGAGCAGCACGAAGGCGAAGGCGGGCGGCAGGAACCCGTACAGCGCATAGGCCGCGTAGACGGTGGCGAAGGCCACCGCGGTGCCGGCGGCGGTCAGGATCGCCGGAATATTGGCGATCGGCAGCGCGGCGATCTGCGAGATGCTTTCCTTGCGCCTGGTCCACTCGCCGGCGGCGAGCAGCGCGGCGGCGAACAGCGCGCCCAGCGCGACGCGCACCTCGGGGCCGACCAGGCCGGCCTCGATCGAATAGCGCACCATGAAGAAGCCGCCGAGGGCGAGCGTCAGCCCGCCGATCCACACCACCCAGCGGGTGCCGATGCGCTCCTCGAAGCCGGCCACCGGCTGGGGCAGCGGCGGCACGGCCGGGGGGCCGGGGTCGGCCGTCTGGTCCGCCGTGACGGCTGCGGGCTGCAAAGCGGGCTCCGTCACCTCCGGCAGTGGCGGCGGCACCGCCGGGGCTGTGGCGGGCTCCTGCAGCGGGCTCAGCGGCGGTGCGCCGGGGACCGCCGGTGCGATCCCAATCGGGCGTGCAGCCTCCAGCTTGGCCAGCCGGGCCTGCACCTCGGCCAAGCGATCGGAGGTCTTGCGGGCGAAGGCGAGCGCCGCAAACGCGACCAGCAGTGCAATCCAGTCCAGGGGCCAATCGAACATCACGCCGAGGAGTCCTTATTGATCAGTGGCGCCCGCCGGCGTCGTGGAAAGGCAACAGGGCCGGTCGGCCCGCGATGGCGCAGCTGGTCGCCGGGCGGCACGCGCGGGCCGCCACGATGGCTGCAGTTCCTTGAGTGTCAAACGGCGGAGTTGAAGTTCAAGCGAGGTGGCAGGCTACCCGGCGCGCCGTCGCGACCGGCTCACTCCAGATCGATCCGAAACGGCACGCTGTCGACCATCATGGCGCCGGGGCCGATCGCATCCAGCGCCCGGACCATGCGGCCGTCGCGGCCGAGCGCCTTGTCGGCGAGGCTGACGATCAGCCGATTGGGCGAGGCGATCGGGGAGGCGGCCCGGATCGCCTGGGCGATCTGCAACTCGTCGCGATGCGGATTGAGCGCGCAGGCGGCCGCGAAGGCGCTCGCGGTGGAGCGGCTGATGCCGGCATAGCAGTGGATGACCAGCGGCGCAGCCCGATCCCAGCCGCGGACGAAATCCAGCACCTGCGTGACATGCTCCTCGCAGGGCGCCACGAAGCCCGCGAGCTGCTCGGTGATGTCGTCGACCGAGACCCTGAGGTGGTTCTCGGGCCGGATCGTCTCCGGCCGTTGCACCTGCTCGACATTGGCCATGATCGTCAGCACATGGCTGGCGCCGGTGAGGCGCACCGTTTCGGGCAAGGCGGCAAGCGAGCAGACGTGGATCATATCGGGCCTTTGAAAGCCCGATTATACGATCGCGGGCCCGCACACAAAAGCGGCTTTCGGGGGGCTGCGGCGTCGATCGTGCCAAGCGCGGGTTGGACCGCGGCCGGCGCCTCGGGGGCGCAGAGATGGCGGCTCAGCGGCTGTTCTTGAACTGCCGCAGCTCCTGGCGGGCGAGGTGGGCCTTGCCTTCGATCTCGGCATTGATCCGGTCGAGCCGGTCCACCAGACTGTCGCGCAGCCCGTCGCGCCGGGACGGCGGCTGCACCGGACGCTCGACGGCCGGTTCGGCCCACGGCCGACGCAGGACAATCGCGTAGAGCCACACCATCGCGGCCACCGCGAGCGGCATGCTCAGAGCATAGATCTGACCGGTCGTCATCGGAGCCCTCCAAGGACCCATTGTCCTCCCAAATGTAGGAGCAAACCGGCACCGAAGCAAATCGGGGCGGACACATAGACCAGCGTCGGATCGGTATTTTGCGGCAGGAAGCCGTAGACTTCCTGCCCGATCGGCACGAAAACGCCGACCGAGACGATCGCGGTGGCGAGCGTATTGGCCCAGTTGGCCAGCAGTTTCAGCCGCTCGTTGTGGCGCTCATCCGGCGTCAACGGCATGGCTCAATTCCCCGAATGGGTTGCGTCCCCGAGCACCAGATTGAAGCGGGTCAGGAACCGCTTCTCGGCCTTGGCCGCGCTCCACGGCGTCAGATAATCCATGACCGTGGCCTCGGGGAGGCCGGGATCGCGGCCGAACAGCTTCTTCGCCTCGGTCTCGGCGAAGCCGGCGAGCCTCGTCGCCTCCAGGAAGGCGGCGCCGCGATCGGCGGCCTTGATCTGGCGCTCGATCTCGGGCGCGAGCTCCGCCGGCAGGCCGAAGCGGATGTGGATCGCGCCGAGCAGCCGCTTCTCGACGCTCTTGTAGCTGCCGCCCAGCACCGCCTTGAACGGCGAGATCATGTCGCCGATGACGTATTCCGGCGCGTCGTGCAGCAGCGCCGCGAGCCGCAGCCTCGCATCGATGTTCGGCTTGCGCGCGCGCATCACCGTCTCGACCAGCAGCGTGTGCTGCGCGACCGAGAAGATGTGCGCGCCCGAGGTCTGGCCGTTCCAGCGCGCCACGCGCGCCAGCCCGTGGGCGATGTCGGTGATCTCGACGTCGAGAGGCGAGGGGTCGATGAGGTTGAGCCGCCGGCCGGACAGCATGCGCTGCCAGACGCGGTCCTGCCCGTTCGGGGCGGTCTTGGTGGTCATTTGATCTTGAGGCGCGGGGCGCGGCGCTTGCCGCTGCAGGTCTCGTGGCAGAAGCAGGTGACGAGATGGTCGTTGACCATGCCGGTCGCCTGCATGAAGGCGTAGACGATCGTGGGTCCGACGAATTTGAAGCCGCGCGAGGCCAGCTCCTTCGACATCTTGACCGACAGCGGCGTCGAGGCCGGCACGCTCGCGGTGGTCTTGAACGCGTTGACCTTCGGCGTGCCGTCCATGAAGTCCCACAGGAACTTCGAGAAGCCGTCGCTCTCCTCCTGGATCTTCAGCCAGGATCTGGCGCTGAGAATCGCGCCCTCGATCTTGGCGCGGTTGCGCACGATGCCGGCATCGTTCATCAGCGCGTGGATCTTCTTGTCGGAATAGCGCGCGATCTTGTCCGGCTGGAAGTCGTCGAAGGCGCGGCGGAAATTGTCGCGCTTGCGCAGGATCGTGATCCACGACAGCCCGGCCTGGAAGCCGTCGAGGATCAGTTTCTCATAGAGAGCGCGGTCGTCATATTCCGGCACGCCCCACTCGGTGTCGTGATAGGCGACATAGAGCGGGTCGCTGCCCGGCCAGGGGCAGCGGGTCAGACCATCCGGATGGACGACAGCGGCGCGACCCATCTCGATGCGCTCAGGCGACCGTCTGCTTCGGCGCGCCCTGCAGGGCCTCGAGATCCGCAACACGCAAGGTGAGCCCGCCCGCCGTCAGCGGCGTGCCGGCTTCCATCGCCTCGGTGGCGCGGTCGATGCGCAGCAGCGCCATGCCTTTCTGCTGCGACGCCGAGCCCATGGTGCCGACACTCTTCTCGCCGGCGAGGATCGGCGTGCCGGGCTCGGGGCTCGGCCCGTCGAGCAGCACCTTGGCCGTCCGCGTCCGCGTGGTGCCGCGATGATGCATGCGGCTCACGACCTCCTGGCCGACATAGCAGCCCTTGCCAATGTCGACGCCGTGCAGCCGGTCCATGTTGGTCTCGTGCGGGAAGGCATCGCCATACATGAAGTCGAGCCCGCCGCGCGGCACCGCGCAGTCGATGCGATGCGCTTCATAGGCGTCGGCCGTCACGACCTCGGCGCCGAGCCCTCCGGCGATGTCCTGAAGCGCTCCCTGTGACGCAATGACGCGCGCGCCGAGGCTCTCGTGACGCGGATCGGTGAAGCTCGGCTCCGGCGTGGCGCCTACGGCGCCGTCCCAGACCGCGATCACGCCGAGCTGGTCGGAGAGATTGCTGACCGCGACCTTGGCGCGGAGCTTGTAGACGTTGAGCTTGTCGGTGAGCGCCTGCGCCAGCGCGCGGGGAACGTCGAGCAGGAAGCGCTCGCCGCCGTTGGTCGCCGGCACCTGGGTGACCAGGAAATCGACGATGATCTTGCCCTGCGGCGTCAGCAGCGCGCCGAATCGGGCCTCGCCCGGATGCAGCTTGCTGACGTCGGTGGTGAAGAGCCCGTTGAGGAACTTGCGTGCATCGTCGCCGCTGACCTGGACCACGCCCCGGTCGTCGAGAAACGTCGCTTTCATTCGAAAAACCTCTTGCGACAGGCCGCACTGAAACGTAAGCCGCCCTGGCATAAACCACAAGGCTGAAACGCCCCCACGCGGTGGCTTCATTCTAAAGATCAAGGCGGGCGCTGCCGTACAGGCCAGTAAATGGGCAGGCGCGCAGCATGATCGATCTGTCTTGGGGTGGTGAGGAGAATGAAATCCTATGAGGGCTTCATGAGCGCGCGCTTCGACGTGATTCTGAAATCCGGCACCGTGGTCAATCAGGATGGCGAGGGCGTCCGCGACATCGGCATTTCAGCCGGCCGCATCGTCGAGATCGGCGATCTCGGCACGGCTTCCGCCGCCGAGATCATCGACTGCAAAGGCCTGCACGTGCTGCCCGGCGTGATCGACACCCAGGTACATTTCCGCGAGCCTGGCCTCACGCACAAGGAAGATCTCGAGACCGGCTCGCGCAGCGCCGTGATGGGCGGCGTCACCGCCGTGTTCGAGATGCCCAACACCAATCCGCTGACGGTGACCGAGGAGGCGTTCACGGCAAAGGTCGAAGCGGGCCGGCATCGCATGCATTGCGACTTCGCCTTCTTCATCGGCGGCACCCGCGAGAATGTCGAGCAACTGCCGGTGCTGGAGCGCGCCGAAGGCTGTGCGGGTGTGAAAGTGTTCGTCGGCTCCTCCACCGGATCGCTGCTGGTCGAGGACGATGACAGCCTGCGCCGCATCTTCCAGGTGATCCGCCGCCGCGCCGCGTTCCATGCCGAGGACGAATACCGCCTCAACGAGCGGAAGGGCCTGCGCGTCGAGAACGATCCGCGCTCGCATCCGGTGTGGCGCGACGAGGAGGCGGCGCTGCGCGCCACGCAACGCCTCGTCAATCTCGCGCACGAGACCGGCAAGCGCATCCACGTGCTGCACATCTCGACCAAGGAAGAGATCGTGTATTTGCGCGACCACAAGGACGTCGCCACCGTCGAGGCGACGCCGCATCACCTCACCTTGGCGGCGCCCGAGTGCTACGAGCGGCTCGGCACCTACGCGCAGATGAATCCGCCGGTGCGCTCGGCCGACCATCGCGACGTGATCTGGTGGGGCGTGCATCAAGGCATCGTCGACATCCTGGGCTCCGACCACGCCCCGCACACGGCCGAGGAGAAGGCCAAGACCTATCCCGCTTCGCCGTCCGGCATGACCGGCGTGCAGACGCTGGTGCCGATCATGCTCGACCATGTCAACGCCGGCCGGCTGTCGCTGCAGCGCTTCGTCGACCTCACCAGCGCCGGCCCCGCCCGCATCTACAACATCGCCCGCAAGGGCCGCATCGCCGCCGGCTATGACGCCGATCTGACGATCGTCGATCTCAAGCGCAGCGAAACCATCACCAACAAATGGGTCGTCTCGAAAGCCGGCTGGACGCCCTATGACGGCGTGCGCGTGACGGGCTGGCCGGTCGGCACGTTCGTGCGCGGCCAGCGCGTGATGTGGCAAGGTGAACTGCTGACGCCGTCGACGGGCGAACCGGTGCGGTTCATGGAGACGCTGCGGCCATAGTGGCGCTGCGCGTTAATTTGCTCCGTCATTGGGAGCGCGCGCTCTGACGCAGAGCGGGCGTCACGCTTCCCATGACCAGCGTCTGATCGTTGGCTGCGCTAATAGGGGCAGTTCACCCGAACAGCTTGTCGATGTCGTCCTGGGAGATCGCCACGCCCGGTCGCTTCGGGCCTTCCAGCAAGTCCGGCGTCGTGCTCTTTGGGGCAGCAAGCTCGGCGGCCACCCGCGCCAGTTCCTCTTTGCCCCAGATGCGGACCAGCTTGTTGATGTGGTCCTCCATGAACTTCAGCGACTTGACCACGCGCGTGATCCGCTGCCCGGTGAGGTCCTGAAACGCGCAAGCCTCGAACACCTTGTTGGTGCTGTCGACGATCTCGTCGCAGACCGCTGCGGTCTTCGGGTCCTTGACGTCCTGCAGCTTCCCGACGCTGGCGCTGATCGCCTCCATGCTCTCGAGGATCGCGTTGCCGGCGACTTCCGTATTTTCCACGATCGCGTCGAGGGTGTCGGTCATCGACGCGAAGCTGCCCTTGCCGTCGCCTTGAAGAGCCGCGAGTTCGCGCCGCATGCTGCTAATCTGGCCGAACATCTCGACCAGGTAAGTTTTCAGCAACCTTTCTTCTTCCGGCGCAATCATCAGAAATCCCCGACTATTCTTTCAACGTTTCCTTGATGGAGGCTTCACGAGACAGTTGCAAACTCCGGCCTGCTCGTCTGCGATGGATATTCCGATTTCGATGCGGCGGTGACCAGGTCGCAGCACGGTGATCGAGATCGAGCGGGACCTCGAAACAGTGCTTCGTCATCGTAGCTGAACATTACCTAATTATTTGTCTGTGACGGTGCCCGTTCCGGGCAATTGTCGTTAGCTCGATGGTTCCGCCTTCGAAGGGGACGTGAAGGCCGTTCCTATATTTTGCGCCGCGAAATGAGTTGATCGGCTCCGCCCAGCCCGTCGGACGAATCAGCGTGCGATTTGTTTGTCAGGCGGACGCTCTCGGCCGCGGCAACGCCAGAAGGCGAAGCCGGCCTGGATCAGCGCGTTTGAGACGTGGGGTGGGCAAGGCAGCCGCCCGCAGGGCGGTCGCGGGCCCACCGTCGAGAGGCAGGCTCGGAGCACGATGGTGGGCACGGCGCGCGCGACAGCGTCGCATCAAACCATCAACATGGGCGCGCCTTTGCCCAGCCGACGCATCGCGACTCATGATGAGCGCTGAGGCCGGGGCTCGCAGATGTTGCCTCAGCCACTGCTGTTATCACCGCGAAAGCAGGGATCCCGTACTCACAGGCAGTCGTGATGAACCGAGAGGTCACGGCGTACCGGATGCCGGCTTTCGCTGGCATGACGGCTGTTTTGGAGCCGTCTTACTGCGTTGCCCGCGACAGCGAGAATTCGCCGTTGCGGACGCGCTCCGGCATGCCTTCGACGAAGGTCGCCACGGCGTCCTCGCCATAGGTGCTGACGAGCTCGGCGAGCGCGGCAAACAGGCTGGCCTGCGCCAGGCAGTCGCCATCGACGCCGTCATGGCGCGCTTCCGCCCAGGCTTCGTTGAGGTAGCTGAGCGCGGCCTGCTTCTGCTCATGGTCGGGCAAGGCGGCGGGAAGGACGCTGAAGGTGACGGGATAGCTCATTGAATTCAGTCTGGCGGGGCCGCAAGGCGCGTGGAATTCCGAGCGCGGGCGCGCCGGACGAATGAGGTTTACCACGCAGGGCGCGGACGCCTAGGCCAGTTCTTTAGGAAAGGTTAACAAGGTTAACACAATCGTGGATAACGCGATCGGCTCAGTTGGCGTAGCGCGCCGTGAGATCGCGCGAAATCTTCGAGCCTTCGTCGATATAGCGCCGGATCGCGACCATCGCCGCCGGCGTGCAGGTCCGGTAGGTCTGCTGGAAGCCGTTATAGCCGCGGTTGAAGCCGGCGATCATGCGGGCGCGGCGGTCCCCCGCCGGCGTCTCCGCGTCGATCAGCGCCTGCATCTGGTTGCGCCATTTGGCGCCTTCATTGCTGCCGCAGATGCCGCGAAGGTAATGCAGGGTGCCGAGGATCTCGGCCAGACGCTGCAGATCGCCATCGAACGGCGCAGCCGCGTCCTGTGCGCGCGCCGGGACGGCGGCGCAAGCCGCGGCGAGCATCAGGAGGGCGAACAGGCGCTTGGCGAAGATCGGAAACACCGGGGTCATATGCCTCTGTGCGATGGCGGACGCAAGGCGGGCCTGGAGCATGATCCGGAGACGGGGAAACCGGTTTTCCGAAACGACCATGCTCCGACAAAGAGGAAAGATCATGATGCGTTTCCGTCGAAACGCATCATGATCTAGAGCAGCGCCCGGGCGGCGGCAATGACCTCGGGCAGTCCGTCGGTGAGCTGCAGGCCGTCCAGGGCCGTGGGAACGCGCCACTGGGCGTCGTCCAGCTCATGGTTGAGCCGGGGCTCGCCTTCCTCCCAGTGCGCGGCGAATGGCAGGATGACGTAATGGCCGCCGCTCCCCGCAGGCGGCAACACCTCGCGCCAGCCGGCGAGGCCGATGACGGCGATCCTGAGCCCTGTCTCCTCCAGGACCTCGCGCGCGACAGCCTCGTGCAGGCTTTCGCCGAATTCCACCCGGCCCCCCGGCAAGGTATAGACGCCCCGGGCGGGGGACCGTGCCCGGCGCACCAGCAGGATCTTGCCCTGCCGGAAGATTGCGGCGCTGACGGCGAGCTGGGGATGGCGCGGAGGTGCTGGGTCGTTCATCGCAAGGCGGCTCCAGGAGGGGGCACCGTAACGTGAAGACCGTCGCTCCGCAGCTCCGTTCTGCGGATCAGAAGCTCGCCATGATGGCGTCGACGGCGTCGACCTCATCGACTTCCGCCACCGGTTCCGGATCGAACTCGATGTCGCCATTGATGATGCCGCCGGCCTGCGACACCAACGGCTTGACCCAGCCTGCGGCCTGCTCGGCAAGCTTGGCCTTGGTGGCGTCCTGCTTGGCCTCGCGCATGGCGCTGCCGACCGCCAGCAGGATGTCGGTCATGGTCTTCGTGATATGGTCGAATTTGTCGCGAATTGACGGATCGGCCTGCTCATAGGCCTCGATGACGAGATCTCGGGCCTTGAAATTGGTGTGCGTGAAGTGTTCTGGATAGGTCAGCGGCGACCACGCCAGAAAATCCTCGGCGCATTCCGGAATGTCGGGAATCATTTCGAGCAGCATCACGGCTTCGTTGAAATGATTCAGATAGTCGGTGGCGAGGCCGGTGCGTGGGTTGATGTTGGCAGCACGCAGGATCGCGGCGCGCGCCGGATCAATGGCGCTGCCCGCCGGTCGTTGGGTCGTGCGATCGGAAGGCACGGATTGGGTCGCCGCTGCAGTCATCGGCTGCAGTGTTCGCAACCGGAGTTAAAAGGTGCTGAACACACGACGATTTGAGTGAGATTATGTGTGGACGTTTCGTGATCACTTCACCTCCGGCAGCGCTCCGGCAAATCTTCGGCTACGAGGAGCAACCGAACTTTCCGCCGCGCCACAACATCGCGCCAACGCAGCCGATTCCCGTAATTTTGCTGGATCAGGACATCAGGCATTTTCGCCTGATGCGCTGGGGCTTCATGCCGGCGTGGGTCAAGGATCCCCGTAGTTTCACGCTCCTGATCAATGCGCGTTCGGAGACCGTACGCGAGAAGCCCGCGTTCAAGAATGCGATACGGCGGCGGCGCGTTCTTGTGCCCGCCGATGGATATTACGAGTGGCAACTGATCGATGGTCGCAAGCGGCCATTCTTCATTCATCGTCGTGATCGCGCGCCGCTGGGGTTTGCGGCGCTCGCGGAAACCTGGATGGGACCCAATGGCGAGGAGGTCGATACGGTCGCGATCGTCACCGCGGCGGCAAGTTCCGATCTCGCGGCGTTGCATCACCGTGTTCCCGTGACGATCAGGCCGAACGATTTCTCGCTCTGGCTCGACTGCCGCGCGGATGATGCCGACGACGTGATGCATCTGATGGTCGCGCCCGAATTGGGCGAGTTCGCCTGGTACGAGGTGTCGACGCGCGTCAACGCGGTCGCCAACGACGATGAGCAATTATTGCTGCCGATGACCGACGAGATGCGCGCCGCTGAAGACGCGCAGCGCAAACCGGCAAAGAAGGTTGTGTCTAGAAAAAATACAACCTCTGCCGCCGATGATGGGCAGGGGAGCCTGTTCTGAGGCGGATGCATTGTGGACCACTGGGTCCTCCGCTGTCGCGGAGGAGCAGAGCGTAGACCATCACGTCCAGACCGGGATGCGGCCTATGTGAAGATCCTCAGCGCCGCGTGCTGCAGCAGCATGATCGTCTTGGCGTCCTGGATGCGGCCATCGGTGATCATCGCCAGCGCGTCGTCGAGGGCAAGCTCCAGCACCTCGATCTCCTCGCCCTCATGCGCCAGCCCGCCGCCGGCGCTCACGCGCATCTGCGGCTCGTAGGCGGCGACGAAGAAGTGGATCTTCTCGGTGACGACGCCCGGACTCATGAACGCCTCGAACACGAATTGCACGTCGTGCAGCCGGAACCCGGTTTCCTCCTCGGCCTCGAGGCGGATGCGCTCCTCCGGCGAGGCATCATCGAGCAGCCCCGCGGCGGCCTCGATGAGGAGATCGTCGTAGCCGTTGACGAAGGCGGGGTAGCGGAACTGCTTGACCAGGATCACGCTGCGCTGGGCGAGATTGTAGGGCAGGATCGCCGCCGCATTGCCGCGGTCGAACACGTCGCGGCTCTGCATCTGCCAGCTGCCGTCGTCGCGTCGCCATTCGAACTTGGTTGAAGTCAGCGTACCATAGTGATCGGAGAGCACGCGCGTCTCGTGCACGCGGATGCGGTTCGAGATGCTCATGCTGAACCTCTATTTCATTCCGGGAGTCGGCGGGCGGCCGTCGAGCCATTTCGAGAACACCACGCTGTCCTGCACCGCATAATCGAGCGTCTGGTAGAACGCCTGCACCTTCGTATTGTCGCCGCGCACCATCAGCATCAGCTTGGCGATGCCGCGGGCGCGCAGCCAGTCCTCAGCGGCAGCCATGATGGCGCGGCCCAGGTCGCGGCCGCGATGATCGGGATCGACGCTGACGTAATAGACCCAGCCGCGATGGCCGTCATGGCCGACCATCGCGGACGCCGCGATGGCGCCGCCGACGCGGCCGACCAGGACGGTGGCATTGTCGCCGCGGCGGGCGAGCGCGATGTCGGCAGCCGGATCGTTCCACGGCCGCGTCAGCCCGCAGCGCTGCCACAGCGCGATGATGGCGGGCACGTCGGCATCGGTGATGTCGGAGATCACGAGAAGAGGGGCGGTGTCCATGAGTGCGCTGAGACCCTAGAGAACCTTGCCGGGGTTCATGATCCCCAGCGGATCGAACTGCGCCTTGATGGCGCGCATCAGCGCGATCGCAGTCGGATCCTTGACGTCCGGCAACTCGTCGCGCTTGAGCACGCCGATGCCGTGCTCGGCGGAGATCGAGCCGCCCATCCGCAGCACGATTTCGAACACGACCGCATTCACCTCGTGCCAGCGCGCGAGATAATCGGCGGTGTCGGCGCCGATCGGCTGGCTGACATTGTAGTGGATGTTGCCGTCGCCGAGATGGCCGAACGGCACCGGACGCGCGCCGGGCACCGTCTTGACGACAGCCTCATTAGCCTCGGCGATGAAGGCCGGCACCGCCGCGACGGGGACCGAGATGTCGTGCTTGATCGAGCCGCCCTCCGGCTTCTGCGCCCAGGAGATGTCCTCGCGCAGCTTCCAGAACGCCATGCGTTGGGCGAGGTTGTCGGCGATGACGGCGTCGTCGACGATGCCGGATTCGAAGCCCTGCTCGAGGATGCTCTCGAGCGTCGCGCGGGCATCGTCACGCGACGACGATAGTTCCATCAGGACGAACCATGGATGCGGGCTGGACAGCGGCGCACGGTTGCCCGCGACATGGCGAATCGAGAAGTCGAGCGCGATCTGGGCGATCAGCTCGAAGCTGGTCAGGCTGCCCGCGGCCTCGGCTTGCGCGATCGCAAGCAGCTTGAGCGCATCCTCCGGCGATTTCAGCCCGACAAACGCGGTCTCGATCGCGCGCGGCTTCGGAAACAGCTTCAGGCTCGCCGCGGTGATGATGCCGAGCGTGCCCTCGGCGCCGATGAAGAGGTTGCGCAGGTCGTAGCCGGTGTTGTCCTTCTTGAGCTTGGAGAGCGCGTTGAGCACGCGCCCGTCCGCCAGCACGACCTCCAGCCCGAGCGCCATCTCGCGCGCCACGCCATAGGCGAGCGCGGCGGTGCCGCCGGCATTGGTGGAGAGATTGCCGCCGATGGTGCAGCTGCCCTCGGCGCCGAGCGACAGCGGGAACAGCCGGTCCACCTCCGCGGCCTTCTGCTGCGCCACCTGCAGCACGACGCCGGCCTCGGCGATCATCGTGTTCGACGCGGTGTCGACATCGCGAATCTTGTCCATGCGCTTCAAGGACACCACGACCTCGCCATTGTGTGGCGTCTGGCCGCCGACCAGACCGGTGTTGCCGCCCTGCGGCACCAGCGCGATGCGATGTTCGCTGGCGAGCCGGCAGATCGCCGCGACCTCGGCGGTCGAGCCCGGGCGCAGCACCAACGGCGAGCGGCCGTGGAACAGGTTGCGCTCCTCGGTGACGTAAGGCGCGACGTCGGTCTCCGTTGTCAGCGCCTGGCGCTCGCCGACGATGGCGGCGAATTGCGCGATCAGTTCGGGGGACAGCGGCGGCAAAGCTGGCTGGCTGATGTTCATCGTGGGTCGTTTCCAGTGTTATCGCGGCGCGGCGGCGCGGCGCAGCCGGTCGTTGATGGCCTCGCCCAGCCCGTCATCCGGGATCGGCATCACGGCGATGCTGCGCGCCCCCTTGGCGTCGAGGCTGCGAAGATAGCCGAAAAGATGCGTCGCCGCCTCCGCCGGATCGCCGGACGGCGACAGGTTCAGCATGGCCGCGGCGTCGGCCGCCCCGGGGATCGCCACCGGGCCGAACGCGAGCAGCGCTTCGTCCGGCGCGACCTCCGTCGCGGCGAGGCGCACCGCAGCGCGCGGGGCGTAATGCGAGGCGAGCATGCCCGGCGCCAGCGGCTGCTCGGAGGCCTGCGCCTCGGCGGCGGCAGCTCGGGCCAAAGGGCGGCCGAGCACCGCCTCGATCGCCTCGCGCGGGACGCCGCCCGGGCGCAGCAAAGTGGGTTCGTCAAAGCAGCCGATGATGGTCGATTCGACGCCGACCTCGACCGCGCCGCCATCCAGGATCAGGTCGATCCGGCCGTCCAGGTCCGCCGCGACATGCGCCGCCATGGTCGGTGACACATGTCCGGAGATGTTGGCCGAGGGCGCCACCACGGCGCCGCCGAAGGCCGCGAGCAGCGCGCGCGCAACCGGATGCGCGGGCACGCGAATCGCAACTGTATCGAGCCCGGCCGTGGCGAGATCGGCCACCGGACACCCCTCCGCCTGCGGCAGCACCAGGGTCAGCGGTCCGGGCCAGAACGCCTGGGCGAGGCGTTCCGCAACGGCATCGAAGCGGCCGATCCGGCGCGCCGCGGCGACGTCGGCCACATGGGCGATCAAAGGATTGAAGGCCGGCCGGCCCTTGGCCTGGTAGAGCCGGGTGACCGCCGCGGCGTTGCTCGCATCGGCGCCGAGCCCATAGACGGTCTCGGTCGGGAACGCCACCAGCCCGCCACGCGCGAACACGGCCGCGGCGGCGGCGATTCCGGTCGCGTCGGCGGGCAGGATCCTGGTCTCGATCGCGATGGTCTCGGGCGCGGGCATCAAGGGAGCTGGATGATGGTGATTTTGCTGTCCGGCTATAGCGGGCGGAGCGGTTCGAATGAAGCGCGCAAATGCGGCGCTGGGCTGCGCCCGCGCCAGGTCCTTCCCTCAAAGTCTCGACGCCTCAAGCAGTTAACCCATCGTCCTGACATCGGCAATTTCGATGCGATTTCCTGCCTCGTGTGCCTTGCGGAGATGGAAACCCGAGGCTATAAGCCGGCTTCCCAAGTCGGAGCGTGGCTCAGCCCGGTAGAGCACTGCGTTCGGGACGCAGGGGTCGCAGGTTCGAATCCTGCCGCTCCGACCATTCTTTCAGGCACAAGCGTTTTGCTATCCCGGTGCCTCGATCTTTCCCGCGATCAGATCGGTTCTCGTCCAGCGCCGCGGCGACGTGCCTGTGCGCGCGGATTGCGGAATTTGCCAAGTCCTGGTCCGAGCTTGATGTGCGAGGCCGGTCCGGCGCGGCCGTATGATTCTCGCGGATTTTCCGACCGTATGATCTTTCGCTGCTACGCTGAACCCGCGCGGCGATGAAACAAGGTGATCCCGAGATGACGGCGCGACATTCACCGAAGGCACGTCCGGCCAAGCCGACGGCGGCCGCATGGCGTCACGCCAATGTCGGCCGGCTGCTCAACAATGCGGTGCGCCGGTTCGAGTCGCGGGTTCTCGAACTCATGGCGGCCAGCGGTCACGGCGCGACGCGCATCGCCCATGTCAGCCTCACCCGCAATCTCGACGTCGACGGCACGCGGCTGACCGAGCTTGCGCGCCGCGCCTCGATGAGCAAGCAGGCGATGGGCGAGCTGGTCGACCAATGCGCGGAGCTCGGGCTGGTCGCGCGCGAGGTCGATCCGCAGGACGGGCGTGCGCGCATCGTGCGCTTCACGCCGGCCGGCATGAAATGGCTTCAGGCATTCGGCGATGCCGTCGACGTGGCCGAGGCGGAGATGCGCAAGGAGCTCGGCAAGGCAGCGATGGAAGCGATCGTCGAGGGCCTGTCGGCCTATGGTGCGCGCTTCGATACGCTGGGTCCGTCAGATAGTCAGGTTACTTGACTATTTGACCGGACGCTGTAGCGTCCCTTGAACACCAGGGGAACAGCGCCGTGGCGCCACGATCGACCACCTCCGTCCTGATCGTGGGCGGCGGGCCCTGCGGGTTGATGCTCGCCAACGAGCTCGGCCGCCGCGGCGTGTCCACCATTCTGATCGATGAGAAGCCGGGCACGGCTTTCAACCCCCAGGCCAATGCGACCCAGGCGCGAACGATGGAGCACTACCGCCGGCTCGGTTTCGCCGACGAGATCCGACGCGCCGGCCTGCCGTCCGGCTATCCGACCGACGTTGCCTATTTCACCCGCTACGCGACCTATGAGCTCGCGCGATTCCAGCTGCCGTCGGCCGCGCGCGCCACCAAGTTGGTCAAGGAGCTGTCCGGGTCGTGGAGCGCGGCCGAGTTGCCACATCGCGTGTCGCAGAAATTTGTCGAGGCGATCCTGCGCAGGCACGCGGCGCAGCTCCCGGGCGTTCAGCTGCATTACGGTCATCGATTGATCGGCTATCGGGCCGACGAGGACGGCATCGTAGCGGAGGTCGAACGCCTCGGTGACCGCGCGCGCTTCGAGATCTGCGCATCCTTCGTGGTGGGAGCCGACGGTCCGCGTTCGACGGTCCGTCAATCCCTGGGCATCTCCTATGGCGGCACCACCGGCGTGTAACGTGATTTCATGGGCGGCCGCATGCTCGCGGTCTATGTCCGCTCGCCCGAATTCTACGCAAGCGTTCCGCATGCCCGCGCCTGGATGTATGTCTGCTTCAACGGCGATCGCCGGGCGTTCATGGCTGCCGTGAACGGGCACGACGAGTTCGCCTTCCATACCCAGTTGCGGCCGGGCGAGGATGAGAGCGCAATCACTTCGGCCGATGCGCGAGCGGCGTTTCAGCGCGCATGCGGCGCGGCCATTCCGTGCGAGGTGCTCTCGCATCTGACCTGGACCGCAGGCCACGCGCTCGTTGCCGAGAGCATGCAGCGCGGCCGGGTGTTTCTCGGTGGCGACGCCGCGCACCTGTTCACGCCGACCGGCGGGCTCGGCTACAACACTGCGATCGAGGACGCGGTCAATCTCGGCTGGAAGCTCGCCAGCGTCGTCAAGGGCGTCAGTCCGCTGCGGCTGCTCGACAGCTACCAAGCCGAGCGCCGTCCGCTGGCGTTGCGGAACACTGACTACGCGCGACGCTTCGCCGACTCGCTCGGCCTGTTCGCGGCCGCGCCCGAGATCGAAGACGCGACGGATGCGGGAGCCGAGGCGCGCCGCAGCGCCGGCGTCTATCTTGATCAGCATGCGCGCGCCGAGTTCAACATCCCCGGTATCACCTTCGGCGGCCGCTACGATGGCTCGCCGATCATTGTCTCCGACGGCTCTGTGCCGCCCCCCGATGCAGCCAATGTCTATGTGCCGAGCGCCTGTCCAGGGGGCCGCGCACCGCACGTCTGGCTGCAGCACGACGTGTCGCTGTACGATCGCTTCGGCTTTGAATGGACGCTGCTGAGGTTCGAAGGCTGCGACGTCGACGAGGATCGGCTGCATGACGACGCGAGGTCGCTTCGCGCTGAGTTGACGATCGTGACCTTGCCGCGCGCCTTGCGCGAGCTCTATGAAGCCGATCTCGCCTTGATCCGTCCCGATCAGGTCGTGGCTTGGCGTGGCAGCGCGGCGCAGGCCGATCAGTTCGGGCGCGTGCTGGCGCTGGCCCTCGGGCAAGATGTGACCGCTCGCTGAAGCGCCCGCGGTCGCCGCGCGCTGCCCGCCGACGCGAGCAAGGCAGAACGTCCCAGCCACGCTGTTCGGCGGGAACCCGAGTGCCGCCGGGCTCGCCGACCCCCCTGGAGAGCGGCGGCCGACACGATCCTAGGAACCATCGCAGGCTCCGACTCTTGCCGTGGCGACGATACGGCTCTCAACCCTCGGAGATCGACGATGACCAGACTGATCGGCGCTCATCAGAAGCGAATCATCCAGACCGCACTGGCCGCCTGCGCCACGACCCTGCTCGTGGCTTCGGGCGCGACCGCTGCGCCGAAAGGACAATCGGCCGCCAAGGACCAGCACTTCATGACCGAAGCGATCGAAGGCGATCTCGCCGAGGTGAACATGGGCAAGCTGGCGCAGCAGAAGGGCCAGAGCGACCAGGTCAAGCAGTTCGGGCAGGCGCTGCAGCAGGACCATGGGGATCATCTGCAGAAGGCGCAGCAATTGGCGCAACAGAACGGCATCACGGTGCCGTCGGAACCGAACAAGCAGCAATTGGCGATCTATAACCGGCTGGACGCGCTCCAGGGCAACCGTTTCGACCAGGCCTTTGCCAAGGCCATGGTTCGCGATCACGAGAAGGACATCGCGAAATACAAGAAGGAAGCTGCAGCGAAATCGCCGCTGTCGGATTTCGCCCAGCAGACCGTGCCGGTTCTGCAGAAGCATCTGGACATGGCGAGATCGCTGGCCTCCGGCAAGAGCAGCGGCAGCTGACGCCGCGTTGTCGCGAGAGCCCAATTGTCGCTGCTCGGCGGAAGCTGCGGACGCCAGCCGAGCAGCATGAAGCTGCGCGTCTGGCTGCCGGAGCCGTCGTAGACGGTATGGCCCGTCGCTGTTGAAGATGCGGGCGACCATGATGTCGAGGTGATACCCGCCAAGGGAGTCGACCATCCGCGTCTCTGCAGGCGCGCTGGCCCGCGTCATAGCAGGCGCGTGGGCGATCGTGTCAACATGGCCGCTTGCTGCAACTCGAGCGGGGGATCGGACGCCTGCCGCGGAGCCGAATGCGTCTCCAGCACCGGCAGCCGGCGGAGCATGAGATAATCGGCGTTGAAGTCCGCCAGCCGCACGAGGCCCGCCCAGTCGGTCACCGCGATCGTGCGTGAATGCCAATGCAGCAGCGCGCGGCGCCGCAGCTCCTGAATGGTGCGATTGGCATGAACCGGTGAGATGCCGCAGATTGCGGCCAGATCGGGTTGGGTGAAGGGAGATGGAAAGCGCAGATCGCGGCCGAGGCCGACGGCGCGCAGCCGCACTGTGATCTCGCAGATCAGATGTGCGACGCGGCTCAGGGAATCCCGGCTGCCGAGGTTGGTGAGCCATGTTCGCAGCGTCGCGGTCTCCGCAAGCGACGTCAGCGTCAAGGCATGGGCGAGGCGCGCCGACTGTGCCTTCGCTTCGCGAAAGAACGCATGCGGCACGAACGCGGCCACGACCGGGCTCAGCGTGCACAGCGTGGCCGTCACGGCAGGCGAGACCATGGTGTACAGGTTCGGCACATCGCCGGGAACGTAGATGGAGGTGATCTGGCCGGCCCCGGCGTCGGTGTCCTTCCAGCACACATAGCCCTGCAGGAGAACACAGCAGACGGAGGGTTCGTCGTTCTTGCGCCAAATGTCATGATGCGAGGCGAAGCTCCGGATCGAGCTGGGCATTCGCGCCAGCAATTCCAGATCGTCGCCCGACAGTTCTATCAGGCTCGTCAGCCGGTCGGCCAACTTGGTCAACGCAAAACCTGCCTGCATCCCGCGCCCATCCTCGGTCCATCGGTTGCGGAGAATCTTGCGCCCGGAATTGATCTCAACATTCGCAAGTTCATATTGTTCCTCTGCGCGGGACGGGCAGGACGTTCCTTCACCGGAAACCTTCGCGGCCGCGCGCGCGTCGGACGCTGCTGTATTCCAGGCCACGCGAGATCAAGCCGGATCAGGTTCACGACCCATCATGGGATCGCGGCCGCTGTGTCTGGTGGAAGCATTGGGAGGTTGCGACAAGAGTCATGTCAGGTCCCATCTAAGCAGGTCGTGACCCAGCTTGCCGAGCGCCGCCACCACCACGAGGCCGCCGAGGAGGACATGCCGGTGCCGGGCCGGGCTGACCGCGTTGCGGAGCGGTCTTCAGCTTGCTAACGTCGCGTGGTTTGGGCCGAATGAGAGGCGCTGGTGACGGAGACGGAAAAGGCCGAGCAGGTGGTGGCGGCGCTGAGGTCGGCGCAGGCTGCGGCTCCGGATGCTGCATTGCAGATGTTGAATGGGTTGATGGGGCTGGTGCGGAGCCCCAGCGACGCGCAGCCGTTCGAGACCGAAGAGGCCCGGTCGTCGGCCTTCCTGTCGATCTGCGAGGTCGGCAAGGCGCTGCACCGGGGATTGCCGACCGATGCGCTTTGGCCGGCGGCGGTGTCGGCCAGCGAGCGATGGCTGTCGCTCGCCAGATGAGCGCACGTCAAGCCAACGTGGCTGGCTCGAACTGGCGTGCCATGACTGTCGACGACCTCGCCAGTGTCGATGTGATTGCAGCCCGGGTGCATCCCTCTTATCCCGAAGACCACGCCGTGTTTGCTGAGCGTTTGCGTCTGCATGCTACGGGATGCCGCGTGCTGATGACGGGCGGCGAGATCGCCGGCTATGTGATCAGCCATCCGTGGCATCTGGGCGAGCCACCGGCATTGAACGCCTTGCTCGGCGGTCTCCCCGAAGCGGCTGCGACCTATTACGTCCACGATCTGGCGCTGCTGCCGGATGCCCGCGGCAGCGGTGCCGCGTCCTGGATCGTTGCGCAGCTGGTTCGGCATGCACGCGATCTCAACCTGCCGTCGCTCTCGCTGGTCGCGGTCAACGGCTCGACGCCGTTCTGGACGAAGCAGGGGTTTGCGGCGATGGCAGCCGAGAACTGCGACAGCAAGCTCGCGAGCTATGGCGCGGATGCGCATCTGATGCGACGTCTGCTCAGTTGAGCAGCTCGCCCTCCATGCGCGAATAACGGCCCGGTCATCGACCGGGCCGTTATCGTCGAGGCTTATTCCGGCATCGACGCCGGGCGACGCCACATGTCGCGCCGCCGGCTGAAGCGGTTGGCGTGCAGCATCCAGCCGGTGACCGGCTTGCCGTCGCGATGCCGCCCGCCGCTTTCCGCGCCCATCCATGCCGCCACCACGCCCAGCAGCAGCGCGGTTGCCACGGAGAAGGCGAGGATGGTCGTGCTCGCGCGTGAACGTGACAGCGCCGATTTCGCGTTCGCGATCGTCGTGTCGACGCGACGATCGGCGTCAGGACCGGCAAGCCCGGTCGTCGCGCCGACGAGTTGGACCAGATAGTTGCGATCGTCGGCGCTGACGCCGCTGTGGCTCGACGCCGTCAACAGGATCCGGCCGGCTTCGCTGCGCGCCAGCGCGAGGTCAGGGCTCGGTGCTCGCCGTGCGGCCCGGAACAGATGGTCGATCTCGTAGCTCAGCACCGACGGCTCATTGACCGTCTGCGGCGAGCTCAACGGATTCGGCCTGCTGGCCGCCGAGGCAACCATGGCCGCCAGCACGGTGCCGAGCACGACCGCCAGCGCCCAGGACGCGACGCCATGCAGTCCGTCACGCTTCTCGGTCTCGTCGCTCTCGGCGAGATCATAGGGCGCGCGCACGCGTCCGGCGACGTAGCCGCCACAGCCGAAGCTGACGAGGGCCTGCAGCACGAGGTAGAGGCCGGAGAGCAGCCACAGCGCCACGGAGGCGTCGCGCCAGGTCGGCGCCGTGGAGCTGACCCCGAGCCCCACCGTCATCGCGAAGCTGACCAGGATCGACGAGACGGCACCGGCGGTGAGAGCGCCTGCAATGACCGGGGTCCATTGCAGCGTCCAGCGGTCGGCAGCCGCGCGCCCGATGGGTGCCGCGGCGATCGGCGTGGTTTCCATGCTCATGGCCTTGGTCTCAGCGCAGGCCGAAGAACGACAGAATGGCCATGATGACCACGATCAAGCCGACGAGGTAAATCAGTCCGTCCATGGTGTCCTCCTCCGTTTGGATCCGTTGCCCTATAAGCTGTGGCGACGGGCAATGTTCCGATTGCGATGGCCGGCGAACGGAGGAGGGGATGCGGCCATGCAGCATCGACCTGCGCCTGAGCAGAGAGCCTTTGTCCGAACGTCGAGGAGGTCGGTGGTCCTGCCGCAATGCGGCGGACGGAGCTTCACGATCGCTTCAGTCGGTGCGATCAAAGGGGCATCCGAGGAGCGGCGACCCAGCCGCCGCACCCCTACACATCAAGCGAGTCCTAGAAGCGGTGCCGGAGGCCGGGGAGCCGCGTTCAATAGCGGGGATAGTAGCCGCCACGCTGGCGGGCGTAGGCATAGGCCGGGTTGATCCCGCAGCCGGCACTGGTGCCGGACGCGGCCGCCTGGCACTGCTGATAGGTGGCGAACTGACAATTGCCGGGATAGCCCCAGCTTCGACCCTGCAGACAATAGCGGTCCTGCGCGGCGGACGCGGGCGAGATCGCGGCGAAACCCGCCAGGACGGCGGCGGACAGCGAAGCAAATAGCAGGCGGCGCATCGAATTATCCTTGCGTTGAAAGGTGCATTTGCAACGCGGGGCTGTGCAAGCGCGTTCCTCACGCACAACATTAACTGTTATCGCCAGCTCACGTCCACACTTAACGCATCAAGCGTGCGGGCGCTCCGGCTCCGCTCCGGAACAATCGCGGACTCGCTCGGTTGCTTCCCGGCAACAGCGGATGCTCTCCCATGTTCGGTCGATCGAAGAAGTCTAAGGACGCACATCAGGAGACGCCGAATGTGCTCGGCATGCGCAGCATGCGCGGACCGAGCACCGGGGGCATGCTGGCGCTGCTCGGCCTGGCGTTTCTGATCCAGTATTTCGAGCAGCGTTCCGAAGAGATGCGTGGCCAGAGATCAAGCACCGCATTGGGGGATGACCGAGGCCGGCTCGCCAACGCGCCGTCCGAGATTCCGGCGCGAGGGTGGAAGGACGTCCTGTATCGGGTCTATCAGAACATCACCGAGCACAGGATCGTGGCGCTGGCGGCGGGGATGACGTTCTATACGCTGCTGGCCATCTTTCCGGCGCTGGCGGCGCTGGTCGCGATCTATGGCCTGTTTTCCGATCCGGCCAGGATCACCGGGCATCTGGAGCAGCTGCAGGGGCTGCTGCCGGGCGGCGCCATCGATATTGCGCGCGATCAGCTCACGCGGGTCTCCGCCAAAGGCAGCCAGGCCCTCGGTCTGACATTCGGGATCAGCCTGGCGATTTCATTGTGGAGCGCCAATGCCGCCATGAAGTCGCTGTTCGACACGCTCAACGTGGTCTATCGCGAGCCGGAGACGCGCGGCTTCTTCAAGCTCAACGCGATCTCGCTGCTGTTCACCGGCGGCGCGATCCTGTTCGCGCTGGTGGCGATCGGCGCCATCGTCGTGGTCCCGGTGGTGCTGCATTCTATGGGCCTGTCGGATGCCGCCGATCTCCTGCTGCGCATCGGCCGCTGGCCCGCGATCTTCGTCTGCGTGTCGCTCGGGCTCGCGCTGATCTACCGCTACGGGCCGGATCGCGAGGAGCCGAAATGGCGCTGGATCAGCTGGGGCAGTGCGCTGGCGGCGGCGCTGTGGCTCGGAGGATCGGCGCTGTTCTCCTGGTATGCGGCGAATTTCGGCAGCTTCAACGCCACCTACGGCTCGCTCGGCGCGGCGATCGGCTTCATGACCTGGATCTGGATCTCGGCCATCGTGATCCTGATCGGCGGTGAGCTCGACGCCGAACTGGAGCATCAGACCCTGCGCGACACCACCACCGGCCCGGAGAAGCCGCTCGGCGCGCGCGGCGCCACCATGGCCGACACGGTCGGCCATTCCACCTGATCTATCCGAGCCCCCCACATGCGACCCGGCTGCTCCCGCCGACGGTCGTGGATGCGCGACGGCCGTGTCAGCGGGACGCGGTTCCTTCGGAACCTGACACGGATCGGCCGTGTTCCTTGTGCGGAGGAGCCGCGGGCGTCGCGTGGGGCGATCTCCGCAGCGGCGACCGATGGCGCGTCTCGCGCTGACGACGGAGTGTTCGAATGACGAAGGAGCTGCCAGGCAGCCAACAGAGCGGCGAGGCCAAGATGAGCGCGCGCGTCTCGACCGGGAGTGAGGGTCTGGACGACATTCTCGGCGGCGGCTTGGACGCCAATCGGCTCTATCTCTACGAGGGGCGGCCGGGCACCGGCAAGACCACCATCGCTTTGCAATTCCTGCTCAAGGGCCAGAGCCTGGGCGAACGCGTGCTGTACATCACCCTGTCCGAGACCAAGCGTGAGCTGGAGGTCGTGGCCCAGCGTCACGGCTGGTCGCTCGACGGCGTCGACATGTTCGAGCTGGTGCCGCCGGAGACCACGCTCGATCCGGAGCGGGAGCTCACCGTGTTCCATCCCGCCGAGGTCGAGCTCAGCGAAACTACCGGCCTGATGTTCAGAGAGGTCGAGCGCATCAACCCCGCCCGCATCGTGATCGACAGCCTGTCCGAGCTCCGCCTCCTGGCGCAGAGCCCGCTGCGCTACCGTCGCCAGGTGCTGGCGCTGAAACACTTCTTCGCCAAGCGCAACTGCACGGTCATCCTGCTCGACGATCTGTCGTCGTCGCAGGACGATCTGCAGCTGCATTCGGTGGCGCATGGTGTCGTCATCCTGGAGCAGCTTGCGATCGAATATGGCTCCGAACGCCGCCGCCTGCGCGTGATCAAGATGCGCGGCATCTCGTTCCGTGGCGGCTTCCACGATTTCACGATCAGCCAAGGCGGCCTGCGGATCTTTCCGCGCCTCGTCGCCTCGGAGCATCACCGCTCGTTCGAGGGCGAATTCACCTCCAGCGGCAATGCAGAGCTCGATCAGCTGCTGGGCGGAGGGCTGGAACGCGGCACCAATGCGTTGCTGATCGGCGCGGCCGGTGTCGGCAAATCGTCGGTCGCGCTGAGCTATGCGATCGCGGCGGCCGAGCGTGGCGAGCATGCGGTGTTCTTCGCGTTCGACGAGGGCCGCGGCACCGTGGAAGCGCGCGCGCGCACGCTCGGCCTGCCGCTGCAGCGGCACCTGGATTCGGGCCTGATCCGTTTCCAGCAGGTCGATCCGGCCGAGCTGTCGCCGGGCGAGTTCGGCGCGATCGTCCGGCGCAGCGTCGAGCACGACAATGCGCGTATCATCATCATCGACAGCCTCAACGGCTATCTCAACGCGATGCCGGATGAGCGCTTCCTGATCCTGCAGATGCACGAGCTGCTGAGCTATCTCGCCCAGCAGGGCGTGTTGACCATCCTCGTGCTCGCGCAACACGGCCTGGTCGGGCCGATGGATACACCGCTGGACATCAGCTATCTCAGCGACGCCGTGCTGATGCTGCGCTATTTCGAGGTGGCGGGGACGGTCCGCCGCGCGTTGTCCGTCGTCAAGAAGCGGAGCGGGCATCACGAGCATACGATCCGCGAGTTCCGCTTGAGCGGCGCGGGCCTCTCGCTCGGGCCGCCGCTCACCGAGTTCAGCGGGATCTTCACGGGCAACCCGCATTATGCGGGCAGCGTCCTCCCTGAGCGGGGCACGCCAGATGAGCACTGAGCTGGATCAGCGTGTGCTCGTCTTCGCTCCGATCGGACGCGACGGTCCGGCGTCCGCGGAGCTGCTTCGGAGCACGAAGCTCGCAACCCGGGTCTGCGCCTCGCTCGCCGAGCTGGTCGATGAATTGAGCGCCGGGGTCGGCGCGGTCGTGGTGGCGGAAGAGGGACTGTTTGCCAAGGACACGGCCGGGCTCACGCAATGGGTCGCGCGGCAGGCGGCCTGGTCGGACCTGCCCTTCATCGTGCTGACGAGCCACCGCGAGCAACCCGCGGTCGCCGCGTGGCGGCGCAACCTGGTGGCCGCGCTGCGCAACGTTTCGCTGCTCGAGCGGCCGATCCAGCCGATCACGCTGATGAGCGCCGTGCAGTCGGCATTGCGGGCGCGGCGCCGCCAATACGAGATCCGCACGCTGATCGAGGCGCGCGAGCAGACGGCGCAGCAGCTCGAACGGCTGGTGGTGGAGCGGACCCGCGCGCTGGCCGAATCCAACGAGCAGCTCCGCGTCGAGATGGCGGAACGGGCGCGCGTCGAGGAGACGCTGCGCCAGGCGCAGAAGATCGAGGCGATCGGCCGGCTGACGGGCGGCGTGGCGCATGATTTCAACAATCTTCTGATGGTGATCTCCGGCGGGCTCGACATGCTGGACCGCCAGGCCGATCCCGCGCGGCGTCGGCGTCTGATGGACGGCATGATCCAGGCGGCGCAGCGCGGCGCCAGCCTGACCCGGCAATTGCTGGCGTTCTCGCGCCGGCAGGAGCTGCGGCCCGAACCGGTCGACATCGCCCGCCAGATCGGCGGCATGCGCGAACTGCTCGATCGCAGCCTGCGCGGTGACGTCCATGTGATGTTCGATTTTCCCGACACGCTCTGGCCGGTCGAGGTCGATCCCGGCGAGCTCGAGCTGGTGGTGCTCAATCTCGCCGTCAACGCGCGCGATGCGATGCCGACCGGCGGCACGATCGTGGTCCGCGGCGAGAACCTGCCGAATTGGAAGGATGACGAGGTCGCGGGCGACTATGTCCGCCTGTCGGTGGTCGACACCGGCACCGGCATGACCGACGATGTCCGCCTTCGCGTCTTCGAGCCGTTCTTCACGACCAAGGATATTGGCAAGGGCAGCGGGCTGGGGCTGGCCCAGGTCTATGGCTTTGCCAAGCAGTCGCGAGGCTCGGTGTGCATCGACTCGGAGGTCGGCCGGGGGACCGCGATCGCCCTGTACCTTCCGCGCTCCGAGCACGCCGCATCCGGCCGTCAGCACCATCTCGTCGACCTGCACCGGCCGCGACTCCGGCATCGCGATGAGGGCCGGATCCTGCTGGTCGAGGACGATGACGAGGTCGCCGCGCTGGTCAGCGAGATGCTGCGCCAGCTGGGCTATGAGGTGACCCGCGCAGCCAGCGCGGCCGCCGCGCTCGGCGCGCTCGCCGATGGACGCGCGGTCGATCTGGTGTTCTCCGACGTCATGATGCCCGGCGGCATGAATGGCGTCGAGCTCGCCCGCGAGATCCAGAAGCGGCGCAGCGATGTGCCGATCCTGCTGACCAGCGGCTATTCGGGGGCCGCCGTGCACGCCGCCAAGGAGGCGGGCGTCAGGATCCTGTCGAAGCCCTACCGGATCGACGAGCTGGCTGCGGCCCTCGATGCCGCCAAGGCCGAGACCGTCTGGTCCGGCACGGGCAGCTGAGCCTGCGGCTCACGACGACAGCAGGGGCGGCGCCTCGGCGGCGGCGTGTTCGACCGCGGCGGCGGCATCCAGCACGAGGTCCTCGCGGAAGCGCGGACCGACGATCTGGACTCCGATCGGAATGCCCTCATGCACGCCGGTCGGCACGCTGATCGAGGGCAGCCCGAGATAGGCGGTCGCGAACAGGAAGACATGCGAGCGATACAGCCGGTCGACGCTGGCCTCGCTTTCGATGTCGACTCCGTAGGGCAGGGCGGTCTCCATCGCCACCGGACACAGCACCAGCGGATGCTCCTGCATGAACGCCTGCCAGCGCCGCAGATAGGTCGCGCGCGCCGCTGACAGCTGCATCAGTGAGGGGACGTCGAGCTCCGGCGTGCGAGCCATCATCAATGCGAAGGCGCGCCGCGCCAGTGCGTCGCCATGCTGCTCGATCTGCGCCGACAGCGTCAGGCGCGCCTCGCCTTGGGCGAAATCATTCCACGCCTTGGCGGCCGCGGCGACGTCCGGCGGATCGCGCCAGCTGACCTCGTAACCGGCGCGATGCAGGATCGCCGCCGCCTTGCGCACGGCGGCCTCCACCTCCGGGGCGATGCCGACCCCGGCCGGATCGAGACAGACGGCGACCCCGGGATGATCGCGGCGCGGCCCTTCCAGCGGCATCGCCACGTGCCAGGGATCGCGCGGATCGGGGGCAGCCATCGCCGCGAGCGCGAGCCGCGCGTCAGCGACGTTGCGCGTGATCGCGCCCTGCACCGAGATCAGCTGCAGCGACAATTGCCGCTCGCTCGGCGCGGTGCCGTTGAAGGCGGGCACGCGGCCGAAGGACGGGCGCAGGCCGACGGTGCCGGTGCAGTAGGCCGGATAGCGGATCGAGCCGCCGCCGTCATTGCCATGGGCGATGGCGCACATGCCGGTGGCCGCAGCTACCGCCGCGCCGCCGCTCGAGCCGCCCGGGGTGCGGTCGGGCCGCCATGGATTGAGCGTGCGCCCATGCAGCTCATTGTCGGTGAACCAGCGCATCGAGAACGCCGGCGTGTTGGTGCGCCCGATGATGACCGCGCCGGCGCGGCGCAGATTGGCCACCACGGGCGCGTCGTCCTTGGCGATATTGTCCTTGAACGCGACGATGCCATTGGTGGTCGGCAGCCCCGCTTGGTCGACATTGATCTTGGTCGTCACCGGCACGCCGTGCAGCGGGCCGAGCGTGGTCCCCGCCGCCACCATGTGGTCGGCGAGGTCGGCGGCCGCGAGCGCATCGTCGGCCTGCACCGACACCACGGCATTCAGTTCGGGGTTGATCGAAGCGATCCGGTCGAGACACGCCGTCACCGCCTCGCGGCTCGTGATCTCCTTGTTGCGGATGGCGGAAGCGAGTTGCGTGGCCGACCAGCGCCACAGCGGCATATCCATGTGAAAACGAACCTCTGCAATCAGACGAAGCGATGTCCTGCGGCATCAGCCGCGGAGCGTCTCACATTAAGTCCGAGTCGCCGTCATGAATAGGGAATCTGCTCTCCGCGGCGGCGTGTCGCTGACCGCTTGGGTCTGCTTTGCGGCTGCTCGCGCGCTTCGCCTCGCGTGCTGCAAATCAGTCCTGCATGAAACGCGGAGCGATTTTGATATGCCGCAACAACAGCAGCTCTCCGTTCTGGAACATTGCCTTCATCAGAAAGGAGATGAGTCATGTGGCTCACCAAGGACGACTTCCGTATCAAGGCGGATAATTTTGATTTAACGAATGGCATGAACATTCTTCGCATTATGTGCGGGCTGTTTTTGTTTCCGCATGTTGCCGGGAAATTCGCCGGCGGTGCGGTGTCGGCGGCGACCGCCGGCTTCTTTGCCAAGGCTGGTTTTCATCCGCCGGAAGTCTGGGTGGTGCTCGCCGCAGCCTCCGAATGCGCCGCGGGGGTGGCATTGGTGCTCGGGATCTGCACGCGCTTTGCTGCGCTGGGGGCCACTGTGCTGCTGTTGTTCGCGGTCTATGCGTTGCAGGTGGTCAAGGGCTTCGGCTGGACCTGGAACACCGGCGGCTACGAATATCCTGTGTTCTGGGCGATCACCTCGTTCGTGGTCGCGATCGAAGCCTGGAAGGTGCATCTGGCACAGGCCAAGCCCCGCGTGCCCGCAATCCAGGCCAGCGCTGCGGCGTGACGCTGCGCTTCGCGATGACGAACTGACGTGGACAACATCGGGCAGAACGGCCGCCTCACGGGCGGCCGTTTCGTTTGTCATCGCCACTCGAGATCGGAGGTCTGCCGACGCTGTCGATCGAGCGGCACGCGACCATCACGGCACGCCGCACCGGCAACAGCAGCGGTCACGATGGTCCGCGAGCACGTGGTCCGGAATAATTGACAGCTTGAACTCGGACACACTTGCTCGCATTGTCTCCGCCGTCACCGCGGAGGAAACCCGCATGGAACGCTATATCCGCGACGAGAATATTCGTCGTTTCCGTCAGCTGCTCGAGGCTGAAACGGATCAGCAGAAGCGCAGAATCCTACAAGAGTTACTCGCGGCCGAGGAGGACCGGCAGGTTCCCTCGGTTCCAGGCGGTCCGATCGACTGAGACGATCAGCGACCGGGTGCCAGCCAGTTGAGAGTTCCGCACGCGGAACATTCGAACATGCGCTCGGCCTCCCCGGTACGGGGATTGAGGATGCTGCGGATGGACCCCGCAGGGTGACCGCAACTGCGGCAAGGCGGCAGATCAGTCTGATTGCCGCGTGAAGTACTGTGGTTGGTGCTCGACGCGTCTGACATCACGATCCCAAAACTGTCGAGATCAATCGACGGATCAGTCCGACAATACAATTCGGGACAATACGGAGCTCATTCGGCCAAACCGTGCCGACACGACGGCGGTCCTTGGCCTCGTCATTGGCATCGCTGCCAGACCAACGTTATCACGGCGACATCTGTTGCTGCCATGGTCGGGGACATGACAAGCTGTCGTATTCACATCACGGGGGCGTCGGGCTCGGGCACGACCACTCTTGGCCGGGCCGTGGCTTCGGCGCTGGCCGTCCCGCATCATGACACGGACGACTACATCTGGGTGCCGACCGAACCACCTTACGCCGAATTGCGTCCCGCCGCCGAGCGGTTGCGTCTGATGATGGCGATGTTCCTGCCGCGGGGGCGCTGGGTGCTGAGCGGATCCTTGCAGGGCTGGGGCGATCCGCTGATCGCGCATTTCGATCTCGTCGTCTTCATCACCATCGCGAAAGAGCTTCGGCTGCAGCGTTTGCGGGTCCGCGAGGTCACCCGCTACGGCGCGGAAGCGGTGGCGCCGGGCGGTGCGCGTCATCGCGAAACCGAAGAGTTCGTCGCCTGGGCAGCGGCCTATGACGAGGCCGACATTGGCACGAGCCGCACCCTGGCGAAACATGAGACGTGGCTAAGCGATCTTCCTTGTCCTGTGCTGCGCCTGGACGGGGCCAAGCCGCTGGAGGAACTGACGGCGCAGGTCTTGTCCTCGACGTCACGCGCGCCCCGTGTCGATGGCTGACGGCCTGTGCGTCAGCGCAGTCTCATGATGTCGCGTCGAGCGGCGTTGCTCCGGACGACATCGGCTTGTGCGGACAATTCGTCAGCCGGGCCGGCGCGCCCACCGCGGTGCAGCCGGCCGGAACATCGGCGGTGACGAGGGCGCCAGCGCCGATCTTGGCAAAGTCGCCGATCGCGACGTTGCCGAGGATCGTCGCGCCCGACGAGATCAGCACGCCATGGCCGACCCGCGGGCTGCGGCCGGGCAGCGCATCCTGGCGTCCGATCGTGACGTTCTGCAGGATCGTCACGTCGTCGCCGATGGCAGCGAAGGCGCCGATGACGATGCCGGTGGCATGATCGAGAAACACCGACGTCCCGATCGTCGCCGAGGGATGGATGCTCACCTGCAACGACGTCGAGGACTCGGCCTGGAGCAGCAGCGCGAGGTCGAACCGTTCGTGGCGCCAGAGCCAGTGCGCGACACGAAACGCCTGCAACGCGACGTAGCCCTTGTAGTTCAGCAGCGGCGGCAGCAGCGCCGTGGTCGCCGGATCATGGGCCGCGATCGCGCCGAGATCACGGCTCGCGGCCTCGACAAGCGCTGGCGCCGCGGCATGGGCCTCGCGTGCGACTGCCGCAAACCGGGCGCGCTCGGATGCCGTCTTGCCCAGGCGAACCCCGATCTGATGCGCCACCACGCTGCCGAGATCGGGATGATCGAGGATCGCAGCCGCCAAGGCCTGGCCGAAGACCGGATCGCGCGCCGCCGCCAGCTGAGCCTCGTGACGGAGCGATGACCAGAGTTCGGTGAGGATTGCGCGCGTGTCGGCCATGGTCCCGGTGCCTCGTTGCGGAGCGGCCGGCAGCCTAGCAGATCGGGCCGCGGTTCGCGCCCCGGCTCACGACCAGCCCTCGCTGAAATATGTGCCACGCGACGGCCCGATCCCGATCAGGCACTGGATGGCAACGCCGATGTACCCCGCCAATCCCTGCGGAAGGCAATCGAGCGGAAAGAACTGCAGGCCGTCGCTCTTGTCGGGCTCGCAGATGCGCGGCTCGCCGCTGAATCCATCCGTGGTGAAGAAGAGGTCGACAATGCTGCGGTCGGTCCGCCGGTGCATGGCGCAGACGAATCGCCAGGCGTCCTCGGCGACGATCAGGCCGGTCTCCTCGAACAGCTCACGTGATGCCGCCGCAACGGCGTCTTCGCCCTCATTGACGTGCCCGGAGGGCAGGGCCCATTGGCCATCCAAATAGCCGGTGTTGAAGCGCCGCTGCAGCAGGATTGCGTCGTCGGCGCGCACCAGGCAATAGGATGCGAGATACGGGCGCTGATGTTGAACGATCATATGCAAATGTCCTGATGCGCGGGATTTCGGTGCAAGCTGAGATCTCGGTGACAGCACATTCACGTCTGCTGGTCCCGACATGCTGCTGATCGCCAGTGGTCGCATCCCGCAACAACGTTCCGTCGGATGGAGACATCTCCTGGAATTCAGTGTTCGGCCCCTTGCGCCCAGTCTGGCCTTCGCCAGGGACAACAGCGCCAGCACGCGAAGGTCAGACATCGGCCGCTTCCCTTGCGCTGCAGCGCATGCGACATCTCGGCCGACTCTTGGCATTCGTCATCGCCGTTCGCAAGCCTTAGCCTTCGGGCTCTTCCACGAGTTGTGGTGACGGGGGTGAATGGAGATGCCTGGTTGTAAGATGTCGCCATCCACCGACGGAGCACCGACCGATGGGCCATCGCATCGAGATCATGAGCGGCGAGCACGGCAGGCAGCGCGCGCGCCACCTGTTGGATACTGTCTGGTCTGCGGAGGTGCTGGCTGCTCTGCCATGGAAGGAAGTGGTCTGGGCCAATGCGCATAGCCGCATCCTCGTCTTCGACGGCCGTGATGACGTCATCGCCCATGCAGCACTGCATCTGCGCGATGCAACGCTCGACGCCGGCCCCGTCAGGATCTGCGGCGTCGGCGACGTGGCGACACATCCGGACTGTCGGGGGCAGGGCCTCGCGGGTGAACTGATGCGCCGTGCCGTGACCGAGATGCGGGACACGCATGGCGTCGATTTCGGCCTGCTGTTCTGCGAGCCACGCTATGCGCCTCTCTACAAAAAGCTCGGCTGGCGCGCGTTCGACGGCGAGGTGCATGCCGAGCAGCCGCGGCAGGGACGCATCCGGTTCGGTGTCATCGACCCCTTCGTGTTCGACCTCATGATGGCGCCGCGCGTCGGCATGCTCGATCTGTGCGGGTTGCCGTGGTGATCGCGCCGCCGGTTCGTCTCGATACGAGCCGCAAGTCCCGATCATCCGCCGGGCAATGGGCCAAGTCGAATGGAGTGCTGTCAGCGTATCTCTCGTCTGCTAGCAATGCGTCTGCTATCAATGCAGCATTGTTCGGGTCATGCGGGATCTTCCGATCGTGCCAAATCGTCGTCAGCTTCTGTCAGGATTGGGAGCCATGGCCGTCTCGTCGCAGATGTTGCCCGTCGCGGGACAGCAGCCGTGGGACTTTGCTTCGGCCGCGGATGGCGATGCCTTCGCCGCAGGCGTTGCCCGGCGGCTCGATCAGGCGCTTGCTGAGCGGCGCCTTTGGAATATCCATGGGCTGATCGTGCTCCGGGACGGCAAGCGCGTCATCGAGCGCTATTTCGAAGGCCCGGATCGTGCGCGCGGCGTCGGCGACATCGGCACGGTGACGTTCACGGCGGAGACGCCGCACGATCTGCGCTCCTGCTCGAAGAGCATCGTGGCTCTGCTCTATGGGATTGCGCACGCGCAAGGCAAGGTGCCGGCGCCCGAGGCGCCGCTGCTGGCGGCCTTTCCGGAGTATGCCGATCTCGCCAGTCCGGAGCGCGCGCGGCTCACCGTTGCCCATGCGCTGACGATGACGATGGGCACCGACTGGGACGAGAGCAGCCTGCCTTACAGTGATCCGCGCAACAGCGAGATCGCCATGGACGAGGCGGCCGATCGCTATCGTTATATCCTGGCGCGCCCGGTCGTCGAGACGCCGGGGGCGCACTGGACCTATTGCGGCGGAGCAACGGCTGTGCTCGCCCGTCTGATCGCGAAAGGATCAGGCCAGTCGCTGCACGATTTCGCCCGCGCGCATCTGTTCGATCCGCTCGGCCTCGGACCGACGCAATGGGCCGCCGGCGCCGACGGCGAGCCGTTCGCCGCGTCGGGCGCCCGCATGACGCTGCGCGACTTCGCCCGGATCGGCGCGCTGATGCTGTCCGGCGGCCGATGGGATGGCAGGGAGCTCATTCCGGCCGATTGGATCCGCCGCTGCACGACGCCGGCCGTCAGCGCCGACGAGCTTCGCCGCTACGGCTATCAATGGTTTCTCCTCGATGTCGCCTTCGGCAAGCCCAAGGGATGGGCCGCCGGCCGGCTGGAACGGATGTGGATGGCGCAAGGCGAAGGCGGCCAGCGCCTGTACATCATTCCCGCCCTGCAGCTGGTCATCGCCGTGACCGCCGGCAACTACGAGCGCGACGATCAGAGCATTCCGCCGACGCGCATCCTGCGCGAGATCGTGCTGGCGAGCGTGGAGTAGGGATGGAGCCTTGTTGATCGTCCGCCAATGTTGTTGGACACGACGTGGAGGAGAATTGCCCGTAGTCCTTGATCGTCATATGCGAGTCGCCGGCCGTGGCCGATGAGCCCCGATCCAATCGGCTTCCCTGCTCAAGATTGTTCTTTCGTTTTTCCAGAAATTATGCTCTACTCCGTCCATCCTGCTTCGCCACGAGGGGCGTATCGCGATCGTCACGACACGTGAGGCGGGAAGGCGATGGTCGCCTGTTGCCGCAGCGTGCTTGCACGCGGACGAACGGCAATCGGCGGACAGGAAGCCGTGTGGTCCTGGCGCCGCGATGCTGGCGTCAAGTCCAGGTGGATGATGATCTCCTGGACGACGGTGGCTAGACAGCCGTACACCGGGGAGAGCACGTTATAACTGTGAAAACCATCGCGCAGGGAATGCCGGAGTTCGGCTGAACCTGTGGTGACTGCCGCCTGCTTTTTTTGCTGCAGGCGGGCCATGGGTTGCGGCCAGCGCCCGGCATTCCCTGCGCCCTCGTCATCCTGCGAGGGACCATCGACCTCTCCAGCCCGGACGCATCGGCGTCGCGGGACTGCTCCGATGCGCGCCAGAACAGCACCCGCGGAACAGCACGCTGAGTGAAGCTGGGCCGCAAGGCAAACCGCAGCAGCTTTTCGCGACAGGCCCGACCGGACGCCAGGACACCGCCCGCGGAGATGGCCGAGTGGCCGATTCGCCAGCTGCCTTGTGCTCGCGCCGCAGCCGAATTTGATCTACAGGGGTGGCGATCCCGACGGACCATGACTAATCCTTACGCGCACCGGCGCGGCAGGCAAATTCGGAGTTGTAAATGTCCACCAGTCCAGCATCCTCCCTCTCGCTCGCTGTGGAAACCGCCGACATCCTGAGCGCGCTCGGCGTGGCGCCGGAGCGGCTGCGCGGCGGAGCGCGCGCGGCGCGCTCGCCGATCACCGGCGAGGTGCTGGCGCAGGTGCATGACGAGACCCAGGCCGGTGCGACCGAGGTCATCGCGCAGGCGCATGCCGCGTTCTTGCAGTGGCGGCTGGTGCCCGCGCCGAAGCGCGGCGAACTGGTGCGCCTGCTCGGCGAGGAGCTCCGCGCCAACAAGGCGGCGCTCGGTCGCCTGGTCTCGATCGAGGCCGGCAAGATCGTCTCCGAGGGCCTCGGCGAGGTCCAGGAGATGATCGACATCTGCGACTTCGCGGTCGGGCTGTCGCGCCAGCTCTATGGCCTGACGATTGCGACCGAGCGGGCCGAGCACCGCATGATGGAAACGTGGCATCCCCTGGGCGTCACCGGCATCATTTCGGCCTTCAACTTCCCCGTGGCGGTATGGGCGTGGAACGCGGCGATTGCGCTGGTGTGCGGCAACAGCGTGGTCTGGAAGCCCTCCGAGAAGACGCCGCTGACGGCGCTGGCGACCGACGCCCTGCTGGCGCGCGCGCTGGCCCGTTTCCGGCGCGAGGGCGGGGAGGCTCCGGAGGGGCTTGCTGGCCTGCTGATCGGCGGCCGTGCGGTCGGCGAGATGCTGGTCGACGATGTCAGGGTGCCGCTGGTGTCGGCAACCGGCTCGACGGCGATGGGCCGCGTCGTCGGGGCCTGCCTCGCCAGCCGCTTTGCGCGGGCCATTCTTGAACTCGGCGGCAACAATGCTGCGATCGTCGCTCCCTCGGCCGATCTCGATCTCACGCTCCGCGCGGTGGCCTTCGCGGCGATGGGCACCGCCGGCCAGCGCTGCACCAGCCTGCGCCGGCTGTTCGTGCATGCCGATATCTATGAGCAGCTGGTGCCGCGGCTGAAGCAGGCCTATGCCTCGGTTGCGATCGGCAATCCGCTGCAGCCGGGCACGTTGATCGGTCCGCTGATCGACCGTGGCGCCTATGACGCCATGCAGGATGCCCTGAGCGCGGCCCGGGATCAAAGCGGGCGCGTGTTCGGCGGCGAGCGCGTCGCGGTCGGGGGCTGCGAGGGCGCCTATTACGTGCGGCCCGCGCTGGTCGAAATCAGCTCGCAGGCCGGTCCGGTCGAGCGTGAGACCTTCGCGCCGATCCTCTACGTCATGCCGTATCGCGATCTCGACGCCGCGATCGCGTTGCATAATGCTGTGCCGCAAGGGCTGTCGTCATCGATCTTCACCAATGACCTGCGCGAGGCCGAATTGTTCGTGTCGTCGCGAGGCTCTGATTGCGGCATCGCCAACGTCAATATCGGTCCGTCCGGCGCCGAGATCGGCGGCGCGTTTGGCGGCGAGAAGGAGACTGGCGGCGGCCGCGAATCCGGCTCGGATTCCTGGAAGGCCTATATGCGCCGCACCACCAACACCGTGAACTATGGACGCAGCCTGCCGCTCGCCCAAGGCGTCAAGTTCGACATCGGGTGATCGGCATGACGCTTCTCTTCGGCCACGCGAGACCCTGATGGTGAGGAGCCCGCCGCTGCCGCTCCGCGGAACTGCCCTGCGGGGTCGTGCGTTGCGCGCTGGCAAGGAGATGCATCATGGCAGCCAAGAAGAAGACCTCGACGGCAACATCCAGCCGCGGACGCAAGCAGGACCGTGCCCGCGTTGCGGGCGGCCAGGACCACGAAGTGCGCTACGAAGCCAAGAAGAGCGGACGTTCGGCCTCCGCCGTGAAGAAGGCGGTCAAGAAGGTGGGCAACAGTCGCAAAAAGGTCGAGCGCAAGCTCGCGCGCTAGGTCTCCTGCGGCCGCTTCGGCGGCCGCAGCGATCCCTTGGCCCAGCCGAGCGCCTTCGGCGAATGCAGCGGGTCGGGGCCGTCGCACGCGGGACAGATCAGCTTGCAGCGCTCGCCGCTGCCCTCCCGCACGGCCAACGGGCGCCCGCAGGTCGGGCACGGCTTGCGCAGCGGGGGAGCGGGACGCCTCGACACGGTGATGTCTCCCGGTGGAGGCGTCAGGCTAGAGCAGGCGCGTGTGCAGGGAAATCACTTATTTTATTTGCGGCAAGTCCTGTCGCGGCAATTCTTCCAGTTCGCCTGGCTGCGAACAATCAGGGCAGGTATCGCCGATCCCGCCGAGGACATCCTCGATCGCCGCCACGGCTTCCGAGCTGCCAACGCCGCGGGGCGGATCGTCGCGGGCCGCGCCGAGCGCGCGCGCCAGCGCATGCGGGTCGCCGCGCTCGCGGATCCAGCCATGCGCCTCGCATGCGACGATTGCTCCGGCCTCGCGCAGGGTGGCGATGGCCCAGCGCGCGAGGCTGTCGCTGGCGGCGCGGCGTGTCATGGTCGTGGGCATCGGGAAAACCCTCCAGCCGGGAGAATCCACGATTGGCCCGACGTTTCCAGCGCCGCCCTGCAGGGCAGGGATTCCGAAATGGTGGGGCTGCCCCTCGGCGGGCGCCGCAGAATCTTGGGCCGGTCGGCTTGAGATCGCCGCGGGCCGAGGCCATCCTCGTGAAAGTCTGGTGAAACGGGTGCAGGATGCAGATCAAGACCAATGAGGATTTGCTGCTCATCATCGATGTGCAGAACGATTTTTGTCCCGGCGGCGCGCTCGCCGTGAGCGATGGCGACGCTGTCGTCCCGGTGATCAACCGGCTCAGCGGGCTGTTCGATCACGTCGTTCTCACCCAGGATTGGCACCCCGCCCGACACAGCTCCTTCGCTTCCAGCCATCCGGGCAAGGCGCCGTTCGAGAGCGTGCCGATGGCCTACGGTCCGCAGACGCTGTGGCCGGATCACTGCATCCAGGGCACGCCGGGCGCGGCCTTTCATGCCGATCTGGCGACCGACAAGGCGCAATTGATCATCCGCAAGGGCTTTCGTCCGGCGATCGACTCCTATTCGGCGTTTTTCGAGAACGACAAGACGACGCCGACCGGCCTTGCCGGCTATCTGCGCGAACGCGGCTTGCGCCGGGCGTTTCTGGTCGGGCTCGCGACCGATTTCTGCGTGCATTATTCGGCGGTCGATGCACGCCGGCTCGGCTTCGAGGCCGTCGTGATCGAGAGCGCCTGCCGCGGGATCGATCTCGGCGGATCGATGGCGGCCGCGAAGGCGCAGGGCGCCGAGGCGGGCGTGACCAGGATCGCCGAACTGGCTTGAGACGAGGCTACGCCGCCGCGCCGATGTTCGGCTCGGCAATGGCGCCGGCAACGCGGACGCGCACACGCAGCGCGTTGCCGGGGAGATAGGCGATCGGCATGTCCTCGACGTCGACCATTTTGAGCGCGTCGCGGTCGGCCCCGGCCTGGACGGCGCGCGCTTCGGCGATGCCGCGCGCCGCCGCGATGGCCTCGTCGCGGGTCATGTCGCGGAACACCTGGTCGGCCTCGCCGGAGACCTGGGCGATGGCCGCGCCGACGGCGTTGGCGCAGTCGCCATGGTCGACGCGGACGATCTCCGAGATGCCGGAGAGGCGCTCCGGCACCAGGAAGGCGCCGCCGCCGACCGCGAGCAGCGGTACGTCGCCGGCCTCGGTCTTCATCCGGTCGATGTCGCTTTCGAGCTTGCGATGGGCATCCGCGAGCGCAGCCTCGATCAGGCGCCGCGGCAGATGCGCGACACGGGCGCGGTCGCCGAGATCGATCAGTCCGGCCGCGACCGCGATGTCGGTCGCCGTCAGGCGGTCGCCGCCGAACACCAGGGCCTCGGATGTCAGCCGGTATCCGACGCTGAGCGGGCCGACGCGGACGGGATCCTGTTCGACATGGCTGCCGCCGCCCAGTCCGATCGAGAGCAGATCGGGCATGCGAAAGAGGGTGCGGACGCCGCCGACTTCGACGACCGCGTTGGCCTCGCGCGGAAAGCCGTGGCGCAGCTGGCCGATGTCGCTGGTGGTGCCGCCGACATCGACGACCATCGCGTCGTCGAGGCCGGACAGATAGGCGGCGCCGCGCATGGAATTGGTGGCGCCGGAGGCGAAGCTCATGACCGGGAAAGCGGTCGCGGTCTCCGCCTGCATCACGGTGCCGTCGTTCTGGGTCAGGAACAGCGGCGCATCCAGACCGGCCTCGGCGATCGCCTTGCGGAAGGCGGTGACGGTGGTGACGGCAAGGTCGTGGAGCGCAGCGTTGAGAAGGGCGGCGTTCTCGCGCTCCAACAGGCCGATGCGGCCGAGGTCGTGCGACAGCGTGACCGCGACGTCGGGGCAGATCTCGGCGAAGATCTCCCGCGCGGTGATCTCGCAACTCGGGTCGAGCGGCGAGAACGACGAGGCGATCGCGACCGCGCGCAGGCCCTTGGCCTTGATGGCGCGCGCGGCGGCCTTCAGGCCGTCGGTGTCGAGCGGCATGAACGGGCGGCCATCATAGTCATGGCCGCCCTCGAGCATGAAGATCTCGTCGTTGACCAGCGCGGCGAGATCGGCGGGCCAGTCGCAGAACGGCGGCAGCGAGGCGGAGGCCGGCATGCCGATCCTGACCGCACCGATCCGCTGCAGGTGCCGCCGCTGCACCACCGCATTGATGAAATGCGTGGTGCCGATGACGACCGCATCGACCGGCACGGCTGCTGCGGGATTGGCCCGCAGCGCTTTCAGCGCGGCGAGAATGCCGGAGGTGACGTCGGCGGTGGTGGCGCTTTTGACGGAGTGGATGACCCTGTCGTCGGCAATCAGAACCGCGTCGGTATTGGTGCCGCCGACGTCAATGCCAATGCGCTTCATTCATGGAGCTCCAGCGGTCGCGAACAGCGACCGGAAATCGAGGTCGTAGCCGAAGGCGCGGGGGCCGACGAAGGCGAGGCCGCGCGGGCTGGTCAGCACGGCGGGCGCGGGCAGCGCGATCACGGTCACGCGCTGGCCGTAGCGCACCGTCTCGGTGCCGATGCCATGGCCGTTGACGCTGTCGAGCACGCAGATCAGGTCGGGCGACATCGCGATCGCCTCGCCATCGCGCCAGGCGACGATCCATTCGTTCTGGAACGACAGCTTGAGCCGCGTGCCGCGATCATCATCGCTGCCCTCCACGACGGCAGAGCCGCGCAGAAAACCTTCGGTGGTGCGGCGTTCGACATCGACGATCTTGCCGGTAAACAGGCGCAGTCCGCCCTCGCAGGCGAGGATCGCCGCGATCGGGTCCTGGTGGCTCCTGTTGGCGGCCTCGACCGCACGGCCGATCGCAATCGCCTTGGTGGTGGTGAAATGGATGCCCCAGTCCTTGACCTCGCGTCCTGTACGCGGCGCCTTGCTGGTCGAGGCGATCGAGCCCATCTCGACGCAGATCTTGCGGCTGGCGCGCTCCATCCACTTCCAGGAGGGCACCTTGGTCACGACAGCCTCGATGCCGCGCGGATCGTACAGCGTGCAGGGATAGGGCTTGAGGTCGCCGATCGCCACCGACGTCATCTGCGCCTCCGGGAAGGCGCGGCCCATGCAGTCGGCGTCGACGACGGGAATGCCGAGATGCGCCGCCGCCATCAGCGCCTGCATGCCATTGCCGCCGCCGATCTCGACCGACATCACGGCGTGGAAGGTGATGCCGTTGATCTCCTCCTGCATCCGCACCGCGCGCGCGATGCTGCGGCTGTCGGCGAGGCGCTCCTGGCCCACCAAGGGAGCGCCCATGTTGGACACGACGGCCACCCAGTCGTCGTCCGCCAGATCGAGCGGCGACATCAGCTGCACGCGATGTCCCTCGGCATAGAGACGGCGCAGATTGAGCAGGCCGAGATAGGGGCTGCCGCCGCCGCCGGTGCCGAGAATCCAGGCGCCGACCGCGAGCGCCTCGATGTCGTCGAGGTTGATCGTTTTCATCGCGCTCCCGGTCATGACAAGGGCTCCGCGATCGGAAAATACGGGCTTGGTTCGCGGTTGGACGCTGACGCGCAGATGACGTTCACAATATCAATCCTCGAGAATGACGAGATCGCCGGGCTGCCAGCTGAGCGTGACCGCCTGACCGGGCGCATGAAATGGACCCGCCCCCGAATTCGGCTGCTGCGCGAGCACGCGCTGGCCGTCTTCGAGCACGATGCGGTAGAGCACGGCGCCGCCGAGGAAGTTGGTGCTTTCGACCGTGCCGCGCGCCGACCGGCCCGCGCTCCCGCCATCGGCGCCGCTGCTCGGCGACACCACGATTTTCTCGGGCCTCAGCGCAACCGACAGGCCGGCTTCATTGCCGGCCGTCGCGACCGCTTTTGGCAGCGTCAGCACGAGGCCGCTGCCGACCGCGAGCCCGGCGCCCCGATCCATCATGGCGCGCTGGCCACGAAAGATGTTGGTGTCGCCGATGAAGTCAGCCACGAAACGAGTTCGCGGCTGGTCGTAGATCTCGGTGGGGGTGCCGATCTGCTCGACCCGGCCGGCGTTCATCACGGCGATGCGATCGGACATCGCCAGTGCCTCTTCCTGGTCATGGGTGACGAAGACGAGGGTGACGCCCAAATTCTTCTGCAACTGCTTCAGTTCGAATTGCATCTGCTGGCGCAGCTTCTTGTCGAGCGCGCCGAGCGGCTCGTCGCACAGCAATACGCGCGGCGAGATCACGATCGCGCGGGCCAGCGCGACGCGCTGCTGCTGACCGCCCGAGAGCTGCGCCGGCCTGCGATCCTCCATGCCCGACAGCTCGACCATGGCCAGCGCGGCCTTGACCTTGGCGGCGATCGTCGCCTTGTCGACCTTGCGCATGCGCAGGCCGAAGGCGACGTTCTCGGCCACCGTTCGATGCGGAAACAGCGCGTAGTTCTGGAACACCATCGCCATGTCGCGCTTATGCGCCGGCACATGGGTGATGTCGGCGCCGTCGAGGCAGATCTTGCCGGTGCTCGGGCTGTCGAAGCCCGCGATCATGCGCAATGTCGTGGTCTTGCCGCAGCCGGATGGGCCGAGCAGGGAAAAGAACTCGCCCGGCCGGATGTCCATCGCCACGGCATCGACGGCGCGGACGCCGCCGTCATAGACCTTGCTGACGCCGGCAATCTCGATGGCAGCGCTCATGCGCGGAAGATCCGGTTGACCCGGCTGTCGATCTCGTCCTTCTGCGCGTTGTACCACTTCCAATCGACCTGGATCAGCTTGCTGACCTTCTCCGGCGTGGTCAGCAGCTTCGCATCATACTTCGCGTCGAGCTTCACCTGTTTGTTGGCCGGGGAATACCAGACCGTCTCGGCGAGGCGCTTTTGAACCTCGGGCCGCAGCATGTAGTTGATATAGGCGTTGGCGAGCTCCTTCACCTTGCTGCCGGGAGTGATGCTGAGCACCTGTTCCAGCGACAGCACGCCCTCTCTCGGCGTGACGAAGTCGACCGGCTGGTTCTGGCCGTCGTAGCGATAGATGCCGGAATCGTGGAGAATGCCGATGCCGGCCTCGCCGGACAGGATCAGCTTCTCCATCGCTCCGGTGAAGTCGACGAGCTTGATCGGCTTCAGCTTCTCCAGCGCCGCATAGGCGGCATCGAGATCGGTCTGGCCCTTGCCGAAGAGCGTGCCGCACATCATCACGAACGCCTGTCCGAGGCTGTTCGCGGGGATGACATAGCCGCCGCGCGCGCCGTTGAATTTCGCGTCCCAGAACTCCTTCCACGACGTGATGCTGCCATAGCCCTTGTCGGTGCGCATGCCCAAGCCAATGGCGCTGGTGAAGATGCAGACGCCGACGATCTTGTCGCTGACGGCGTAGGGGTAGACGTCGGCGATGTTCGGCACCAGCCTGGGGTCGACCTTGGGCTCGACGAGGCCCATTTCGACGGCCGCCCACTGCTCGTTGGAGTTGGTGTGCAGCACGTCATAGACCGGCGCAGAGCGCGAACTGGCCTGCAGCTTCGGCAGGAAGGGCAGGGCGGTATCGGTCTTGAGTCTGCACTTGAACTCGGTCTCGAAGGTCGGGCCGATCTCCGCCTTCATCACCTCGCCCCATTTGCCGCCCCAGCCCGTCACGTTCAGCACCGCCTCATCGGCGCGCGCGACGTAAGGCGCCGCGATCACGCCGGCGCCGAGCGAGGCCGCCGCAGTCAGCAAGCGCCGGCGGCTCAGGGAAAAGCGACGCGATGAGGCGGTCATCTCAAGGATCTCCGTTAGAGTTTGACGTAGGAGCGCAGGCCCACGGTGCGGTCGAGCGCGATGACCACGAGGAAGGCAAGCAGGATGGAGACGATCGAGGCGGCTCCGATGGTGCCGTCGAGATCGAACTTCAGATAGTTGAACAGCGTGATCGGCAGGGTCTCGCGGCCAGGGGCAACGAGAAACAGCGACACGGGAAACTGGTCGAACGACACGATGAAGGCGAAGATCGCGCCGGCCAGCACGCCAGGCTTCACCAGCGGCAAGGTCACTTCGAAGAAGGTCCGGGTCGGGCTGGCGCCAAGATTTTGCGCCGCTTCCTCAAGCCTGACATCGAAATTGTGCAGCACCGCGAGCGTGGTGCGGACGACGTAGGGAATGGTCACCAGCGTGTGGCCGGCGACGAGGCCCCACAATGGACGGCCGACGTCGAGCAGGACGTAGGACTGGAACAGTGCAAGCCCGGTCAGGATGGCCGGCAGCATCAGCGGCGACAGCATGGTCGCCACGATCAGCCGCGAGCCCGGCAGATTGCCCCGCGAAATGGCAAGCGCGGCAGATGCGCCGAGCACGGTCGCGGCGAGCGTGGTCATCGCGGCGACTTCGAGGCTGAACACGAGCGCCTGCATGAAGTCGCGCGAGGCAAAGAACTTCTCGAACCAGCGCAAGGAGAGTCCGACCGGCGGAAACTGGATGAACGGCGTCGGATTGAGTGCGAAGACGATCACGATCGCGATCGGCGCCAGGAGGAAGACCAGAACCGCGATGTTGGCCGCCAGATAAAGCCTGCGGCCCCAGCCCCGAGGCGCTGCCCGGCGGCGAAGGCCGGTCGAGATCGCAAGCTCGATCGAGGCCGTCAGCTGCGATGGTGGTGGGGACGCGGGGCTCGGCATCGCCGCCCTTCATTGCAGCTCGCGCTGGCCGGAGAAGAGGCCGAGCACATGGTTGTAGGCGATGACGAGCATGAGCGAGATCGCAAGCAGCACCATGCCCAGCGCCGCAGCGAAGCCGACGTTGAAGTTCGCGGAGATCTGCTGATAGATCAGGATCGGCAGGGTCATGATCTGAAAGCCGCCGAGCAGGATCGGCGTGACATAGGCGCTGATCGCAAGTGCGAACACCAGCAGCGAGCCGGCGAGGATGCCCGGCAGGCTGAGCGGCAGGGTGACTTCAAGAAAGGCGCGCCACGGGCTGGCACCGAGATTCTCGGCCGCCTGCTCGAGCCGCTCGTCGATGCGGCCGATCACGCCCGTCAGGGTGAGCACCATGAACGGCACGTAGATGTGGACCAGCCCGATGATGATGCCGCTCTCATTATACATCAGCTGCAGCGGGGTCGAGATCAGGCCGAGTGCGGCGAGGACCTGGTTGATGACGCCCTTGTCGGACAGCAAGGTCATCCAGGCGAAGGTGCGCACGACGATCCCGGTCAGCATCGGCGCCAGCACGGCCATCAGCAGCAGCGCATGGCCGCTGCGACTCCTGATGCGTGCCATCCAATGCGCGAGCGGATAGCCGATCACGAGCGCCACGATAGTTGTCCAGAGGCCGATCCGGAGCGTGGTCCAGATCACCTCGAGATAATAGCTGTCGTTGCCGATGCGGGCATAGTGCTTTGCAGTGAAGCTGACATGCGGCATGACGACCGGATTGCCGGTCAGCACGCTCATGACGGCCATCAGCCCGATGGGCAAAAAGAAGAACAGAGCAAACAGCAGCGCGCTGGGCAGGATCAACAGCGCGAGGCTGTTGACGCGCGGCGCGCCGGTGGCTGGCATCAGGAAGCCAGTCCGGCGAGCTGCTCGATGGTCTGTCCGAGCGGATCGCCGGTGATGCGGCGCAGTCGCGCGGCCATCGCGCCGAGCTCGCGGCGGACATTGGCGCGTTCGATCTCGGTCGTGGCCTGCACCGAATAGGAGACGGCGATGCCGATCAGTTCACCGCTCTCGCCGCTCGCCAGTGCAAAACCCTGCGATCCAACGCCTTCGATGGCCTCGTCCGCTGCGTCCGAGATGCCGGTGCGGCGGATTTCGTTCAGCCGCGCCATCAACTCGGTGAAGTTTTGCGGCGAATTGGCGGGCACCTTCGGATAGTCGAGCGGGACACGCGCCCGGATCTCCTGGTCCGACAGCCGCGCCAGCATCGCGCGTCCGTTCGAGGTGATGATCGCGGGCGTACGCTGGCCCGGCGGATTGACGACGCGCAGCGGGTTCGAGCCCGTCACGATGCGCAGCACGACCTGCTGATAGCCGTCGAGCACGGCGATGTAGCCGGTATGGCCGGTCCGCGCGCATACGTCGCGCAGCTCGCGCTCGGCGGTCGCGATCAGATCGTCATGGGCGCGATGCAGGCGTCCAAGTTCGAAGGTGAGCAGGCCGGGGCGGTAACGGCGGCTGTGTGGATCCTGCTCGAGCAGGCCGCAATCGCGCAGCGAGCGGAGCAGGCGGGAGGTGGAGCTCTTCGGCTTGCCGGTCAGGACTTGCACGTCGGCAAAGGAGAGGTCGGGCCGCGAGGTCGAAAAGCAGCGCAGAATGTCGATGGCGTTGGTCAGGGCGCTCATGATGATACCGTTTGTTCCATTTTTTGGAACGTAGTCCCGAATTCTAGAAGCGGCAGAGTGCCTGCCGCAAGGCGAAATTAGGGGCAAAGCGATGCCCGAATGCGCGTCATGGTGGTGGTCGTGGTGCCCTGGGCAGCTGGAGCATCGCCGGTCCTAATGCGGTGTGGCCGACCGGATTCGGCTGACAGCGGCCTCCACATTCGTCCAGCCGGGCTTGTCCGGCGCGAACTGCCCGCGCAGGTAGCTGACGAGCTCCGCAAGTTGTGTGTCGCTCAGCTGGTCCCTGAATGCCGGCATGTAGCCGAGGTCGGACGAGGCCGGCTTCATGATGCCATGCAGGATCACCTGGATCAGGTTGTCGGGCGTCGCGCTGTGCAGGTTGCTGTTGAGCGCGAGCGAGGGGCGGCTGCCGAACAGCGGCAGGCCGCCGACCTCGTGGCAGACAGCGCAGGCGCCGAGGTAAAGCCGCGCGGCTGGAGACGATGCCGAGGTCACCTGGGTGCGCGCTTCGAGCTCCGCGGCCATCGCCTCCAATGTCGCTGGCTCGGGCGCAGCCTCCTGGAAGGAGGCAAGATAGGTCGCCATGGCCCGGATATCTGCGTCGGCGAGCGTCGCGAGATCCTTGACGATCGGCGCCATGGGACCTGCGGCCACGCCGTGAAAGCGCGACTGGCCGGAGCGCAGATAGGTGTAGAGCTCGTCTTCCGTCCACGGGATCGGCGCTGACGAGAGCGAGGTGAGCGCCGGCGCTTCCCAGCCATCGGCAAATCCACCTGCGAGATAGGCCTTGCGCTGTTCGGCGCCGAGCGCATTGCGCGGCGAGTGGCAGGCGCTGCAATGGCCGAGACTCTCGACCAGATAGAAGCCGCGATTCCACTGCTCCGATTTCGTTGGATCGGATTTGAACGGCTGGTTATCGTGGAACAGGGCATTCCATCCGGCCACAAGTGGCCGCAGGTTGAACGGAAAGCGAAGCTGATTGTCCGGCGCCTGCTGCCGCACCGGAGGCTGCGCCATCAGATAGGCGTAGAGCGCCTGCAGGTCGGCGTCGCTGGTCCGTGCGAAATGCGTGTAAGGGAATGCCGGATACAGCTGCCGGCCGTCGCGATGCACGCCCTCCCGCATGGCGCGCTCGAAGGCGGGATAGGACCAGGCCCCGATGCCGGTGTCCAGGTCGGGCGTGATGTTGGTGCTGAAGAGGGTGCCGAATGGCGTCTCCAATGCGCGGCCACCGGCATTGGTCAGGCCGCCGTCCGCGGTATGGCAGACCGCGCAATTGCCGAGCGCGGCGAGCGCCTCGCCGCGCGCGATCGTCGCGGCGGAATAGACGGCGGGATCGGGCGGCGCGATCGGCGCGATCGCGCGCCATGGCAGCACGGCGGCGGCAACTCCGATCGCTGCGGCGCAGGCGGCCACCGCGCCGGCGATCAGGCCGCCTTGTTTGGCGAACGGCTTGAGCCATGTCTTGGCCGGCTTGTCGGGCGTGGGGAGGTGCGGCGGTGACGGCCTCTCGGCCTGCTCGCCGCGCAATCCCTCGAGAATGCGCTCCGGCGTGAATGGCGGCTCGCGGAAGCGCACGCCGGTGGCGTCATAGATCGCGTTGGCAATCGCGGCCGCGCTCGGGACCGAAGCGGACTCGCCGACGCCGAGCGGCGGCTGGTCCGGTCGCGGCAGCATCAAGACGTCGATGTCAGGCACGTCGGGGAAGGTGATGATCGGATAGGCGCCCCATTCCCGCGCCGCGACCTTGCCGCGTGTGAATGGGACCTCCTCCATCAGCGCCCGGCTGGTCGACTGGATGACGTTGCCCTCGATCTGGTGACGCACCCCGTCCGGGTTGATCATCAGGCCGGAATCCTGCCCGGCGACCACGCGGGTGACGCTGACATCGCCGGTCGTCGTGTTCACGGCGACATCGGCGATCCACGCCGACCATGCCGCGCCATAACCGGGAAACTTGCTGTGGACATAGAGCGCATAGGCAAAGCCGCGGCCATGCATGACGCCATCCACCGGCGTCTTCTCCTGCCGCACCGGGCGCGGCGTCCAGCCGGCGCGCTCGGCGACCGCGTTGACGAGATCGCGGGCGCGCTCGTCCTTCAGATAGCGCAGCCGGTATTCGATCGGATCGACTTCGGCCTCGGCGGCGAGTTCGTCGATATAGGACTCATGGGCAAAGGTATTGGGCAGGGCGGATACGCCGCGAAGCCATGATGCGCGCACGATCGGCGGCATATCGTGCGCCGTCACGCGCATGTGGTCGTAATCGTAAGGCGGGATCGCGGTGCGGTCGCCCATCTCGAACACGACCGGCTCCGGCGCGACGCGGCCGGTGAGCAGCAAGGCCAAGGTCGGCGCGCCATTCGAGGGATAGCGCGTGGCGAACTCATAGGCCGCGACCGACCCGTCGGCGTTGAGGCCGCCATTGACGTCCATCAGCTGCGCGGTGCCCTTGGGCTCCCACAGGTGCTCCTGCTCGCGCGTCAGCTGCACGCGCACCGGGCGGCCGACGGCGCGCGACAGCAGCAGGGCATCGGCGGTCACGTCGTCGGCGCAGTTGCGGCCGTAGCAGCCGGCGGCCTCGAGCCGGATCAGCTCGATCTGGTGCTCGGGGCAGTCGATCAGCTTGGCGAGATCGGCGCGCAGGATGTGCGGGTTCTGCGTCCCCGAATAGATGCGGATCTGGCCGTCGCGAACATCGGCCACCGCGCAGGACGGCCCGATCGAGCCGTGCATCTGATACGGCCAGACATAGGTCTGCCGTATCGGCTTCGCGGCGCCCGCGATCGCGGCGTCGACATCGCCCTTGTCGAGCAGCCGGCGTGGGCTCGATGGGTTGGCGCGCAGCGCGTTCGCGACATCGTCGAGATTGCGCAAGTCCGGCACCGGTTTCCAGCTGACCTGCAGGCGCTCGGCGGCGAGGATGGCGTGCTCCTCGCGCTCGGCAACGACGCCGACAAAATCGCCGATGACGACGACATCGACCAGGCCGGGAACGTCACGCACCGAGTCCTTGTCGACGCCGATCAGGCTGGTGCCGATGAACGGGCCGGCATCGATACCGGCATAGGGCGGACGCACGACGCGGCCGTGCAGCATGCCGGGGACGCGAACGTCGTGCACGTAAGTGAGTTCGCCGGTCGCCTTCGCCGGAAGATCGACGCGCGGCACCGAGCGGCCGACGACCTGATAATTGTCGACCGGTTTGACGGCCACGTCGTCAGCCAGCGCGAGACGGATGGTCTCGTCGCCGATCAGCTCGCCATAGCTGAGCGCGCGATTATTGGCGCCACGGACCAGTCCATCCTCGACGGCCAGATCCTCAATGGCGGCACCCAGTTGCGCTGCCGCCCGGACCAGCAGAAAGGCGCGCGCCTGCGCGGCCGCTTTGCGCAGCGGCACCGCGGTGATCTGGATGGTCTCGCTGGCGATCGTCGCGCCCTGGTTGGGCACGATGGCGGTGTCGCCGAGCACGACCACGACGCGGGCGAAGGAGACGTCGAGCTCTTCTGCGACGATCTGTCCCAGCGCGGTCCGGATGCCGGTGCCGAGATCGACATGCCCGTTGAAGGCCGAGACCTCGCCGGACGCGGTGATCCGAATGAAGGTCTCGAATTGTCCATCGGCGCCCGCGACGGGGCGTTCGACGACCAGCCAGCCGCGCGGTGCGTCGGTTTCGGTGGGCGTGCCAGCGCTCATCAGTCCAACGCCTCGAGCGCGTGTCCGGCGGCCCGCATCGCGGCGCGGAGGATTTCGATATGGGCGCCGCAGCGACAAAGATTGTAGCGCAGCGCCTGCTTGATCTCGTCGAGCGACGGATCGGGCTTGATCGCGAGCAGCGCCTTGGTGGTCATGATCATGCCATTCAGGCAATAGCCGCATTGCGCGGCCTGCTCGGCGATGAAGGCCTGCTGCACCGGATCCGGCGCCTCGCGCGAGCCGAGGCCTTCCAGCGTCGTGACGGTGCGACCGACGCAGCCCTCGATCGGAATGACGCAGGAGCGTGCGGCGCGGCCGTCGATCAGCACAGTGCACGCGCCGCACTCGCCGAGGCCGCAGCCATATTTCGGGCCGTTCAAACCGAGGTCGTTGCGCAGCGCATGGAGCAGGGGCGTGTCGGGCGCGGCGGTGACGTCATGCGTCTGTCCGTTCACGGTCAGCCGAATCGTTGCTGGCGTCATGCCCTTCTGTCGTCCGCTATGCTATCGTTAACGAGAATGCGATCGCGATCGCCCCGGAGCCTATCGTTTGTGTACTAACATGCAAGTACCGCGTTTCGCGGTGCAGCGTATGCACGATTTGTCGTCATTGTGCAGGGCAAACTGATCGTTTATCCGGCAAACCTGCTTTTCGCCTGCGGGAGCGCTTGACAGTCGGCGGAGGGGCGCGACATCATTCGTATACGAACGAATTGCCGCGGCGCGCCGGCTGTTATCGTCGCCTCCGCTTCAAGATGGGCTCCTCTGCATGGTGACTGAGACGGCGAGCGACGGTGCAGGGGACAAGATCCGCTGCGATGCCTGCCCGGTGATGTGCTACATCAAGCCGGGCGCGGCCGGTGCCTGCGATCGCTACGCCAATCAGGATGGCGTGCTGGTGCGCGTCGATCCGCACATCCTGCTCGAGCGCACCGTGTCGCATGGCGGCAAGCTGGTTCCGTTCCAGGCCAGCGGCGACTGGGACGGCAAAATCGTGCATCAGCCGGAACTGTTCGTCACCGCGATCGGAGCCGGCACCACCTATCCCGATTACAAGCCGGCGCCATTCATCGTCTCGTCGCAGGTCGAAGGCGTTGACATGGTCACGGTCGTGACCGAGGGCATCTTCAGCTATTGCGGTGTCAAGGTGAAGATCGACACCGACCGCTATCTCGGGCCCGAGGCCGCGACGGTGCGCGTCGACGGCGAGGCGGTCGGTCACGTCACGACCAGCGAATATGGCTCGCAGATGCTGTCGCTCGGCGGCGTGCATCATCTGACCGGCGGCTCCAAGAAGGAGGGGCGTGTCACCTGCGATGCGCTGATGGATCTCAGTAACCGCAAGGCCGTCGAACTCACGATTGATGGCGGCGCCAGCGTGATCGTGCAGGCGGGGCAGCCGCCGGTGGTCAACGGCGTCAAGGAAGAGCGCATGCGCGTCGGTTGCGGCTCGGCCACGATCGGCATGTTCGCCAAGCAGTGGCAGGGCAAGGTCGACGAGGTCGTCGTCGTCGACGACCACATCACCGGCGTGCTGTCCGAGCACCAGGCCGGCAAGCTGCTCGACATTCCGGCCACCGGCATCAAGATGAAGGGGCGACGCTCCACGCCGGGGCGGTACTTCCAGGTGGCGCAGCCCGGCACCGGCTGGGGTGGCACCGACATCTCCGATCCGCTCTCCATTCTCGGGCCGTTCGATCCGAAGACGGCGAAGCCCGGCACGACGCTGCTGATGGTGTCGACCACCGGCGAGCATGCCGGCTACTATGTGCTCGACGAGGCGCTGAAGCCGGTCCAGCGCGACATGCCGCCGGAGCTGCAGTTCTCGGTCGAGCGCATCCAGGAAAATTGCGAGCCGGCGCTGTGCACCGTGCTGTTCATGGCCGGTGCCGGCGGCTCTTTGCGCGCCGGTGTCACCGACAATCCGGTGCGGCTGACGCGTTCGGTCAAGGATGCGCTGACGCGCGTCACGTCAGGCGGGGCGCCGGTCTATGTCTGGCCGGGTGGCGGCATCACCTACATGGTGGACGTGACGCAGATGCCGGCCGGCGCCTTCGGCTACGTGCCGACTCCGGCGCTGGTGGCGCCGATCGAGTTCACCATGACGCTGTCCGACTATGAGGCGCTGGGCGGCCACATGGATTACGTGCAGCCGCTCGCGTCGCTCAGGGATGTCAGCAAGGATATTCGGCAGTTGCCGTGGCCGGGGCAGGGCATATGAGCCGTCAGCCCCAGATCGCGCTATTGCCGGACCGGCGGCTGCATCTGCAGGATGGACCGATCGATCTGATCATCGGCGCCGAGGGGGCGGAGGCTGATATCCGCGCCGCCTATCAGGCGGCCGCGGAACGCTTCACCGGTCTGCTCGATGAGCTCTGCTCGGAACTGTCCGAACTGCGCAAGGCCGCGGATCAGGATCGTTGTGTTGTGAATGGCGTCGTCGCCCGTCGCATGCATGCGGCCGTGGCGCCGTTCGCGGCCGAGATGTTCATCACGCCGATGGCCGCGGTGGCCGGAGCGGTGGCCGAGGAGATTCTCGGCGCGATGCGCGGCGCGGCGACGCTTGCGCGGGCCTATGTCAACAATGGCGGCGATATCGCGCTGCATCTGGAAGACGCCGCGACCTTCACGGTCGGATTGATGGACCGGCCGGATGCGGCCGGCGTCATGCGTCGGATCACGCTCCATGCTGCGGACGCGGTCCGCGGCGTCGCCACGTCGGGACGGCATGGCCGCAGTTTTTCGCTCGGCATCGCCGATGCAGTGACGGTGCTTGCGGCAAGCGCGGCGCAGGCGGACGCGGCGGCGACGGTGATCGCCAATGCGGTCGACCTGCCCGGACATTCCGCCGTGGTCCGCCGTCCCGCCTGCGAGCTGCAGCCCGACAATGATCTCGGTCATCGGCTTGTCACATGCGATGTCGGCGCGCTGAGCGAGACCGACATGGCAACGGCGCTGGCCGCGGGGGAGCATTGCGCGCAGGCGTTGTTGTCGGATGGCCGGATCGAAGGCGCCGTGCTGCAGCTCCACGGCGCCATCCGCGCCGTCGGCGCGCGTCTGATCGAGATCGTTCGTCCGTCCCGGTTGCGGCCGGCAGCGGCGTGAGGTTTGATACATGATGGGCTGGAACATGAGGGACTGTCGTCGATGAGCGCCGTCATCCGCAAGATCGTGACCGTGGTCGAGGAAGTTCATCAGGAGATGGGCAGGCTGATCTCGCCGCCGACGCGGCGTGCCGCCGCGGTGGCCGTGATCGAGAACCCGTTTGCCGGCCGCTATGTCGAGGACCTGTCGCCGCTGATTGCGATCGGCGAGGAGCTTGGCGAGATGCTGGCCAAGCGCGCGGTGGCTGCGCTCGGCATCGAGGGGCCGGCCGCGCACAGTTATGGCAAGGCCGCGGCGGTCGGCAGCGACGGCGAACTGGAGCACGCCGCGGCGATTCTGCATCCGAAAATGGGCGCGCCGGTGCGCAAGGTGCTCGGCAAGGGCGCGGCGCTGATCCCGTCGTCTAAGAAGCGAGGCGGCGTCGGCTGCACGCTCGACATTCCGCTCGGGCACAAGGACGCCGCCTTCGTGCGCAGTCATTTCGACGGCATGGAGGTGCAGATCAACGATGCGCCGCGTGCCAACGAGATCATGGTGGCGCTCGCTGTCACCGATAGCGGCCGTCCCTTGCCGAGGGTCGGTGGGCTCACGGTCGCCGAGATCAAGGGTGACGACGGTTTAAGATAGTTCGAGTCAACATTGGAGGCTGAAGGGATGCGACGGAGAACGATGCTTGCGGCAGGCCTGGGCCTTGCCGTCGCGGGACTTGCGGGCGCGGCGCGCGCCGAGGACGTCATCAAGATCGGCGAGATCAACAGCTACTCGCTGCTGCCGGCTTTCACCGAGCCCTATCGCAAGGGCTGGCAGCTGGCGGTCGAGGAGGTCAATGCGGCCGGCGGCATCAACGGCAAGAAGCTCGTCGTCGTCTCCAAGGACGACAGCGGCAAGCCGGCCGATGCGCAGACCGCCGCCAACGAGCTGGTGTCGAGCGAGAATGTCGCGATGCTCGCCGGTACCTTCCTGTCGAATATCGGCCTCGCCGTCAGCGATTTCGCCAACCAGAAGAAGGTATTCTTCCTGGCGGCCGAACCGCTGACCGACGCCATCACCTGGGCAAAGGGCAACAAATACACCTTCCGTCTGCGTCCGTCGAACTACATGCAGGCGGCGATGCTGGTGGAAGAAGCCGCCAAGCTGCCGGCCAAGCGCTGGGCGACGATCGCGCCGAACTACGAATATGGCCAGTCGGCCGTCGCGGTGTTCAAGAAGCTGCTCTCCGAGAAGCGCCCGGATATCCAGTGGGTCGACGAGCAGTGGCCGCCGCAGGGCAAGATCGATGCGGGTCCGGTGGTGCAGGCCGTCGCCGCCGCCAATCCGGAAGCGATCCTCAACGTCACCTTCGGCGCCGATCTCGTCAAGCTGGTCCGCGAGGGCAACACGCGCGGCCTGTTCAAGGACCGCAAGGTCGTGAGCTTCCTCACCGGCGAGCCGGAATATCTCGATCCGCTCAAGGAGGAGACGCCGGAGGGCTGGATCGTCACCGGCTATCCCTGGTACTCGATCAAGACGCCCGAGCATGATGCGTTCCTGAAGGCCTACCAGGCCAAGTACAACGACTATCCCCGGCTCGGCTCGATCGTCGGCTACCAGACCATCAAGTCGGCGGCCGCCATTCTCGCCAAGGCCGGCTCGACCGATGCAGACAAGCTGATCGCTGCCGCCGAGGGCCTGTCCGTGCCATCGCCGTTCGGCGAGATCACCTTCCGCAAGATCGACCACCAGTCGACGCTCGGCGCCTACGTCGGCAAGACCGCGCTGAAGGACGGCAAGGGCATCATGGTCGACACCGTCTATCGCAAGGGCTCGGACTATCTGCCCAGCGATGAAGAGGTCGGCAAGCTCCGGCCGAAGGACTGATCCACACGATCCTGCCTCCTCCTCCCGCGGAGGAGAGCGGGCGGGGTGAGGGAGCACGACGCCTGATCTACAGGTTCAGGCCGAGATCCCTCACCCCACGCCGGCTCGCTGGCTCTCCGCGAGGAGAGTAGTCCGGGTTCGAATGCGGCTCATCAAGACAGACGACCTCCTGACGCGGACCGCCCATGGCCTTCTATTTCGTCCAGTTCCTGACCGGCCTTGCCAGTGCAGCCTCGCTGTTTCTGGTGGCGTCGGGACTGTCGATCATCTTCGGCGTCACCCGCATCGTGAATTTCGCCCATGGCGCGTTCTACATGCTCGGCGCCTATATCGCGTTCTCGCTCACGGAACGTCTGTCGGGGGCTCTGGGCTTCTGGGGCGGCATCGTCGTCGCAGCACTCGCGGTGGCTGTGATCGGCGTGATCGTCGAGATCGTGCTGCTGCGCCGGATCTATCACGCGCCCGAGCTGTTCCAGCTGCTCGCCACCTTCGGCCTGACGCTGATGGTCGAGGATCTCGTCGTGCTGATCTGGGGCCCGGACGATCTGGTCGGCCGCCGCGCGCCCGGCTTCAAGGGCGCGGTGGATTTCTTCGGCCAGAATATCCCGAGCTATGACCTGTTCCTGATCGTGCTCGGTCCCGTCGTGCTCGGTGCGCTCTGGCTGCTGTTCCAGCGGACACGTTGGGGCATCCTGGTGCGCGCGGCGACGCAGGATCGCGACATGGTCGCGGCGCTCGGCGTCAATCAGAAATGGCTGTTCACCTCGGTGTTCGCGGTCGGCGTCTTCCTCGCCGCGCTCGGCGGCGCGCTGCAGATCCCGCGCGACGCGGTCCATCACGCGATGGACCTGCGCATCATCGTCGAGGTGTTCGTCGTCGTCGTGATCGGCGGGCTCGGCAGCATCCTCGGCGCCTTCGTGGCGGCGGTGCTGGTGTCCGAGCTCAACGCCTTTGGCATCCTCATCTTCCCGACGATCTCGCTGATCCTGGTCTTCCTGGTGATGGCCGTGGTGCTGGTGATCCGGCCCTGGGGCCTGTTCGGCAAGAAGGAGGCGCCGGCGCGCCGCACGCCGGGCCTCACCGTCATCCCCTGGCGCCCGCTGACCTCGGTCGAGCGGCTGGCCTCTGTGGTCGCGCTGGCGCTGGTGGCGATGCTGCCCTTCATCGCCGGCAACTACGCGCTGACCGTCGGCGCCGAGATCGCGATCTTCGTGATCTTCGCGGCCTCCTTGCATTTCCTGATGGCGGTCGGCGGGCTCGCCTCGTTCGGCCACGCTGCCTATTTCGGCCTCGGCGCCTATGGCGTCGCCTTCCTCGCCAAGATGGCGGGACTGCCGATGATCGTCTGCATTTTGCTGGGCCCGCTGCTCGGCGCGCTCGGCGCAGCCGTGTTTGGTGCTTTCGCGGTCCAGCTCTCCGGCGTCTACTTCGCGATGCTGACGCTGGCCTTCGCCCAGATCGTCTGGTCGATCGCGTTCCAATGGGTGGCCGTGACCGGCGGCGACAATGGCATTCTCGGTCTCTGGCCGGAAAAGTGGGCGGCCTCGCCGTCGCACTTCTATTGGCTCGCATTGGGCGTGTCGGCGTTCGTGGTCAGCGTGCTCCGGCTGATCACCTTCTCACCCTTTGGCTACGCGCTGCGCGGCATGCGCGACTCGCCGCTGCGCAGCGAGTCGATCGGCATCAACGGCAAGCGCATCCAGTGGACCGCTTTCATCATCGCCGGCACCACGGCCGGCATCGGCGGCGCGCTGTTCGCTTACCTGAAAGGCAGCGTCTTCCCCGATAATATGGGTATCTCGCTGTCGGTGGATGCGCTGGTGATGGTGCTGCTCGGCGGTGTCGAGACGGTGCCCGGCGCGATCTTCGGCGCCATCGTCTACAAGGCGCTCAACATCTGGCTGGTCAGCCAGACCGATTGGTCAAAGCTCGTGCTCGGCATCTTCATCGTGCTGATCGTCGTCGTCTTCCCCAAAGGCATCGTCGGCGTGGTCGAGAGCGTCATGCAGCGTCGGCGTGCGGCGGCGCCCAAGGCGGCCGCATTGTCGGCCAAGATGGAGGGCGCCCAATGAGCCTCGGCGTGTCGCTGCTCTCGGTCGAGGGCCTGTCGAAATCCTATGGCGGCATTCACGCCGTGCGCAGCGTGTCGTTCATGCTGCAGGCCGGCGAGATCCTCGCGTTGATCGGCCCGAACGGCGCCGGCAAGAGCACCTGCTTCGACATGCTCAACGGCCAGAACGTGCCGGACAGCGGCCGCATCACTGTCATGGGCGAGGAGACCACCGGACGCAAGCCCCGCGAGGTCTGGCGGCTCGGGGTCGGCCGCACCTTCCAGATCACCGCCACCTATCCGACGATGACCGTGCGCGAGAACATCCAGGTCGCGCTGGTGTCGCATCACCGCCGGCTCTACGATTTCTGGACGCCGATGATGTCGATCGAGCGCGGCGAAGCGGATCGTCTGCTCGATCTCGTCGGCATGGCCGGCTATGCCGAGCGCCCTTGCGGCGAGCTCGCCTATGGCGATCTGAAGCGGCTGGAGCTCGCGATCGCGCTCGCCAACCAGCCGAAGCTGCTGTTGATGGATGAGCCGACCGCCGGCATGGCGCCGCGCGAGCGCGTCGAGCTGATGCGGCTGACCGCCAAGATCGCGCGCGAGCAGTCGATCGGCGTTCTCTTCACCGAGCACGACATGGATGTCGTGTTCGAACATGCCGATCGCATTCTGGTGCTCAATCGCGGCAGCCTGATCGCGCAGGGCTCGCCGGCCGAGGTGCGCGCCAACCGCGAGGTGCAGGCGATCTATCTCGGCGAAGGCCTGCTGTATGACGCTGTCCATCGCGAGGGAGCCTCGGCATGAAGCTGTCCGTCTCCAATCTCAACAGTCATTACGGTCCGGCGCATATCCTGTTCGACATCGGCCTCGAGGTCGGCGAGGGCGAAGTGGTGGCGCTGCTCGGCCGCAACGGCGCCGGCAAGTCGACGACGTTCCGCTCGATCGTCGGCCTCGTCGCGCTGCGCGAGGGCCAGATCCTGTTCGAGGGCAAGGACATCTCCACGGCGCCGACCCATGAGATCGTCCGTGCCGGCCTCGGCTACGTGCCGGAGGAGCGGCGGATCTTTACCGATCTGACGGTCGAGGAAAATCTCGAAGTCGGCCGGCAGAAGCCGCGGCCGGGCGCACCGCAATGGACGCGCGAGAAGCTATACAAGCTGTTTCCCAATCTCGGCGAGATGAAGAACCGGCCGGGCGGGCGCATGAGCGGCGGCGAGCAGCAGATGCTGACGATCGCCCGCACCCTGATGGGCAATCCGTCCCTGGTGCTGCTCGATGAGCCCTCCGAAGGTCTGTCGCCGAAGATTGTCGAGCAGATGGTCGACGCCATCCTGACGATGAAGAAGGAGGGCGTGTCGCTGGTGGTGTCCGAGCAGAACCTGCATTTCGCCAGGCTGATTTCGGATCGCGCCTATATCATCGAGCGCGGCCGCATCTGCTTTGCCGGCACCATGGCCGAGCTCGACGCGCGGCCCGATATCCGCGACGCGCATCTGTCGATCTGAGGCAAGGACGATCATGGCAAAGACCGCCACGTTGAAGCGGCCGGCAAAGGCAGCGAGCAAGGTCGCGCTGAAGCCGGCCAAGGCTGCTGCGAAGATGGCCGCGAAGGCTGCGGCCAAGCCGGCGAAATCGAACTACGTGCTGGACGATCAGATCGGCTTCGTCCTCCGCCAGGTCTGGCAGCGCCATACCATGATCTTCGCGCGCGACATCGGCAGCAACCTGACGCCGACGCAATGGGCGGCGCTGTCGAAGCTGGTCGAGACGGGTCCGTGCTCGCAAAATCAGCTCGGCCGTCTCACGGCGATGGATGTCGCGACCATCAAGGGCGTGATCGACCGGCTGACTGCGCGCGGCCTGACGGAGACCAGCGCTGACCCGCAGGACGGACGGAGGTTGCTCGTGAGCCTGACCCGTGCCGGCCAGCAGCTCGCGGAGAAGACCGCGCCGCTGGCGCTCGCCATCTCCAAGGAAACGCTGGCCCCACTCGATGCCAAGGAGCGCGAGACGTTGCTGGGGTTGTTGAGCAGGCTGCGATAGTTGCCGCGAGCGCTGATCTCGTAGGGCGGGCAAGACGCATTCGCGCAGCGAATGCGACGTGCCCACCATCCATGTTGCGACGAGATGGTGGGCACATCGCGCACGACGCTGGCGCGTCGCGTGCGCCTTTGCCCACCCGACGCGATCTTCATCGAACTTCGGCGTCGTTGCGAGCGCAGCGAAGCAATCCAGAGTCACGCGTGACGCCCTGGATTGCTTCGCTGCGCTCGCAATGACGGAGCTTGTGGCAACTACTTCGCCACGATCTCCGGGATCTTCGTCGCCGGCGGTGTGTTGCGGCTGCGCTGGGTGCGGACGATGCCGTCGATGATGGTCATGCCGATGCCCGGAAGGTCGCCGAGCTGGACGCTGTCGAGCAGCGTCTTGGCCGGCGAGTGCTGCGCCTTGTCCATGATGACGAAATCGGCGGAGCGTCCGACCTCGATCAGGCCGCAATCGAGCTCCCGCATCCGCGCGGTGTTGCCGGTGGCGAAGCAGAACGCGATCTCGGCCGGGACGTCACCGAGCGAGGACAGCAGCGACACCATGCGGAGGATGCCGAGCGGCTGCACACCGGAGCCGGCCGGCGCGTCGGTGCCGAGGATGACGCGGTGGAGATCGTTCATCTCGCGCGCGGTGCGCAAGGTGAACAGGGCCGAGCGCTCATTGCCATTGTGCACCAGTTCGAGGCCGGCCTTGCAGCCTTCGCAGATGCAGCGGATCTGATCGTCCGGCAAAGCGGTGTGGCCACCATTGATGTGTCCGATCACATCGGTGCCGGCCTCCAGCACCACGTCCTTGTCGATCAGGCCGGAACCGGGAATCGAGGGGCCGCCGGTGTGGATGGTGCTCTGGATGCCGTATTTGCGCGCCCAGCCGACCATCTTGCGTGCGGTCGGGCCGTCCTTGACGCCGCCGAGGCCGACCTCGCCGAGCAGTTTGACGCCGGCGGCGGCGAGCTCCTTGAAGTCGTCCTCGACCATCTCGCATTCGATGACAGGGGCGCCAGCATGCACCTTCACGCCGCCGGGGCGGAGCGTCCAGAACGCGCGCTGCGCGAAGATCGCCATCGCCTTCAGGCCGACGACGTCGCGTGGACGGCCCGGCATGTGCACCTCGCCGGCAGAGATCATCGTGGTGACGCCGCCGTGGAGATAGGAGTCGATCCAGTTGCTCTGGTTCTGCCGCGGCGTCCAGTCGCCGGCGACGGGATGGACGTGGCTGTCGATCAGGCCCGGAGCGACCGTCGTGCCGTGCGCGTCGACGATGGTGGTCGCGCCTTCGGTGTCGACATCCTTATAGCGGCCGATGGCAGTGATCTTGCCGTTCTCGGCGACGATCGTATCGGCATCCAGGATCGGCCGTTCCAGCGCGCCGGACAGCATCAGGCCGATGTTGCGGATGACCAGCTTGCTGGGACCGGTCGCTTGCGGCGCGTCATGGGCCATCGGAATGTCCTTCTCTCCAGACGAAGCATTTGGCGGCAGTTTGCGCCGGCACGCGGCGCAGCATCAAGCCGGTTGTGGTCATTCGTACACGAATGAACTCGGCCGGCAAGCGGCGGTGTTGCACGAAGATTCGGCGCGATTTGCCTGTATCAGGTTCACGGGCCTCGGGGGTCGAGACGCGCCGCAAGGCGGCGCTCCTCGCCATGAGGGTTGAGGTCTCGTCGCGAACTGATCCCTCGTCCTGAGGCGCCCGCCACAGGCGGGGGTCTCGAAGGACGGCCAAGCAGGAGCTGTAGCTCCAGCGGTGTCGAAAGACCTGTCTACCGCAGCGTCGGAATGTAAAATGCCTGGCGGAAATAGGAGCGGAACACCTCCATGGCCGGCGTGAACTCGATATTGCGCCGCCAGGCGAGGCCGACATCCATCGCGGGCACCGGATCGCTCAGCACGATGGTCTCGATCCGCCGGCCCTCCAGCGACCAGGGCCGCAGCACCATGTCGGAGAGGATCGCGACGCCCTGGCCGTTGGCGACCATCGACCGCACGGCTTCGACCGAGGACGTCCGGAGGACGACGTTCGGTTGGAACGCCGTCTTGTTCCAGTATTTGAGCGATGTGTGCGCAGCCTCGTCGACTGTCAGCATGATGTAGGGCTCGGCGGCCACGTCCTTCAGCGAGACGGATTCCCGCTGCAGCAGCGGGTGTTTCGACGGCACCCACAGCCGCCGCCGCGAGCCGATCAAGGTCTCCATCGTGAGATCCGGGTTCTGCACGTTCGACGTCAGCAGCACCGCAACGTCGTAGCGGTTCGACAGCAGGCCTTCCTCGATCGCCTCGCGCGTCAGCTCGAACAGCTGGATGTTGAGCCGCGGATAATGCCGCTTCAGCCGCTCGAGATGGTTCGGCAGGAAGTAGCCGATCACCGTGTAGGTTGCCGCCAGCGTGAGGCTGCCTTCGACGTCGCCGGCGGGGACCCGCAGCGATGTCGCCTCCTCGACCTTGTTGAGGATGTCGTAGGCGTGAAACAGGAATTGCCGCCCGATCGGCGTCAGCTCCATGCCCTGTGGCGATCGGCTGAACAGCTCGGCGCCGACGATCTCCTCGAGCTCCTTGATCGAGGTGGTGATCGCCGATTGCGAGATCGACAGGGCCGAGGCGGCCTGGGTGATCTGGCCCTGTTCGGCGGTCGCGACGAAATAGCGGATCTGACGCAGGCTGATCGCCACGCAAAACTCCATTGAAAAATCAGAACCGTAATACATTAATATTCTTAAAAACGAAATCGAACAAAGCTTGTGCATCCTGCACTGCAAACGGGCGGCAGTATTTACGATGCAAAAACAGAGGCTTGTTCTGACACGGCGCGTAATCGCTATTCAATGGGAGATCAAAAAAACTGAAAATGGGTTTCCAACAATAATAATTTTCAATGGGAGATTGGACCCCTAACGTCCGGCTCATCGCCCGTCGCGGTTTCGCGTGATGCGGCGATGCCAGTGAGGGGAGCAGCCGTGCCGCTGAAGACTGTCGATATCAATTGCGATCTGGGCGAGGCGTTCGGCTCCTGGCGGCTGAGCGACGCCGAGGACGCCAAGCTGATGGAGCTGATCAGCTCGGCGAACATCGCTGCCGGCTTTCACGCCGGCGACCCCAACCTGATGGACACCACGGTGCGGCTCGCCACCCAGCATGGCGTCGGCATCGGGGCGCATCCCGGCTATCGCGATCTCCAGGGTTTCGGCCGCCGTCGCATCGATGGTTCGGCCGACGAGCTGATCAACGACATCGTCTACCAGGTCGGCGCTATCCGCGAATTCGCCCGCCGGCACGGCGGCACCTTGCAGCACGTCAAGCCGCATGGCGCGCTCTACATGGAGCTCGCCGCCAATGAGCAGCTGTCGCGCTCCTTCATCAAGCTGATGCGCACGGTGGCGCCGAATTCCTTCGTGTTCTGCATGGACATCTCGGTGACCTATCGCGTCGCCGTCGAAGCCGGTCAGCCCGTCATCCGCGAGTTCTATGCCGACCGCGACTACGACCGCTCCGGCTCGATCGTGTTCACCCGCCACGGCAAGAAGCTCGATCCGCAGGGCGTCGCCGACAAGGTGCTGCGCGCCTGCCAGACCGGCAAGGTCCGCACCATCGACGGCGACGATATCGACATCGCCTTCGAGTCGATCTGCTTCCACTCGGATACGCCAGGCGCCTTCGAGATCGCCAGCGCGATGCGCCAGACGCTGATCGCCAACGGCATCCGCATCGCGCCCGTCTCCGACATCGTTCCCCAGAAACCGCAGAGCGAATCCTGACCCATGAGCATCGAGATCAAGTCCCCGCTGCCTGGCGTGTTCTATCGCAAGCCCTCGCCGGAGAGCGCGCCGTTCAAGAATGATGGCGACGCGGTCGCGGCCGACGACGTGATCGGCCTCGTCGAGGTGATGAAGTCGTTCCATGAGGTCAAGGCGGGCGTCGCAGGCAAGAACATCCGCTTCAGCGTCGATGATGCCGATGCGATCATGGCGGGGCAGGTGATTGCCGAGGTCGAGGCATGACCTTGCGCTCGGTCCTGATCGCCAACCGGGGCGAGATCGCGGTGCGGATCATCCGCGCGGCGAAGGCGCTCGGCCTGCGCACCGTGCTCGCGCACAGCATCGCGGACAAGGAGTCGCTCGCCGCACAGCTCGCCGACGAGACGGTCGAGATCGGGCCGCCGGCCGCGAAGAAATCCTATCTCAACATCGAGGCCGTGGTGAACGCGGCGAAGTCGGCCAAGGTCGACGCCGTGCATCCCGGCTACGGCTTCCTGGCCGAGAATGCGGAATTCGCCGAGGCCGTCACGGCAGCCGGCATCGTCTTCGTCGGTCCGAGCGCGGAAGCGATCCGGCTGCTCGGCGACAAGGTGATGGCGCGGCAGGTCGCGGCGCTGGCCGGCGTCCCGACGGTGCCTGGCTCGGATGGTCGCGTCACCGATCTCGACGCGGCGATCACCATCGCCAACAGCATCGGTTACCCCGTGATGATCAAGGCCGCGGCCGGTGGCGGCGGGCGCGGCATCCGCATCGTCGGCGATGCCGAGGAGTTCGCGCGGCAATTCCCGCAGGCCTCGAGCGAAGCCGCGGCCGCCTTCGGCGACGGCGGACTCTATATCGAGAAGGTCATCGAGCGTGCCCGCCATGTCGAGGTGCAGATCCTCGGCGACGGCCATGATGTCGTCCACTGCTATGAGCGCGAATGCTCGCTGCAGCGGCGGCGGCAGAAGGTGTGGGAAGAGGCGCCGGCGGTCGGGCTTCCCGACGATGTCCGGCAGCGGCTCTGCGCCAGCGCCGTCGCGCTCGGCCGCGCCGTCGGCTATAGCGGCGCAGGCACAGTCGAATATCTCTACGACGACGCGACGAGCGCGTTCTACTTCATCGAGGTCAACACCCGCATCCAGGTCGAGCATCCCGTGACCGAGATGATCACCGGTATCGACCTGGTGCAGGAGATGCTGACAATCGCCGGCGGCGCCAGGCTGTCGGTCGCGCAGGACGACATCCGCATCCAGGGGCACGCCATCGAGTGCCGGATCAATGCCGAGGACCCGCACAAGGGCTTCATGCCCGCGCCCGGCACGATCGAGCGGCTCGTCGTGCCGGATGGCGAAGGCATCCGCTTCGATACACTGCTGTTCGAAGGCTATGCGGTGCCGCCGTTCTACGATTCGCTGCTCGGCAAGCTGATCGTGCGCGGCGCCGATCGCGCCGACTGCCTCGCGCGTCTGCGCACCGCTCTCGACGGTCTCGTGATCACCGGCATTCCCACGACGATTCCGCTGCATGCCGCGCTGGCGCGTGATGCCAGCGTCGCCGACGGCCGCACCCACACCCGCTTCCTCGAGCCATGGCTCGAGACCGATTTCGCGCAGCTTGCCCGCGCCAGGGAGGACGCCTGATGACCACCCGCTACTCGTTCGGGGGTGACGAGCATCTCTTCGTCGAATGCGACGAGGCGATGTCGCTCGACGCCTTCTTCAAGAGCCTGTCGATGACCAACGCGATCCGCGACGCCGCCATCAAGGGCGTCACGGAGATCTGCCCGGCCAATGCCTCGTTCCAGATCAAGTTCGATCCGGACGTGATCAAGCCGGGCGACATTCTGAAAGAGGTGCAGGGCATCGAGAGCGCGGCCGCGAAGACTGAGCCCGTCATCAAGACCCGCATCATCGAGATCCCGGTGTTCTATCAGGACCCCTGGACGCACGAGACCCTGATGCGCTTCCGCGAGCGGCACCAGGACCCGACCGCGACCGATCTCGAATATGCCGCCCGCGTCAACGGCCTCGCCGATGTCGACGCCTTCATCAAGGCGCATAGCGGCTCGCCCTGGTTCGTCTCGATGGTCGGCTTCGTCGCGGGCCTGCCGTTCATGTACCAGATGGTCGAGCGTCAGAAGCAGCTCCAGGTGCCGAAATATCTGCGGCCCCGGACCGACACGCCGAAGCTGACGATCGGCCATGGCGGCTGCTTCTCCTGCATCTATTCGGTGCGCGGCGCCGGCGGCTACCAGATGTTCGGCATCACGCCGATGCCGATCTTCGATCCCGAGCAGAGCATCTCGTATCTGCGCGACTTCATGGTGTTCTTCCGCCCCGGCGACATCGTCAAGTTCAAGCCGATCAAGCAGGACGAATATGACCACGCGCTCGGCGATGTCGCCTCCGGCCGCTTCGCGCCTGTCATTCGCGACGTCACCTTCGACTTCCGCGATTTCCAGAAGGACATGACCGGCTACAACGCCAAGCTGGAAGGAGCGCTGGCATGACCATCAAGGTGCTTCACCCGGGCCTGTCGACCACGGTGCAGGATCTCGGCCGTCCCGGCTACTTCCATCTCGGCATTCCCGTGGGCGGCGCCATGGACCGCCTCGCACTGCGCGCCGCCAATCTGCTGGTCGGCAATGACGAGGGCGCAGCCTGCCTCGAGGCCGTGTTCATCGGGCCGCAGCTGGAGTTCACGGCGCCCGCGCGCATCGCGGTGACCGGCGCTGACATGCCGATCAAGCTCGACGGCGTCGAACAACCCGGCTGGACCGCGCTCGCGGTCAAGGCCGGGCAGGTGCTCAGTTTCGACTATCTGAAGAGCGGCGCGCGCATCATCATCGCGGTCGCGGGCGGCATCGATGTGCCGCTGGCGCTCGGCAGCCGCTCGACCTATCCGATCGGTGCGCTCGGCGGCTTCAAGGGCCGGGCGATCGCGGCCGGCGACGAATTGCCCGTCGGCGCTGCGGCCAGCGGCAAGGCTGGCGCGAGTGTGCCGGAGGCCTTGCGCCGCAAGCCCGGCCATCCGGCCGAGCTGCGCGTGCTGCCGGGGCTGTACTGGCATCGCATTCTGCCGGAGTCGCAACAGAGCTTCTTCGCCGACCAGTGGAAGGTCGCGCCCGAGGCGGACCGCATGGGCTATCGCTTCCGCGGCGGCCAGGCGCTGCAATTCGTCGAGCGCGAGCAGCCGTTCGGGGCCGGCTCCGATCCGTCCAACATCGTCGACAGCTGCTATCCCTATGGCTCGATCCAGGTGCCGGGCGGCAAGGAGCCGATCATCCTGCATCGCGACGCCGTCTCCGGCGGCGGCTATTTCATGGTCGGCACGGTGATCTCGGCCGACATGGACCTGATCGGCCAGCTGCAGCCGAACATGCCGACGCGCTTCGTCGAGATCGACATGGATGGCGCGCTCGCAGCGCGCGCCGATCGCAAAGCTCTTCTGCAGAAGATCCGGGCGGCATTGGCCTGACCGCACGCGGGTGCGGGCAGGCCGGTGTCGGGTTTCCACGAGTGAGATGACAAAGGGGTAGTTCAATGAAGAGTTTGGTTCGTGTTCTCTTGGCCTCGTCGGCGCTGGTGCTGTCGGCCGGCGCCCATGCCGCCGAGTGGTATCCATACGATGCCGCCAAGATCGATCCGCCCTTCGCGGCAGACGGCAAATCGTCCGACGTGAAATATGTGCCGCTGGAGAAGGCCTCCAAGCCGTGGAAGCTGTGTGTCTCCTTTCCACACATGAAGGACGCCTATTGGCTCGGCGTGGACTACGGCGTGGCCGAAGAAAGCAAGCGCCTCGGCGTCAAGATGAACCTGGTCGAGGCCGGCGGCTACACCGAGCTCAACAAGCAGATCTCGCAGATCGAGGATTGCGTGGCATCCGGCACCGATGCGGTCATCATCGGCGCGATCTCGGCCGATGGCCTCAACAAGGTAATCGGCGAGATCGCCAAGAAGAAGATCCCGGTGATCGATCTCGTCAACGGCATCTCCTCGCCGGATATTGCCGCCAAGTCGCTGGTGTCGTTCTACACGATGGGCGCGGAGACCGGCAGCTATCTCGCCAAGAAGCATCCCGCCGGCACGCCCGAGGTCGTGGTCGGCTGGTTCCCGGGTCCGGCTGGTGCCGGCTGGGTCGAGGCCGCCAACAAGGGCTTCATGGATGCGGTGAAGGGCTCGGCGATCAAGGTGCTGGAGCCGAAATATGGCGACACCGGCAAGGAGGTGCAGGCCAAGCTGGTCGAGGACGCGCTGCAGGCGGCGCCGAACATCCGCTACGTCGCCGGCACGGCGGTCACCGCCGAAGCGGCGCAGGGCCTGATCCGCGAGCGCGGGCTGAAGGGCAAGGTGGACCTGCTGGCCTTCTACATGACGCCCGGCGTTTACGAAGGCATCAAGCGCGGCCTGATCATGGCGGCGCCGGCCGACTCCATGGTGATCCAGGGCCGCATCGCGGTCGACCAGGCGGTGCGCATCCTCGAAGGCAAGGACTACTTCAAGCATGTCGGTCCGAAGATCTTCGTGGTCGACTCCGCCAACATCGCCACCGTGCCGCAGGCGAACATCCTTCCCCCGGACGGCTTCAAGCCTGTCTTCAACTGAGCGGGGAAAGGTGCGGCTCTGCCTTTGTTCCCTGACGGGGCAGGGCCGCATCGCGGGGGGCAGATGATGAGTAGCGTTGCTGCACCGCTGGTCGAGATGACGGGAATCTCCAAGGAGTTTCCCGGCGTCAAGGCGCTCAGCGGCGTCCATCTCAAGGTCGAGCGCGGCGAGGTGCATGTGCTGTTCGGCGAGAACGGTGCCGGCAAGTCGACCTTGATCTCCATTCTCTCCGGCGTGTTCCGGCCGACGTCCGGCGCCATCCGCATCGCTGGCGACGAGGTGAGCTTCCACTCGGTGCATGATGCGGCCAAGGCCGGCATCGGCACCGTGTTCCAGGAATTCTCGCTGGTGCCGACCTTGCCGGTGTTCGAAAATCTCTATCTCGGCCGCGAGCTGATGCGCGGTCCGCTGACCGACCGCCGCGCCATGCTGGCCGGCGCGCAACGATTGTTCGCCGAGCTCGATTTCGACATCGACGTGACGCGCCCGGCGTCCAGCCTGTCGCGGGCGCAGCAGCAGATGGTCGAGATCGCCAAGGCGTTCCTCTCCAATGCGCGCGTGCTGATCCTCGACGAGCCCACGGCGTCGTTGACCGAGCGCGAGACCGAGCGGCTGTTCAGCTTCATCGGCAAGGCGGCGGCCTCCGGTGTCGGCATCATCTACATCTCGCACCGGATCCAGGAATTCCAGAAGATCGCCGACCGCATCTCGATCCTGCGCGACGGCCGGCTCATCGCCACCGTGCCGGCACGCGAGACCTCGGAGCGCGTGCTGATCGAGCTGATGACGGGGCGGGCGGTCGACCAGGTCTATCCGAAGATCGCACGCCGCGCCGATGGTCCCGTCATCATGACGCTGGAAGGCCTCCGCACCGCAGGTGTTCACGGCGCCAGTCTCGAGGTCCGCGCCGGTGAGGTGCTCGGCTGCGCCGGCCTCGTCGGCAGCGGCAAATCGCGGATCTGGCGCGCGGCGATGGGACTGCAGCCGCTGCAGTCAGGCAGGATCACGTTGAAGGGTCGTGATGTCACCGGCGCCGCAACACGGGCGCTGCTCAATGACGGCGTGTTCTTCCTGCCCTCCGACCGCAAGAGCGAGGGGCTGCAGATGACCGCGACCGCACGCGGCAATATCGAGCTCAGCCTGCTCGACCGCGCCGATGTCGCCGGTCCCCTCGGCTTCGTGCGGCCACGGCGCAGCCGTGCCCTGACGGACGCCATCGGCGACAAGGTCGGCATCGCCAGGCCCGCCATGGATCGCGCGGTCTCGAAGCTGTCCGGCGGCAACCAGCAGAAGGTGCTGTTCGGCAAGGGATTCGGCGACGACCGCGACGTCTACATCTTCGACGAGCCGACCGTCGGCGTCGACATGGGCACGCGCATGGCGCTGTACCAGCTGATCAAGGACATCGCCGAGGCCGGCAAGGCGGTGGTCGTGATCTCCTCGGATCTGCCCGAGGTGATGAACCTGTCGCACCGGCTCTTGGTGTTCGCCAAGGGGCGCATCGCGGCCGAGCTGTCCGGCAGCGCCATCGACGAAGAGAACGTCTTGAAACATTTCTTTGCTGAAACGGAGGGCTCGGCGTGAGCATGCCAACCACGACTATCGCCGAGGACACCGTTGCGCCGCGCCGCTCCAACGCGCTGCTGGCCGGCCTGCGCGCGGTATTTCTGCGCGTCGGCGTCCTGCCGTTCTTCCTGGTCGCCACCCTGATCGCGTTCTCGCTGGTGTCCAAGGAATTCCTGGCGCTGCAGAATCTCACCAATGTCGCGCGGCAGTCGGTCTATCTGATCCTGGTCTCGCTCGGCCAGATGCTGGCGCTGGTCACCGGCGGTTTCGACCTGTCGGTCGGCACGGCCATCGCGCTGACCTCGGTGGTGTCGGCGCTTGCGATGGTGACGCTGTCGCACATGCTGTCGCCGGACATGCTGTGGCTCGTGATCGTGCTCGGCTGCTGCGCCGGGCTCGCGGCCGCGCTCGTGATCGGCAGCATCAACGGGCTCGGCGTCGCCGTGTTCGGCGTCTCGCCCTTCATCATGACGCTGGGTGTGCAGTCGGTCGGGGCCGGCATCGCGCTGTTCCTCACCGGCGGCGTCCCGGTCTCCGGGGTGCCCTATGAGTTCGGCGATATCCTCGGCTTCGGTCGCGTGTTCGACATTCCCGTGCCGGTGCTGGTCGCGATCGTCGCGGCCGCCACGATCTGGCTGGTGATGAACCGGACCCGGCTCGGCAAGCACATCCAGGCGGTCGGCGGCAACGCCAAGGCGGCGAGACTGTCGGGCGTCAACACCACCAAGGTGCTGTTCATCGCCTATGCGCTGTGCGCGCTGCTCGCGTCGGTCGCGGGTCTGTTGCTGACGGCCCGCGTCGGCTCCGGCGAGACCAATCTCGGCGGCACCATTGCGCTGGAATCCATTGCGGCCTGCGTCATTGCCGGCGTCTCGCTCCATGGCGGCATCGGCCGGGTCGAGAACGTCGTGCTCGGCGGCTTCTTCATCGTGCTGCTGCAGAACGGCATGAACATCGCGCAGATCGGCTCCTACATGCAGATGGTCCTGCTGGGCTCGCTGCTGGTGCTGGCCGTCATCCTGGATCAGTTCCGCTACCGGCTCTTGGTCGGCGAGCGCTGATCGCACGGGGCAGGGGTCTGGACGTGGCCGCTGCAATCCGGCATCACCGGCGCGATCGACGAACGGGATGATGCGAGATGAGCGACGACCTCCATACGATCAGCGCCGGCGGCGTCACCGCATCGATCAAGGCCGTCGGCGCCGAACTGTGCTCGCTCAAGACGACCGCTGGATTGGAGCTGCTGTGGCAGGCCGGCCCGGCCTGGCCGCGTCATGCGCCCTGGCTGTTTCCGATCGTTGGCCGGCTGAAGGATGACCAGCTGCGCCATCGCGGCCGCACCTATCCGATGACCCAGCACGGCTTCGCCCGCGATCTGCGCTTCACCTGGCTGGAGCGGACCGCCGAATCCTGCGTGCTGCGCCTGACCGACGACGAGACGACACGGGCGCGCTACCCGTTCGCCTTCCGGCTCACCTTGACCTACCGGATCACCGCCGATCGCCTCGACATGGCGGTGGAGATCGCCAACGCTGGAGACGAGGTGCTGCCGGCCTCGTTCGGCGCGCATCCGGCATTCAACTGGCCGCTGTTGCCTGGAGAGCCGAAGGAAAGCTATCGGCTGCTGTTCGCCGAGCCGGAGCCCGCTCCCATTCGCCGCCTCGCCGGTGGGCTGATGCGCGCCGCTGCCGAGCCCTCACCGATTCGCGGCCGCGACCTGGCATTGTCCGAACGGCTGTTCGACGACGATGCCATGATCCTCGATCATCCCGTCAGCTGCTCGCTTCGCTTCATGGGCGACAAGGGGCCGGCGCTGGTCCTGGCCTGGGACGGCTTCCGAGAGCTTGGCATCTGGTCCAAGCCGGGAGGCGCTCCCTTCCTCTGCATCGAACCGTGGCGTGGCTATGCCAGCCCCGTCGGCTTCGATGGTGAGCTCTCCGACAAGCCGGGCGTGATGCAAATACCAGCCGGGGCGGCGGAGATGTTCAACTACCGAATGACCGTCGAAGAATGACGTCCCGTCCTGCTGCGAGCGCCCAGCGGCGTGCATTGCGCTAACCGTGAATTCCAGATCTGGGTCTGGAAACGGCATCTTCATGTCCTAAATGAGAGACGTCGGCTTTGCCCTGGCTATGATGCGGCAACGGCCGGCAGCCCGATGATCTTCGTCACCGACTGACAACGGCCGAACACATCATCGGGTATCGGCGATGCCGTGATCTCGAGAGGGGGCGCGCCAGCAATGGCGTGTGCGGGAGAGGGCCATGGAGCTGAGGAATCTGTTTGGCATCTTGACGTGTGCGACGCTGGTGTGCGGTACCGCCGTCTCGGCGGCTGACTATCAGCCGGGTGAGGTCTTCCGGCTCGATCTGTCCCGGGCGGTCCTGTCGCCGCGTCCTCTTGGACCCGAAGCGCATTTCGAGCCCGTTCCGATCGAGGCCAGAGTCGGATCGGCGGTTGTCGCCGCGGCTCAGGACAAGCCTGACCTGTCGCGGAACGCCGCGGCGTCGAAGCGCCGGCCCATCTTGCGGTCCGCCGAACGCCTGCGCACGGCGCGCGAAGCGATGCACCGCCGCAGCCTGCTCGACGCGCAAGCGATGGATACCCGTGTTCAAACCTGGCCTTGCCGGCCGGACAGCGGCGGCATCTGCAACTGGCGCTGAGAGCTCCATCGGTCGCGGATCGGAACCGTCTCCCGACTTCGTGATTGTCGCTGCTGCGGAGCTGCTTGAACTCGCGCAGCGACCGCGGGATGATTTCAGCGCATCCCGCCATTCACCTTGACACGCAAGGCTTGTCGCCGCCTGCCAGATCACGCCGGATCGGCGCGAAGCCTTGGCAGGAGATTCCATGGACGCAATCGACACCCAAGGCATCCGTCTTCCCAAGCTCGGGCTTGGCACGTTTCGCATGCAGGGCACGGTCTGCCGCGAGGCGGTCGAGAGCGCGCTCGCGCTCGGGTACCGTCACATCGACACCGCCGAAATGTATGCCAATGAGGATGCGATTGGCGCGGCGCTCGCGGCGGCGCAGGTGCCGCGAGCTGAATTGCACGTCACGACAAAGGTTTGGCCGGAGAACCTCGCACCCGATGCGATCCGCCGCGCGTTCGACACGAGCTTGAAGAAGCTCAGATTGGATGTCGTCGATCTCTACCTCATTCATTGGCCGGCCAAGGGGATGAACCTGCCGGCGGCGCTGGAAACGCTGATCAAGCTGAAGGATGAGGGACGCACCCGCGCGATCGGGGTTGCGAATTTCACCGTCGCGCTGCTGCGGCAGGCGATCGAGGAGATCCAGGCGCCGATCGCCTGCAATCAGGTCGAGTACCACGTCATGCTCGATCAATCGAAGCTGATGGGCTACATGGCGAGCCGATCGATTCCCTTGGTGGCCTATTGTCCGCTGGCGCAAGGCCGCGCGGCGGCCGACGCGACGCTGGCCGCGATCGGCAGCAAGCATGGCGCGAGCGCCGCCCAGGTCGCGCTGAAATGGCTGTTGGATCAGGACGGCGTAGCGGCGATTCCCAAGGCCGGCCGCAAGGAGAGTCAGCAGGCGAATTGGGACGCGATGAAAGTTCAACTGGATGATGAGGATCGCGCGACCATCGCCGCGCTTCCGAAGGACAAGCGCTTCGTCAATCCCGGCTTTGCACCTGACTGGGATCGCTGACAGCTTTTCACCGTGATCCGCACTCGAGGAGATCCGCACTCAAGCAAATGGCCCCTTGCGGGGCCATTTCGGTGTCGCCTGGTCGATCAGTAGCCGCGCTTGATGATCACGGTGCGGTCGTGATGGCGGTGATAGGGCCGGATGTCGCGGCGCATGCGGTACTCGGCACGGGACCGATCCCAGCCGTGATGGCCGCGGTCCCAGCCGTGATGATAATGATGACCGCCGCGCTTGATGATGACGGTCTCGGCACTGGCCATCGACGGAGCCGCGAGTGCGAGTGCCGTCAGCGACGCGAGTGCAAGAGCAAGTTTCTTCATGTCGTCCTCCAGATGAATTGCGCGAGGTCAACTTGAAGTGTGGCAGAACGTTCCGGAGGAACTTCCGCGAAGTTGCTGAATGCGCGTTCAGATTCCTGCTGACCGGTTCACGCGAGCCATCTCCCGGCCGCCGGGCACCGATGATCAGTCACAGCGTTTGAGGGCTGGCGTCGGCTTGCCATTGGCGACGAAGCGGGACTCGCGAATGGTGTAGCTGCCATCCTGGCCGCGATTGAACACCGAGCGTATGCCGCCATCGGTCGTCCTGACGATCCCATTCTCGCGCGTCTGGCGCGCCTTGGGCAGCACGATCGAGAGGACCAGTGTCTCATCGGGCTCGACCCGCGCGCTGGCGACTTCGTTGATATCGGACGGATCATGATCGCGGCGGTAGATCAGGTTGCCGTCCGCTGAGACCTCATAGGAGATGATGGCGCCGCGGCCTTTGACCGGCGCTGCAGTGCAGTCGGCGGCCCAGGTTCCGAGCAGCCCCCAGGAGCGCGCGACGTCGACGGCCTCGTCTGCCGCAGCGGCCGACGCGAATGATGAGGCAAGCAGGGCGATCGCCAGCAGGCGGTGAGAGCTCGAGGTCATGCGGTCTCGTGGTGATCTGCCGCGCCATCTTAATGCACCGCGTCAACGGCGCAACGACCGATCGGCAGTTTCGACGTCGGCGTGTGAACCGGATCTGACACCCTATGGTCTTGTCGGATCGGCGGACCGAGCGCATGCTGTGGCCAACTACAAACAAGCATTGGGGAGGCGACCATGTCCGCGCTGTCGCGCCGTGAGTTCCTGTTGTCTGCCGGAGCGGCCAGCATGGCCGTGGTCTCAGGGGCGGCCCATGCGGCGATGGGCCCGGCCGACAAATTCGATCTCATCATCAAGGGAGGCGACCTCATCGATCCCAGCCAGTCCCTGCGGGGCAGGCGCGATATCGGGATCCGCTGGGGCATCATCGAGGCCGTTGACGCTGAGATCCCGGTCGAGCGCGGGCTGCGGTCGATTGACGCCGCCGGGCGGCTGGTCATGCCGGGCCTCGTCGATCTTCATAGTCACGTCTATCCCTACGGCTCTGCGATCGGCATCCCACCGGACGAGCTGGTGCAGTTCCAGGGCACCACGACGGTCGTCTCGGCCGGCGATGCGGGTGTCAACAATCTGGCGGCATTGCGGCGCTTCATCGTCGCCCAGTCGCGCGCGCGCATCTATGCCTTCGTCCATATCGCCAATAATGGCCTGTCGGCCTTTCCCGTCGCCGAGCTCTACAATATCGACAACGCGCAGGTGGAGGTCTGCGCCATGGCGCTCGCCGAGAACCCGGACTTCCTGCTCGGGGTCAAGGTGCGGATGTCCGAGAACGTGATCTTCAAGCACGGGCTCGAGCCATTGAAGCGAGGCATCAAGGCCTGTGAGCTCTGCGGCTGGCCGGCGCGGATGATGGTGCATATCGGTGGCGTCGAGACCGGCGAATTGATGTCGCAGATCCTCGACCTGCTGCGGCCCGGCGACATCCTCACCCACGCTTATTCCGGTGCGCCGAACCTCAATGGCGCCTTCACCAATATCGTGCAGGACGGCCGGCTCCTGCCGGCGGCGCTCGCGGCCAAGCAGCGCGGCGTGCTGTTCGACGTCGGTCACGGCGGCGGCAGCTTCGACTTCACCGTCGCCGAGGTCGCGATCCCCGGCGGCTGCGGTCCGGACACGATCTCCTCGGATATTCACGTGTTCTCGGGCAATACGCCGGGCATGCCGTTCCTGCCCAACGTCATGGGCAAATTCCTGGCGATGGGATTGTCGCTGGAGCAGGTGGTGAGCATGACGACGTCGGCGTCGGCCAAGATCATCGGCCGGGCGCCGAAGCTCGGCACCCTGCAGCTCGGCGCACCGGCCGATCTCGCGATCATGGATCTGGTCGAAGGCCCCGCCAGTTTCGTCGACACGCGCGGCAACAAGCGCGACGGCAAGCTGCAGCTGAAGCCGGTGCAGACCGTGATCAACGGCGTGCCATTCGGCAGGCCATATCAGTCGCCGTTTTCGGTGCGGTGAGCCGCGCCGTCAGTCGGCCGGGCTGCCGCGCTCCACATTGGCGGACCGCTTGGGCACGCCGAACTCCTCGTGGCAGACCTCGGCGAGCACGGCGATGCCCTCGCGGATCTCCTGATGCGAGGGGCTCGCGAAGCACAGCCGCAGCCGGCTCCGCGCATGCGTGGCATCGGTCGACCATTCCGGTCCCGGATTGATCGACACGCCGCGCTTGAGCGCGGCCTGAGACAGCTTCATCGCGTCGACCTGATCCGGCAGCTTGACCCAGAGGAAGATGCCGCCCTTCGGCGCGTCGAATTCGGCCGCGGTGCCGAACTCCGCATTGAGTGCCTCGACCAGCGTGTCCAGCTTGGCCCGCAGCCCCTTGACCAGTTGCGGCACATGGGTGGCAAAATGCGGCTTGCAGAATTCGGCCAGCACCATTTGTTCGAGCGCGCCGGAGCCGGCGTCGGTCTTGAGCGCCAGCAGCACCGACATGATCTGCCATGGTGCGACGAGGAAGCCGACGCGGAGCGCCGGCGCGACCGACTTCGAGAACGAGCCGAGATGGATCACGCCACCATGGTCGGACATGCCGTGGATCGCGCGCGGCCGCTTGCCGTCCCAGATCAGGTCGGCATAGCAGTCGTCCTCGAACACCGGCACGCCATAGGCCCGCGACAGCCAGAGCAGCTCGGCCCGTCGGCTCTCCGGCATGATGGTGCCGGTCGGGTTCTGCACCGTCGGAATGGTATAGATGTATTTCGGCCGGATGCCGCGATCCTTGAGATCGGCCAGGACCGTGGCCAGCACGTCCGTCCGCATGCCGTCGCGGTCGAGCGGAATGGCGATCGGCTTGACGCCGAGCCGCGCCAGCCGGGTCAGAGCGCCCTGGTAATTGTCCTGCTCGACCAGCACCGTGTCGCCGCGCGTCAGCAGCGCCTGGTTGACGAGATCGAGGCCCTGCAGCGAGCCGGACAGGATCATGATGTCATCGGCCCGGACCGACATGCCGGCGTCGCGCGCCAGCTTGGTGGCCAGGAAATCGCGCAACGGACGATAGCCCTGCGGCCCATGCGCGAGGCCGTAAGTGGCCAGCGCCCGGCCTTCGCGGGCGAGCACGGCATCGGCAGCCGCGCGCAGGCCCTCCACAGGGACGGCATCGGCGTCATTGTTGCCGCCGACGAAGCTGTATTTCGCAAGCCCGCTCCAGCGCGCGGCCGGAGCCGGTAGACCAGGGCCGAGGAGCGGTGCAAAATCGAATGCGGCCATGAGGCGCGGCTCCCTTGTTCTCGATGGGAGGCGACTTTAAACAGATACCAGGGTGCTTGTCCCGGTAGGACAGGTTCTTTCCCCGGGGAAGGCGACCTTCGAGCGGTGGTTCCGCTGCTCTGGCGCGCGCCTGCGATCCCGGCTAAAGCACGCCCCGGAAAAGCAGCGAGACTTGCAAATGGCCGACTCGATCCAGGAAGTTCTGTACGCCTTCGCCAAGGGCGAGATGGTCGTCGTGACCGACGATGACGATCGCGAGGGGGAAGGCGACCTCATCGTTGCGGCCTCGCTCTGCACGCCCGACAAGATGGCGTTCATCATTCGTCACACCTCCGGCATTGTCTGCGCCCCGATCACGGCCGACGACGCGCGCCGGTTGCGGCTCGACCCGATGGTGGCGCACAACGACTCCAACCACACCACCGCGTTCACGGTCTCGATCGACTACAAGCCGGACGGCGGCACCGGCATCTCCGCCGAGGAGCGCGCCTCTTGCTGCCGTGCGCTCGCCAATCCCAATGCCGGTGCCAACGATTTCGCGCGCCCCGGCCATATCTTCCCGCTGATCGCGCGCGACGGTGGCGTGCTGCTGCGCTCGGGCCATACCGAGGCGGCGGTCGATCTCTGCAAATTGTCGGGCCTGCCGCCGGTCGGCGTCATCTCCGAGCTGATGAATGACGACGGCACCGTCATGAAGGGCGAGCAGGTCGTCCGTTTCGCGGCGGCCCATAATCTCAAGCACGTCACGATCGCCGATCTGATCTCCTATCGTCAGGCGCGCGAAAAGCTGATCGAGCGCGTGTCGACCTTCACGACCGAAAGTCCGATCGGCCCGCTGCAGGGCTTCGCGTACCGCTCTCCGTTCGATCCGATCACCCACGCGGCATTCGTCTACAACGGCATCGGCGACGGCAAGAACGTGCTGACACGGCTGCACAAGCCCAACATCGTGAAGGACCTGATCGCGGGTCCGCAGCGTATTCAAGCGGTGCTGCAGCACTTCAAGAAGGCCGGCCGCGGCATTCTGATCTATCTGCGCGATGGCGCAGCCGGCGTCCCGGTCGAGCCGGTCACAGAGCCGCACACCGCCGAGGCCGATCGTCACCGGCAATGGCGTGAGGTCGGGGTCGGCGCGCAGATTCTGCGTGATCTCGGCGTGACGTCGATCCGGAACCTCACCTCGTCGGCCCATGACTACAAGGGCCTGTCGGGTTTCGGCATCGAGATCGTCGCCAACGAACGGCTTGAAGGCTGAACTTCCAGGACTTAACCTCTCAACTGCTGCGACCCGTGCGCAGCGAGACGCGAAAGGATCATTCATGAGCGCGCGCCCTCAGGCAAAGGACAAGCCGGCCCAGTCGAGCTTCCAGTGGGACGATCCCTTCCTGCTGGATGATCAGCTGACCGAAGACGAGCGCATGGTGCGTGACACCGCGCGCGCCTATGCCCAGGACAAGCTGCTGCCGCGCGTGACCAAGGCCTATCTCGAGGAGAAGACCGATCGCGAGATCTTCAACGAGATGGGCGAGCTCGGCCTGATCGGCATCACCCTGCCGGAGGAATATGGCTGCGCCAATGCGAGCTACGTCGCCTATGGCCTCGTGGCGCGCGAGATCGAGCGCGTCGATTCCGGCTATCGCTCGATGAACTCGGTGCAGTCGTCGCTGGTGATGTATCCGATCTATGCCTATGGCGACGAAAACCAGCGCAAGAAGTACCTGCCGAAGCTCGCCAGCGGCGAATGGGTCGGCTGCTTCGGCCTCACCGAGCCGGATGCCGGCTCCGATCCGGCCGGCATGAAGACGCGCGCCGAGAAGGTCGCCGACGGCTATCGCCTGACCGGCAGCAAGATGTGGATCTCGAATGCGCCGATCGCCGACGTGTTCGTGGTGTGGGCGAAGTCCGCCGCGCATGACAACCAGATCCGCGGCTTCATCCTCGAGAAGGGCATGAAGGGCCTGTCGGCGCCGAAGATCGGCGGCAAGCTGTCCTTGCGCGCCTCGATCACCGGCGAGGTGGTGATGGATGGTGTGGTGGTGCCGGAAGAGGCGCTGCTGCCCAACGTCTCCGGCCTGAAGGGCCCGTTCGGCTGCCTCAACCGCGCCCGCTACGGCATCTCCTGGGGCGTGCTCGGCGCCGCCGAGGACTGCATGCATCGCGCCCGCCAGTACACGCTCGATCGCAAGCAGTTCGGTAAGCCGCTCGCCGCGACGCAGCTCGTCCAGAAGAAGCTCGCCGACATGGAGACCGAGATCGCGCTCGGCCTGCAGGCGAGCTTGCGCGTCGGCCGCCTGATGGACGAGGGCAAGATGGCGCCGGAGATGATCTCGATCGTCAAGCGCAACAATTGCGGCAAGGCGCTCGATATCGCCCGCGTCGCCCGCGACATGCATGGCGGCAACGGCATCCAGATCGAGTATCAGGTGATGCGCCACGCTGCGAACCTCGAGACGGTCAACACCTATGAGGGCACGCACGACGTCCACGCGCTGATCCTCGGCCGCGCCATCACCGGCATTCAGGCGTTTTTCTAGTTCGTGCCGTCGTCTCCGGCATCTGCCACGCCCTCAACTGTCATCGTCCGCGAAGGCCGAAGGCGGACGATCCAGTATGCCGGGACGACAATGGTGAGCCGAGACGTCATGGCGTACGGGATGCCCCGCCTGCGCGGGGCATGACGTCGGAGGAAGCGGGCCGTTCAAGGGCCCGCACAGAGTAAGGGCAGCAGATGGCCGAGGAAGACGTCCCGTTCAACCGCAACTTCCCGCTGTCTGCGGGTGTCGTCGACGAGGTCCGTCCGGGCATTCGCCGTGTCCTCTGCAACAATCCGAGTCCCTTCACCTTCACCGGCACGGTCAGCTACATCGTGGGCACCGGCAATGTCGCGATCATCGATCCCGGGCCGGACAACGAGGCACATGCGCAGGTGCTGCTCGATGCCGTCAGGGGCGAGACGGTCACGCACATCCTCGTCACGCACACCCACCGCGACCACTCGCCGAACACCGGCCGTCTGAAGGCTGCGACCGGTGCGACTGTCTATGCCGAGGGCCCGCATCGCGCCTCGCGGCCGCGCTATGAAAGCGAGAAGCACAGCCCGGAATCCGGCGTCGATCGCGATTTCGCGCCCGACGTCATCGTTGCCGATGGCGATGTCATCGAGGGCGACGGCTGGCAATTGGAAGCGGTGGCCACGCCAGGCCATACCGCGAACCATCTCGCTTTCGCCTGGACCGGGCGCAGCACCATCTTTGTGGGCGACCACGTGATGGGCTGGGCGACCTCGATCGTTGCGCCGCCCGACGGGTCGATGGTCGACTACATGGCGTCACTGGAGCGGCTCGCCGGCCGTCCGGAGGAGCTGTATTTTTCAGGTCATGGTCCCGAGATTCCGGAAGGGCCGCGCTACACGCGCTTCCTGATGCGGCACCGCCAGGCGCGCGAGGCCTCGATCCTGCATCGCCTCGCGAAGGGCGAGGCGGACATCCCGACCATGGTGCGTGCGATCTATATCGGGATCGATCCGCGGCTCACCACCGCAGCGGGCTATTCGGTGCTCGCGCATCTGGAAGACCTCGTCGCCCGCGGTGTCGTTGCGACAGACGGCGATCCGGTGATCGGCGGGACGTATCGGTTGGTGTAGCGGGTTGGCGAATAGGGAGTAGCGAGTAGGGAGGGCAAAAGCGGGCGAGTGCGGCTGTCTTTCCTATTCGCGACTCCCGATTCGCTACTCGCCCACTTACTTCTTCACGGTCTTCGCGTTGCCCTGGCCCTTCGCCGCCACCGGCGGCGGCGTGACCTTCTTCACCGGCTTCTGCGCCTCGGCCTCGCCGGCGCTCGACAGGTCCTCGAGCAGCTTTCCGACCCGCGCGGCGTTGCTGCCGAGATCGGAATCGAAATAGCGCGAGGCGGAGCGCACATCGATCCGGGACTCCTCGCCATCGGGCTGGACGCGGATCGAGATGTCCTCGCGGAAGCCCATGATGGGGGTGCGCGCCACGGCCTCGATACGGCCGATCCGGCGCGGCGGCTGCGGCGCGCGCTCGTCGACGATGAACCATTTGCGCCGGTTGACGAGCTTCAGCGCGATCGCATAAGCGCGGTCGGGCGGCAGCTCGATCTGCACCGGCTCGATATCGGGATAGAATGTCCGCTGCTGTTCGGCTGAATAGAGGCCGGCATAGACCGCGGTATTGGTGCCGTCGCCATTGCGCAGTGGCGCCAGCGCCTCGAAGCGCGGCGGATCAATCGGATCGGTCGTGATGTCGTAGATCTTGGGCAGCTTGCGATATTGAAGCGCGAGATAGGCCGGATAAGCGAGCACCACGGCATCGATCATGAATGCCAGCAGCACCCGGCTCATGCCGCGGCTGCCATTGCGCCAGATCGCGACGAAGGCGGCGAGCCCGAGCAGGATCGAGAGCGCGGCCAGCCCCAGCGCCCCGAAGAACGTCGCCAGCGCCGGCTTCATCTCCAGGAAGTCGAAACGGAGGATCAGGATCGAAACCAGCACGGCGACGACGGAGAACACCGCCACATTGCGGGCCCAGGTCGCGAGGCTGGAGGTCGGCTCCGACAGATAGGGGGCGTGAAACCTGCGGGCCATCGTGTCAGGAACTGCCAGGTTGGGCCGCTGCTGGCGTTAAGCCGGGCGGCCGGTTCATCCGTGTGAGACCACGCGGATGCGCTAAATTCAAGGGGCGTTTGGCCCGAGGGAGCGGTTCTTCCATACCGTCAAGCGTTTGGGGCTGGACGGGTCCGCAGAGCCGTCATCATCAAGACGAGGGTGGCAAGCGAGAACCCGGCACCGGCCATGAACGTCGCTTGCGACCCATGGGCGTGCCACAGCCAGCCCGCGAGCAGGCTTGCAATGAGCAGCGCACCGCCGGTCACGAGGTTGAACAGGCCGAAGCCGGTGCCCCGCAGCTCGGGCGGCGCGGTATCCGCCACCAGTGCGGAGAGCAGGCCCTGCGACAGGCCCAGATACAGGCCCCAGAGCGCAACGCCGATCGCGGTTCCGACGAGGCCGGGCACGAAGGCCAGCGTCAAGTCGGCGGCTGTCAGCACGACGAGGCCGCAGGTGAGCACATTGCTGCGGCCGATACGGTCGGAGAGGATGCCGGCGGGCATGGCAACGCCGGCGTAGATCAGGTTCATCAGCACGTAGACCAGCGGGATCAGGGAGAGAGCGAGACCGTCGGCTTGCGCCTTGAGGACCAGGAAGGCCTCGCTGAAGCGCGCCAACGCGAACACTGCGCCGATCGCGACCACGATCCAATAGGCACGGGGCAGCCGGCGCAGCTCGCGCGCATGGATCGGCCAGTTGCGGCGCGGCTCGGGCGCGCTCGTCCGCGGCTCATGAACGCCGAACAGGATCAGCAGCACGGCGAGCACGGCTGGAAGCGCCGACCACCAGAACACGGCGCGGATGTCGTCGTAGAGCGCCATCAGTGCCACCGCGAGCAGCGGACCGGCAAAGGCTCCGATCGTATCCAGCGACTGGCGCAGGCCGTAGCTCGCGCCGCGGATGCCCTCCGGGGTCACATCGGCGATGAGCGCATCCCGCGGCGCTTCGCGGATGCCCTTGCCAATGCGATCGATGAACCGCGCAGCGAGGATTTGCCCGGACGTGCTGGCGAGCGGAAACACCGGCTTGGTCAGGGCGGCGAGCCCATAGCCGATCCCGATCAGCAGCTTGCGGTTGCCGATCCGGTCCGACAGCGCGCCGGAAAACACTTTGGTGATGGCCGCGGTCGCCTCGGCGACGCCTTCGATCAGCCCGATGGTGACGGTGCTGGCGCCGACCACGCTTGCAAGAAAGACCGGCAGCAGCGCGTGCACCAGCTCCGAGGAGATGTCCATCAGGAGTGACACCAGCCCCAGCGTCAGCACGGTCGAGGGCACCTCGCGCCACGTGGCCCGCGGCGATTCTGGTCCCGGCCGGTTTGCGTTCGTGCCCATGATGGCCGTCGAATCTCCTTCTCGCGTTCGGTCGGAATGGTGGTTCAGGCCGATCCCGCTGTCCAACGCCCACATGCAGAAGCGGCCTCTCTGGTCGGAGAGGCCGCCGGTCGCGTTCAACGATGATCGGGCGTTCAAGCGGCCGCGTTGGGGAAGCGATAGGCCTTGAACTGGTCGCGCAAGGCCGTCTTCAGGATCTTGCCGGTTGCGGTGTGCGGGATGCCGTCCACGAACGCGACGTCATCAGGCATCCACCATTTGGCGATCTTGCCTTCCATGTATTTCAGGATGTCCTCGCGCGTCGCGGTCTGGCCCTGCTTGAGCTGTACGATGAGCAGCGGCCGCTCGTCCCATTTCGGGTGATACACGCCGATCACGGCCGCCTCTGCGACGGCCGGATGGCCGACCGCGAGGTTCTCCAGATCGATCGAGGAGATCCATTCGCCGCCGGATTTGATGACGTCCTTGGAGCGATCGGTGATGCGCATGAAGCCGTGGGGGTCGACCGTCGCGACGTCGCCGGTGTCGAAGAAGCCTTCGCCGTCGAGGATGTTGGTGTCGACCTTGTAGTAGGCCTTGGAGACGGCGGGCCCGGAGACCTTCAGCCGGCCGAAGGTCTTGCCGTCCCAGGGCAGCTTGTTGCCGGCATCGTCGGTGATCTTCATCTCGACGCCGAACGGCGGAAAGCCCTGGGTCTGCAGCACGTCGAGCTTGGCGTCACCCTCGGCGCCGAGGAACGGCGGCTTCAAGGTCGCGAGCGTGCCGATCGGGCTCATCTCGGTCATGCCCCAGGCGTGGCGCACGCCGATGCCCATGTCGAGGAAGGCCTGGATCATCGAGCGCGGCATCGCCGAGCCGCCGCACACCACCATCTTCAAATGGGGCAGTTTGAGGTTATGCGCCTGCATGTGCTGCAGCAGCATGAGCCACACCGTCGGCACGCCCGCGGTGTAGGTCACCTTCTCGGTATCGAGCAGCTCGTAGACGGAAGCGCCGTCGAGCTTCGGACCGGGCATCACCAGCTTGGTGCCCATCGACGGCGCGGAGAATGCGATGCCCCAGCTGTTGGCATGGAACAGCGGAACCACCGGAAGCATTGTGTCTGCGGCCGAGGTGCCGAGCGAATCCCTGGAATTGGCCATCAACGCATGCAGCACGTTGGAGCGATGCGAATACAGCACACCCTTCGGATCACCCGTGGTGCCGGACGTGTAGCACATCGCCGCCGCGGTGTTCTCGTCGAACGTGCCCCAGGCGAAGTCGCCATCGGCCTCGCCGATCCAGGATTCATAGGTGACCGCGTTCTTCAGCGTCGTCTGCGGCATGTGCGCTGCATCGGTCAGCACCACGTAGCGCTCGACGCTAGGCAGCTTGTCGGCGAGCTTCTCCAGCAGCGGCACGAAGGTCAGGTCGGTGATAACGACCCGGTCCTGGGCGTGGTTGATGATCCAGGCGATCTGCTCCGGAAACAGCCTTGGATTGACGGTGTGGCAGATCGCGCCGATTCCCATGATGCCGTACCAGACCTCGAGATGGCGGCCGGTATTCCAGGCAATGGTGGCAACACGATCGCCCAGCTTGATGCCATGACGCGTCAACTGCTGTGAAACCTTGAGGGCGCGTTTGTGGATCTCGCCGTAGGTGGTGCGAACGATGGGACCTTCGACAGAGCGTGTCACGACCTCCTGGGAGCCGTGGATTGTCGCCGCATGTTCGATGATCCGGTGACAAAGCAGGGGCCAGTCTTGCATCAAACCAAGCATCAGGTCGTTCCTCCGGTGGTATTCGCTTTAGGACAGCGAGGGTCTTTTGGTCTGTTCCGTGAATTTTAGCGCGCGCCGCAGCGCGCGCAAATGGCCTTGTGCGGGCCACGACGTCGCGCAAGGGCCGATGGTTAGCGCGGCGCTGGCAGTGTTCGCATTGAGCTGGCTCATGGCTGCCGCGCCGGCGGCCGCAAGGTCGCGCGAGGCGGGCCATCTCCAGGCCCATGCTGCACCCGGGCCGTCGCGCAATGAGCCCGCGATAGCGACGGTGCCGCTGCCGCAGCCGCGCCCTGAAGCGGCGCCGCCGCGTGTCCGGGCCGGCGCTGGGGCAACCGATTCGGCCGGCGCTGGCGGGAAGGCCGCCGCGGCGAAGGGCGAGCCGGGAGCTGCGCGGCAGGCGCAGGAGAAGGCTGGGAACGAGGCTGGGACCGACGCCAAGTCGGACGTCAAGTCGGACGCCAACGCCGGTCCCAGGGCCCTGCAGGTGCCGCAGCCATCGGCCTGCCGCCTCGCTTTGACCGAGGAGATCGCGGTGGCGCCATCAATTCCGCCGATCAAGGGGCCGGGGGCTTGCGGTGGCGACGACCTGGTGCGCCTGGAAGCCGTGGTGCTGCCGGACAAGCGGCGGGTGGCCGTGACCCCGGCGGCGATCATGCGTTGTCCGATGGCGTCGGCGATCGCGTCCTGGGTCCGCTCCGATGTCGTGCCCCTCCTGCAATCGCTCGGCAGCCCGCCCGCCGTCCTGGATAATTTCGATGCCTATGAGTGTCGCGGCCGCAACCGTGTCAGCGGCGCCCAACTTTCCGAGCATGGCCGCGCCAATGCGATCGATGTGCGCGGCTTCAAGCTGGCCGACGGCCGCATGATCGAGCTGACCGACCGGACCCAGCCGCGGGAGCTGCGTGAAGCCGTGCTGCATTCCGTGTGCACGCGCTTCACAACCGTGCTGGGGCCTGATTCCGACTGGTATCACGAGGACCACATCCATCTCGACCTCGCCGAGCGGCGCAGCAATTATCGCATCTGCCAATGGGACGTGCTGGATCCGCTCCCGCAAATCGCGCCGTTGATGCCGGCGGTGCGTCCCGACGGGGCGCCGCCGCGGGAGACGGCCGAGGGGGCCGAGGAGGGCAAGGTCGGCAAGCCTGCGCGCGGAGCAGCGGCTGGTGAAGCAACGCCCGCCGAGCCGCAGAGAGCGGCGCCGTCAGAGCCGGGTTCAGCCGATGCTGCCGCGGCGGACGCCGAAGAGGCAGAGACGGCGACACCCCCGCCAGCGCCCCAGCCCGCGCCCGCGAAGGCGGGCAAGAGAAGGCATCGGAGCCGGTCTTGACGGGGGTCAAAACAAAAAGGCGCCGGAGGACCGGCGCCTTTGAAAGGGTGCTAAACGCGTTTCTCGGCTTTTGATGTAGTGGCCGCCGCAGCGGCCTTACTGCATCGCGGCGAAGGTTGCTCCGCCCTGCAGCGCCATCTGCGGCTTGTAGGGCGAATCGCCCTTCTTCGGATCCAGCACCACGACAATGGTGCCGACCTTGACCCGGTTGTAGAGGTCGATCGCGTCCTCATTGGTCAGGCGGATGCAGCCCGACGAGATCGAGGCGCCGATATATTCCGGCTGGTTGGTGCCGTGGATGCGGAACAGCGTGTCCTTGCCGTTGGCATAGAGGTACATTGCACGCGATCCCATCGGATTGTCCGGGCCGGGAGCCACGAAGGTCGGCACGCCCAAGCGCTCGATCTCGCTCTTGGTCGGATGCCAGGCCGGCCACTCGGTCATGGCGCCGACCTTGGCGATGCCGGACCAGGCCATCGCCTCCTCGCCGACGGTGATGCCGTAGCGAATCGCCTTGCCGCCTTCGAGCACGTAATAGAGGTAGTGGCTGTCCGAATCGACGACGATGGAACCCGGGGCTTCCTTGCGGTGATAGTCGACGATCGCGCGCCGATACGGTTCGGCCACGGGCGTATTGGCGTAGCGGATCTTCGACAGAAGTTCCTTGTCCTTCGGCTTGAAAGCCTGGGTGTTGGTCGCCTCATAGGTCGTAGCCTGCATGCAGCCCGACAACATCAGGCCCGCGGCCAAGAGTCCAAGTTTCACCTTCAGCGACATGTCACCGATTTTCCAAGTTGACAATTGACGTTGCAAGGGCACGGCGGTGCCACCGCAGCGTGATTCCATGCGTCCCATTATCGTCAAAATTGGCCTCGACTCCAGCCGATACACGCACACTCCGCGCTGCAGCGCCGCGATTGTTGCCTTTTTGCCGCAAAAATGCTGCCGGCAATCCCCAACTGTGCTCCGGGTGGCACGGTCTGCCCTGTTCCTGAGCAGATGCAAACAAGCGTTTGCGAAAATGGGCGATGGACCGTAACGGCAAGCTGCGTCACAAGGCAGCATCATCCCGCCGCTAAGCCCCCTAAAACCACGTTTCGTGATTCGGAGTTCTTCATGTTCTCGGTGTTCGTCCCGTCCGAGTCCTCGCTGAAGAAGGCGGCGGTCACCGATCCCTCGGCTCTGCCCGACAATGCGGTCTGGGTCGACCTGGTGAATCCGAGCAGCGCCGAAGACCGCGCCGTCGAGCAACTGGCTGGAATCGCTGTGCCGACCCGGGAGGACATGCAGGAGATCGAGATCTCCAGCCGGCTCTATATCGAGAACGGCGCCCGCTACATGACGGCGACGCTGATGTGTCACTCCGACACCGACATGCCGAGGACCACGGCGGTGACGTTCATCCTGGCAGGGCACCGCCTGGTGACCGTGCGCTATGACCAGCCGCGGCCGTTCGCGGTGGTCGAGGCCAAGCTCGCCCGCAGCTGCGCGCCGGGGATCACCGGCGAGATGGTGCTGATGGAATTGCTCGATGCGGTGATCGACCGCTGCGCCGACATCCTCGAGCGGGTCGGCGCCGACATCGATCAGGTCAGCCACGAGATCTTCGAGCCGAACAATGAGCGGCATGGCCACGCCAAGCAATATTCGCAGATCCTGATCGCGATCGGCCGCAAGGGAGACCTCACCTCGAAGGTGCGCGAAAGTCTGGTCTCCATCGGGCGCCTTGTCACTTTCCTGTCGGCGGTGGTCGAAGGCGTGAAATGGTCAAAGGACATGCGCGAGCAGCTCAAGACCATGCAGCGCGACGTTGCCTCGCTGACTGATCATGCGTCCTATCTCGCCGGCAAGATCACCTTCGTGCTGGATGCAATGCTCGGCGTCGTCAATCTCGAGCAGAACAACATCATCAAGCTGTTCTCCGTCATGGCCGTGGTGCTGATGCCGCCCACCTTGATCGCATCGATCTACGGCATGAATTTCAAGAGTATGCCGGAGCTCGAATGGGCGCACGGCTATCCGATGGCGCTGGTGCTGATGCTGATCTGCGCGATCGTGCCGTACTACATCTTCAAATTGAAGAAGTGGCTCTGACCGAGCGCGTTGCAGATCGGCGCCATGACCGCGGTCTGATCTGAACTGGCGCGGCTGCATCATGCTCGGCAATTCTTGCCCTGCTCGCGCGCCGGTGCTGGCAGTTGTTAGTGACGTGGCTCATCGAACGGCGTCGCCGGCTTGCCGCTATGCACGGCATGATTCGGACGCGGCATTGGCAGGAAATACTTGTTAGGCTCGTTGCAACGCCGCTGCAAAGCCGCCTCAATTCCTCAGGTAAAATTTGAGGGGAACGCTGAACGTTTGATCGAAACTTCTCTGCGATAAAACCTGCTCATCAGGACCACCAAAGAGCGCTTCGGCGCGTGGCCTGCGAGACAGAGCTTGAGGGGCGTGTTGATCGCGTCCATGGCCAAGAGGCGGCAATGGTTGAAAAACGCATAACGGCATCAAACAACGTGGTCGAGCTCGCGAGCTATCAGCGCGGCCGCGCCGGTACCGTCGTGGCTCATGCGCTGTCGCCGCGCACCTGCCGCTATTGCGGCGCCGAGCTCGAAGAGGACGAGCGCGATGATGACTGCTCCAGTGCGCTCAACGTCGAATCCGCCCGTCTGCGCTGGCGCGCCGCGCAGATTCTCCGCAACTTGGTGTGCGAAGGCTGAACCGACGTGCTCGGCGCGCGTGGTCATTCGACACGGCAGCCGATGATCTGAAATCAGCTATGCAAGATCGACAGCGCTCCCTTCCGGGGGCGCTATTTGTTTGTAGTGCGATCGTTTGCATCTTTCGTCCCGAGCATCGTTCTGAAAAGAAGAAACGGATCTTCCGAAAAGATCATGCTCGAACAAGAAGTAGGACCGTGATGCGTTTCTGTGGAACGCATCATGATCCAGCCGGCGTTAATCGCAACTTCGCGGGTCGACCCTGGTTTCGTCGTGAGCTGAAAGCCGGCGTGAACCAAGTCCGAGCCGGGTCTCAGGTCCGGCTTGGCGGCTCGCCTCAGACGTGCTGGCCGCCATTGATGTGGATCTCGGCCCCGTTCACGTAGGAGCTGGTCTCGCTGCAGAGCACATAGATGATCTTGGCCACTTCGTCGGGCGTGCCGAGGCGCTGCATCGGGATCTGCTCCTGCACGATCTTCTCGGTGCCGGGCGACAGGATCGAGGTGTCGATCTCGCCGGGAGCGATCGAGTTGACGCGCACGCCGACGCGGCCGAAATCCGACGCCATCTCGCGGGTCAGCGCCGCCAGCGCCGCCTTGGAGGTGGCGTAGGCCGCGCCTGCAAACGGATGCACCCGCGAGCCGGCGATCGACGTGACGTTGACCACCGAGCCCTTGGCCGCCTTGAGCTCGTTGATCAGGCCGCGCGCCATCATGATGGGCGCGAAGAAGTTGACACGGAAAACGTGATTCCAGGTGTCGAGGTCGGTGTCGACGGTGCCGAGCCGGGCGCCTCCGGCGCCCTTTGGTGAGATTGCCGCGTTGTTGACCAAAGCGTGAAGCTCGCCCCCGTCTATCCGCTGCTTGATCTCGGCGATGGCGCGCAGCGTGTCCTGCGGGTCGGAGAGGTCGACCTGGACATGGTCCTCGGGGCCGGCGCCCCAGGGGCATTCCTCCGGGAAGGGATGCCGCGAACAGGTGAGCACGCGCCAGCCGGCTGACGAGAAGCGGATCACGGTAGCATGGCCGATGCCGCGGCTGGCGCCGGTCAGCAGCATCGTGCGCCGCGGTTGGTTGGAAGAGGAGGTCGGCATGAACAGGGTCTTTCACGATCCACGCGGGATCAGTTTACCACAATGGTTGGGTGTTCGGTGCGCGATTCATGCGCACCGAATTCTGATGGCAATTGTTGCTGGCAGGGGCGGGGGCGTGCGGGCCTGAACGCGCCGCTACGGATACATCCTCACCTTTGTCCACGGCTGGCCGGCCGCGTCGCGCCGGAATTCGATACGGTCGTGCAGACGGAATGGCCGGTCGTGCCAGAACTCCATCCGCACCGGGTTGATGCGCCAGCCGCTCCACCCCGGCGGCCGCGGCACTTCGCCGATGATGTATTGCGCAGCGACCTTGGCGATCGCCTGCTCGAAGGCGAATCGGCTTTCCAGCGGCTGCGACTGTTTGCTGGCCCAGGCACCGAGCTGCGCCTGCTTCGGCCTAGTCGCGAAATAGGCGTCGGCCTCTTCGTCGGTCACCGGCGTCACCAGGCCGCGGATGCGGACCTGCCGGCGCAGCGACTTCCAGTGAAACAGCAGCGCGGCCTTCGGATTGCCGGCGAGCTCCTGGCCCTTCTGGCTGGCCTTGTGGCTGTAGAACACGAAGCCGTCCTCGTCATAGCCCTTCATCAGCACCATGCGCACATCGGGCAGCCCGATGTCGTCGACCGTCGCCAGCGCCATCGCATTCGGATCGTTGAGCTCGCTCTTGTTGGCCTCGCCGAACCACTCGGCAAACAGGGCAAACGGTTCGCTGGCCTGGGTAAAATCGGCCGATGTACCGGATGTTAAGGTTGTCTGGTGTTTGATGCTCGTGGGGTCGGTCATGAGTATGGGGAGTCCGAGTTTTGCGTTCACCGGCGGCCAGGCGCGCGCACGTCCATGTCGTTACGGCCCTATATAGGACATCGGTCCGGCTTGGCCTATCCGCGATTGGTCATGCTGGCGCGGCTTTGACACTCATTCTCATCGGACTGTCCGGCGGTGGCTGCAGCCTGTCGCGCCCCGAATCGGCCTTTGCCAAGATGGAGGATGCGGAGATCACGAGCGCGATCAGGCCGGCGCCGGAGCGCGAGCCGACCGAAGCCGATCTCGCTTTCGCCCGCAACGCGGCGTCCGACGTGCTGACCAAGGGCGACAAGGACTCCAGCCAGCCCTGGCAAAACCCGCAGACCGGGGCCCGCGGCTCGGTGACGCCGATCGCCAAGACCTATACCGGCGACAATGGCCGGACGTGCCGCGACTTTCTGGCGAGCTACGTCAATGGCAAGACCGAGCGCTGGCTGCAGGGCTCGGCGTGCCGGATCGAGCGGGGGCGCTGGGACATCCGCACGCTCAAACCCTGGCAGCAAAGCTGAGGGAACGGCTCTGGAACCCGTTGCAAAAATACAACGGACTAACCAGATGAAATGCAAAGCGGGCGGGGAGCCCATAGGTTAATATCTCATTTTCTGTAAGGAGACGTGACGGATGCGTGACCCCTATGAGGTCTTGGGGGTGCCGCGAAGCGCCAGCGCTGCGGCCATCAAGAGCGCCTATCGCAAGCTCGCCAAGAAGCACCATCCCGACAGCAACAAGGATGATCCGAAGGCATCGGCGAGGTTTGCCGAGATCAATTCGGCCAACGAGATCCTGGGCGACGAGGAGAAGCGCAAGCAGTTCGATCGCGGGGAGATCGACGCCGACGGCAAGCCGCGCTTCCAGGGCTTCCCGGGCGGCGGTGCCGGTCGGGGCGGGCCGGGCGGCTTCGAAAGCTACACCTTCCGCAGTGGCGGGGGCGGTCCCGGCTTTGGCGGCGGCGGCGGCTTCGAGGACATCCTGAACAGCATGTTCGGCGGCGCGGGCGCGCGTGGTGCCCGGCCCGGCGGCGGCAGCCCGTTCGAGTTCGATACCGGCGGCGTCGGTCTCGATCTCGACCTGAAGGTGGCGATGTCGGTGACGCTCGAGGAGTCGGTCAAAGGCGGCGAGAAGCGGGTGCGGCTGCCTTCGGGCAAGGAGCTCAACGTCAAGGTCCCCGCCGGCGTGACCGCTGGTCAGCAGATCCGGCTGAAGGGGCAGGGCGAGAGCGCGCCGGGACACCGGCCCGGCGACCTCCTGATCACGATCCAGGTTGCGCCGCATCCCTTCTTCAAGGTCGAGGGCAGCGACATCAGGCTGGATTTGCCGATCACGCTCTACGAGGCGGTGCTGGGCGCCAAGGTCCGTGCGCCGACGCTCGGCAGCGCGGTCGAACTGTCGATTCCCAAGAACACCTCGAGCGGCCGGACGTTCCGGCTCAAGGGCAAGGGCCTGCCCAAGGGCGATGGCTCGATGGGGGACCTGTTCGTCACTACGCGCATCGTGCTGCCGGACGGCAATGATTCCGAGCTGGAGGCGCTGATGACCAAGTGGCGCGACCGCCATCCGTACAATCCGCGCAGCAACCTCTCGTGAGGCTGCGCGTTGCCGGCGGGCTGTGAAGCGATGAGGAGAAAGTGCGGCCTCGAAAGGGGGACCAGCGCGGTACAAAACCCCGATCGAGGCCGCTGGTGTGTCGATCGGCGGATCGAACACTCCTCATTTTTTCGTGAATGTTTGGCGCGATATTGAGACCGGGTGGTGGCCTGATTCCAGATTTTCAGTGACCGAATTGGGGTCTCGCCGCTTGCGTGCGGTCCGGCGCGCCGAAGCGCGGCCTCTTGCGGCGCCAGCCGCGATCTCGGCGGTCGGCTCAAGCGCCTGCAAGCCCAGCGAAAAAGCGCGCGGCCGTGGTGAGCTTCGTCCGCTTCCGCGCCATCGGGCGCTATCCGCCCGACCGTTCAGCCTGGTCATAAACAAGGCGCGCAACCTGGGTGAGACGGGTGCGGTCGGTTCCTCCGGTGACGACATAGCCGACGCCGCGCTCCGCCCAGGACAGCGCCGCGGCATTGTCCTGGGTCGTATAGCGCATCTGCGCCGCTTCGATCGCGGTCTTGGTGGCGTAGACGGTGAAGCGCTCGCCCGACGCGCTCTCATACATCAGGAACGAGGCCGGGCCGGTCGGGCCGGGCAGCAGCCGTCCGCCCACCAGCTTGAGTCCCGTGGCCTCCAGCTCCGGTGCCTGCACGGTCCGGCCACAGCGCCGCGTCAGCCATTGCTGCAGATGGGCCTTCTCGTCCCCGGGGACCTCGACCGGATGGCGGACGTCGACGACGTAGAGCCGATGCGCGTCGAGCGCCTCGCCGGTCACATTCTGCAACAGAGCCGGCGGCGACGCGGCGCCATGCGCGACCCAGCCGGCCGCGCCGCCGGCCAGGAAAGCGGCGAGGCTGGCCGCGGCCGCGCCGAGGATCCAGCGCCGCGGCTTGCGATCCAGCAGCTCCAGATCGAGGCGCGGCGGCACCGGCTCGTTCGCCACCGCGTCGTAGCGGGCGTGCAGCGCCTCGGCCATCCGGCGCCAGGCGGCCACGCGCTCGGCATCGGCCGGGTGAGCCGCCAGCCAGCTCTCGACATCGCCGCGGCGTTCGGCCGGCAGTTCATCGTCGACATAGGCGTGCAGTTCGTCCTCGGTGACGGGAATCGTCGGATCGGTCATGATCTGGATCTCGTTGCAATCGTGCAGTCGCGCGGCGCGACAGCCCTTGCGCGCGGCAGGCGAGCGCGCCGGCGCGGCTTTTGTGCGGTGGATCGTCGGCTCATTTCACCCTCCGCAGGGCCGGCCGTTCACCTTCGATCACGGCGCGGACATGGGCGCGGGCCCGGGCGAGGCGGGACATCACGGTCCCGATCGGCACGCCCTGGATGTCGGCCACCTCGCGATAGCTCATCCCCTCCAGGACGACGAGCAGCAGCACGGCGCGCTGTTCCTCGACGAGCGTCGCCAGCGCGCGTTCGATATCGCGGCCCTCGGCCTCGGTGCCGCTGGCGTCGGGATTGTCGTCGTGGAGCGGCATGAGCAGCGGCCTGCGGGCCAGCGAGCGCCGGCGGTTCTTGTTGAGGTTGGTCAGGATCGTGTACAGCCAGCTCCTGATGTCGCCGCCGAGGAACAGCCGTTCCGACCGCAGCGCCCGCACCAGAGTGTCCTGGACGAGGTCGTCGGCCGCGTCCATGTCGCGCGCCAGCGCCCGCGCATAGCGGCGCAGTGCCGGAATCATGGCCTCGACGCTCTGGCGGAACGCGCTCATGGACTGTCCTGCGGCCGTTCGCTGCTGGGACAAGGTGTGGGCCGCAACCACCCCCTTGCACCGACCATAACACCGCGGTGACGGGTCTATTCCGGTCCGGGCAGACCCCTGCCTGCAGTTTGCCACAGAGCGGGCGGAATGGGGCTGTACCGGGCCAGACCGGTGGTGTACGTCCACAGTTAATAATCAGTTCGATGGGAAGCCGCATGGCGCAGATTTCAGGTTTGATGCAGGGCAAGCGCGGAGTGGTGCTCGGCGTAGCCAACAACCGCTCGATCGCCTGGGGCATCGCGAAGGCAGCGCGCGCGGCCGGTGCTGAGATCGCGCTCACCTATCAGGGCGACGCGCTGAAGAAGCGGGTCGAGCCGCTCGCCGCCGACCTCGGCGGCCTCGTGCTCGGCCATTGCGACGTCACGGATCCCACGACGATCGATGCGGTGTTCGATGTCCTGAAGGAGAAGTGGGGCAAGATCGATTTCGTCGTGCACGCGATCGCCTTCTCCGACAAGGACCAGCTCGACGGCCGCTACATCGAGACCACGCAGGACAATTTCTCCAAGAGCATGCTGATCAGCTGCTACTCGCTGACCGCGATCGCGCAGCGCGCCGAGAAGCTGATGACCGACGGCGGCTCGATCATCACCTTGACCTATTACGGCGCCGAGAAATGGATGCCGCACTACAACGTCATGGGCGTCGCCAAGGCGGCGCTGGAGGCGAGCGTGCGCTATCTCGCCGCCGATCTCGGCGAGAAGAACATCCGCGTCAACGCGATCTCCGCAGGCCCCATCAAGACGCTGGCGGCGTCGGGCATCGGCGATTTCCGCTATATTCTGAAGTGGAACGAGTACAACGCGCCGCTGCGCCGGACCGTGACCATCGAGGAGGTCGGCGACAGCGCTCTGTATCTCTTGTCCGACCTGTCGCGCGGCGTCACCGGCGAGGTGCACCACGTCGATTCCGGCTATCACGTCGTCGGCATGAAGCGGCCGGAGGCGCCCGACATCTCGCTCAGCAATTCCGTCGGCGCCAAGGAGTAGCGTTTCAACCGCAATGCCCCGGCCCACGATCTACTACATCCGCCACGGCGAGACGGAATGGAATGCACTCGGCCGCCTGCAAGGCACGCAGGACATTCCGCTCAACGCGCTCGGCCGGGTCCAGGCCGTGCAAGCCGGCAACATCCTGAGCCAGCTGGTCGCACGCAACGGCCATGACGCGATGCGGCTGCCTTATGTCGCGAGCCCGCTCAGCCGCGCCCGCGCCACCATGGAGCTGGTGCGCGAGACCTTGCAGCTGCCGGTCGAGGATTACGCGCTCGATGCGCGGCTGCGCGAGATCGGCTATGGCAAATGGGAGGGCGCGACCCTGCCAGAAATGCAGGCCGCCGATCCGGTTTTCTACGCCAAGCGCCTGACCGAAAAGTGGACGCTGGCGCCGGAGGGCGGCGAGACCTATGCCGATGTCGAACGCCGGGTCCGCGACTGGTATGATCAGCTCACCGGCGATATCGTCGCCGTCGCCCATGGCGGCACGGCGCGGGCGCTGATGGTCGCGCTCGGCTTCGAAACGCCGAACCGCGCCGTCGACCTGCCGATCCAGCAGGGCGCGGTGTATGTGTTCGGCGAGGACGGCTTCGAGAAGTTCAGCTAGCTTGTCCCGTCAGTCCGGGGCGTCTCGCAGAGGCGAAGCCGGACTCTCGCGACCCCGGGCTTCATCCCGGAATGACGGTTTTCCCGATCGGGTGATCAACTCATGTCCTTCAACACCTTCGGCCACATGTTCCGCGTCACCACCTTCGGCGAGAGCCATGGCGTGGCCATCGGCTGCGTGGTCGACGGCTGTCCGCCGCGCATTCCGCTGGAGCCTGCGGAGATCCAGGTCGATCTCGACCGCCGCCGGCCCGGCCAGTCGCGCTTCACCACCCAGCGCCAGGAGCCGGACAAGGTGAAGATCCTGTCCGGCGTGATGCCCGATCCCGACACCGGCGCGCAGGTCACCACGGGCACGCCGATTGCGCTCTTGATCGAGAACACCGACCAGCGCTCGAAGGACTATTCCGAGATCAAGGACAAGTTTCGCCCGGGCCATGCCGACTTCACCTACGAGGCCAAATACGGCCTGCGCGATTATCGCGGCGGCGGCCGCTCCTCGGCGCGCGAGACCGCGACGCGCGTCGCGGCAGGCGCGATCGCGCGCAAGATCCTGGCGGGCGTCAAGGTGCGCGGCGCGCTGGTGCAGATGGGGCCGCACAAGATCGACCGCGCCAAGTGGGACTGGGACGAGATCGCGCGCAACCCGTTCTTCTGTCCCGACAAGGACAAAGCGGCGTTCTTCGAGGACTATCTCGACGGCATCCGCAAATCCGGCTCCTCGATCGGCGCGGTGCTGGAGATCACCGCCGAAGGCGTGCCGGCGGGACTCGGCGCGCCGCTCTACGGCAAGCTCGACGCGGATCTGGCGGCGGCGATGATGAGTATCAACGCCGTCAAGGGCGTCGAGATCGGCGCCGGTTTTGCTGCGGCCGAACTGACCGGCGAGGAGAACGCCGACGAGATGCGCTCGGCCAATGACGGCACGCGCTTCCTCTCCAACAATGCCGGCGGCATTCTCGGCGGCATCGCCACCGGGCAGCCGATCGTGGTGCGCTTCGCCGTCAAGCCGACCTCGTCGATCCTGACCCCGCGCCAGACCGTCGATCGCGCCGGCCACGAGACCGAGATCCTGACCAAGGGCCGTCACGACCCCTGCGTCGGCATCCGCGCCGTGCCGGTCGGCGAAGCGATGATGGCCTGCGTGCTCGCCGACCATCTGCTGCGCCATCGCGGCCAAGTCGGCTGAAGACGCGGCTGAAGACTGACGGCGCCGCTGACTACCGTCGGCGTGCGCGCTGGCCTAGGCTTTGCCAATGGACCCATCGAGCCTGACTGCGCTGATCAACTGGCTCATCGACGGCGCCCGGTCGTCGGACCAGCCGAGCCAGACCATGTCCGAGGCCTGCGGACGCCTCGTCGCGCTCGGCGTTCCGCTGTGGCGCGCCGGTGTTTTCGTCCGCACGTTGCATCCGGAGATCTTCGGCCGCAGCTTCGTCTGGCGGCAGGGCGGCGAGGTCGAGATCGGCAGCGTCGATTATGGCTTCCAGGACTCGCCGACCTATTGGGACAGCCCGCTCGCGGTGGTGGTGCGCCAGGGCGTGGCGTTCCGGGCCAATCCGCAGTCGCCGGAGGCCGAGCGCTACCCGATCCTGATGGACCTGCGCGCTGACGGCGTCACCGACTATCTGGCGCTGCCGCTGATCTTTCTCGACGGGGAGGTGCATGCGTCGAGCTGGACGACCAGGTCGCCCGGCGGCTTCACCGAGGCGCAGGCCGAGGCGATCCGCGCGGTGATCCCGGCTTTGTCGCGCTACACCGAGATCATCGGCTTGCGCCGCATCGCCTCGATGCTGCTCGACACCTATGTCGGCAACAGCGCCGGCGCCCGCATTCTGGGTGGCCAGATCCGCCGCGGCCACACCGATACGATGCATGCCGCGATCTGGCTGTCCGACCTGCGCGGCTTCACGCCGTTGTCGGACCGGCTGCCGGCCGAAACCGTGGTCGACATCCTCAACCTCTATTTCGATTGCCAGGTCGAGGCGATCCGCGGGCAGGGCGGCGAGGTGCTGAAGTTCATGGGCGATGGCCTGCTCGCGGTGTTTCCGATCGCGGCGCAGGATGGCGACCCCGCGGAGGTCTGCAGCCGCGTGCTTGCAGCGGCGCGCGCCGCGCGCAGCCGCGTCCACGCCCTGGAGTACGTGAGCGGCGATGCGCGCGAGCGCTTCCGCTTCGGCGTGGCGCTGCATGTCGGAGAGGTGCTGTACGGCAATATCGGCGGCGGCAATCGGCTCGATTTCACCTGCATCGGTCCGGCGGTCAATCTCGCGGCCCGGCTGGAGAAGATCGCCGCGCGGCTGGCGCGCACCGTGGTCGCCTCGGAGACGTTCGCCGGCGCCTGTGCCGAGCCATGGACCGATCTCGGCGCATTCCCGATCGCGGGCCTCGCGACGCAGCAGCGCGTGTTCGGGCTTCGCGAAGAAGATTAGTTCTTCGGTCTATGTCTCAGGCTCGGTGGTGAACAACAGTGGATAGCCCTTGGCACGGCCGGCATCGGTCGCGCGCGTCGCCTTGGTCTCGGCGACGTCCTTGGTGAACACGGCCACCACGCAGACGCCGAGCTTATGGGCCGTGATCATCACCTTGTAGGCCTGGTCCTCGGTCATGCGGAATTCCGATTTCAGGATCATCACCACGAAATCGCGCGGCGTGAAGTCGTCATTGACCAGGATGACCTTGTAGAGCCGCGGGCGCTCGACCTTGGTGCGGACCTTCGTCTTCGGCTTGGTAACGGCGTCGTTCATGTGCGGCGCGCCCGTGTGTTCCTGATGCGGCGGAGCCGCCACAATACAGCCTTCGGTCCCTCCGGGAAACCACGGGCTGCATGCCGTCATCGTGCAAGGCGCACGGCTCCGCGCCTGACCAACATCCGGGCAGGTCGCCCTGGACTAACTGGAAAGTGAATGGCGGCGTGCGTTCCTGCTTTGCTGACCGCGGATTGCGTGTCACCATTATCTGACGCGATTGGAGGGCAGCTTATGCGCTGGTGGATCTCGATCGGGGTGGCGTGTCTGGCGGGCGCCTTGGCCGGCGGCGACGTGGCCAGCGTCGCGGCGGCGCCCGGCGCCCAGGCGGCGCAGCAGCTGAGCGACAAGGACGCCTCCGTCGATGTCGAGCTGATCCTCGCCGTCGACGTGTCCTATTCGATGGATCTGGACGAGCTCGCGATCCAGCGCGAAGGCTACGCGCAAGCGCTCAGCTCGCGCGAGTTCCTGCAGGCTCTGAAGAACGGCGTGCATGGCCGCATCGCCGTGACCTATTTTGAATGGGCCGCCTCGAGCGATCAGAAGATCATCATTCCCTGGCGGCTGATCGACGGCCCGGAAAGCGCCGATGCGGTCGCCGCCGAGATCATGAAGACGCCGATCCGCCGGGCCTCGCGCACCTCGATCTCGGGCGCGATCTACTTCGCGATGCCGCTGTTCGACGAGAATCCCTATCGCGGCCTGCGTCGCGTGATTGACATCTCCGGCGACGGTCCAAACAACAATGGTCCCTCGCCGGTCACGATGGCGCGCGATGAGGCGGTGGCCAAGGGCATCACGATCAACGGCCTGCCGATCATGGTCAAGGAGCCGTCCTATTCGACGATGGATATTGAGAACCTCGACCTCTACTACAAGGATTGCGTGACCGGTGGTCGCGGCTCGTTCGTGGTGACGATCAAGAGCCGCGACGAATTCAAGGAGGCCATCCGCACCAAGCTGCTGATGGAGGTGGCCGGACGGACGCCGCCGGCCAAGATCGTGCCGGTCGCCGACGATGCCAACAAGGAGCCGCGGGTGTCCTGCCTGATCGGCGAGAAGATCTGGCAGGACCGCTGGGGCCGGTGATCCAGCCGATCGCGCGCCCTTGGCGAGGACGTACGGGGCAGGGACGAAGCTTCAGCCGCTCTCACAAGCCTGCCGCATGATCTGCGTGAGGTCGGCGTCGAGCGCCTTCAAGACATCGATCGCAGCGCCGAATTGGCTGCAGCCGATCGCCTGCCAGACGGACTGCACGCGGGCCTGCAGACGGTCAGGGGTGAGCGGGAAGCTGGCCGCCTCCGCGAGCGCTGCTTTCTCATTGATCAGGTAGCGGGCATTGATGGCAAACAACACCTGCGCAAGGCAGGCGAGCGCGCGATAGGCGCATCCTGCAATGTGCGTGTGATCGCCACGCGAGATGGCCAGCGCCGCATTGTCGATGCTGAACGTGATCTCCCATCGGAAGCGACCGAGCAGCGCATCGCGCAGCGGGCGCGGATAATGCGAGCAGCGTGATTTCAAACCGGCCAGCAGCTGAGCCGGATCATGCAGGACGCGGCACAATGCGACCTCGCCCATCCAGATCGCCGAGACGAAGCCGTGCGGATGACCCGGCTGGTAATCGATCTCGATCCGCCCGTTGATGCAGTCGGCGATTACCCGGCTGACGGCGTCGATCTCGCGATAGAGCAGGTCGACCTTGTGGCCCGCGATCCGCAGCCAGCCGCCGCCCACGATCCAGCGGCCCCAGCCGCCGACCTCAGTCAGCTCGGCTCGTTGCGGGTCATCGACCAGCGGCGCGATGGCCTCGCGCAACGCGTCGGTGTCGAGCCGATGACCCGGCGCCACATACACCCCGATATCGTAGTCCGACGCGGCGTGCGCCGTGCCCCGCGCGCGTGATCCGCCGAGCGCGATCGCGCCCAGTCCCGGGCATTCGGCAAGGCTGGCGACGATGCGCGCGAGCATCCGGTCGTCCTGCATGAGCCACCTCTTCTTGCGCGGCCTGCTGAGGTAAGCCGATCTGCTGTGGGAAACCTCGCTCGGTCATCGATTCGTCGAATCTGTGATATTGGCGCAACACTTGATCCAAAAACCAGGAGTTGCAGATAGGCGAGATTCCCTTTTGCCACGGTGCCGCCGCGATTGGGCCGCGACCATGAAGCGGGTGAGGCAGAGGCGCACAGAACATGCGTATCACCGATCGGACAGCAGGTCCCGCGCAGCGCACCGCGCGCTGCTCATTGCTCCCCGGCGACATCGCGGGATCCGCCCGCAAGCTGGTGACCGCCGCGCTCGTGTTGGCCGCCGCGGCGTCGCTCGCCGACTGCGCGCAATCATCGGCGGTCCGGCAGGCGCGCCTGTCGGCGCCGACCAGGCCGGCCGCGGTCGAATTCCGGCCCCAGATCCAGCGCGCCGAGAAGGCGCCGGAGTCGATGGTCCGCGTGCGGCATGCTGAGCTCAGTCCGCCGCCGGTACGCGCGGCGTCGTCGGGTCTCGCCAGCTACTATTCGGAAGGTCAGAAGACCGCGAGCGGCGAGCGGTTCAATCCCTCCGAGCTGACGGCGGCGCATCGCAGCCTGCCATTCGGCACCCGCCTGCAGGTCACCAACGTCAAGACCGGACGTTCGGTGGTGGTGCGCGTCAACGATCGCGGACCGTTCGTCGAGGGGCGCGTGGTCGACGTGTCCTACTCAGCCGCCCAGGCGCTCGGCATGGTCAACACCGGCGTCGCGCCGGTGAAGGTCAACGTGGTGAGGTAGGAGTCGCATCCGTCATTGCGAGCTGCGCTCGCAATGACGCGGAGAGCTCACCGCGCCAATCTCGCCACCAGCTCGACATGCGGCGTGTGGCGGAACTGGTCGACGGGCACCACCGTCTCGAGCTTGTAGCCGCCGTCGATCAGCAGGCGCATGTCGCGCGCGAAGGTCGAGACGTTGCAGGACACGGCGACGATCACCGGCACCTTGCTGGCTGCGAGCTGCTTGGCCTGCGCCTGCGCGCCCTGGCGCGGCGGGTCGAACACGACGGCGTCGATGTCGCGAAGCTCCGCTGGCATCAAGGGACGCCGGAACAGGTCGCGGGCCTCGGCCTTGATCGGCTTGAGACCGGGGCAGCCGGCGGCCTTCTGCAGCGCTGCGATCGAGCCCGCGTCATTGTCCATCGCGGTGACGCGCGCGCGCGCCGCCAGCCGCAGCGCGAAGGGCCCGACGCCGCAGAACAGGTCGGCGACGTGCTTGGCCTTGGCCGTGCGCTCCAGCACCAGCCGGGCCAGCGTCTCCTCGCCTTGCACGGTGGCCTGCAGGAACGAGCCCGGCGGCAAGGTCACTTGCGCCGTGCCCATGGTCACGGTCGGCGCATTGCGCATCAGCACCAGCTCGCCATGGCGCGTCAGCCGCGCCAGGCGGTGCTGCTCGGCGAGGCGCGACAGCGCGGCAACGCGCGCCGGCGGCAGCGGCCCGGAGCCGCGGACATCGATGTCCAGGCCGTTGTGGGTGGCGGTCGCCTGGATGTCGAGCGGCTTGCCGGTCGGCTTCAGCGCTTCGGCCAACGCCCATGCGGCTTCCAGCGCGCCATCCAGGGCAGGGTCGAGGATCGGGCAGCGGTCGATCGGAACGATGTCGTGGCTGCCCGTCGCCGAGAAGCCGACCCTGAGGACATCGTGGGTACCCATGCGGGCATGGAAGGTGGCGCGGCGCCGGCCGGCGCCGTGGGCGTCGATCAGATCCGCGACCTCGCACTCGACCTTCGTTGCGCGCAAGGTCTCGACGACGATGTTGCGTTTCCATTGCTGATAGGGCTGCGTCGCCCAGTGCTGGATGGCGCAGCCGCCGCAGACGCCGAAATGCGGGCAGAACGGCGCGATCCGCTCGGCGCTGGGGGTCTCCACTGCCAGCAGCTTGCGACGGTCGGGGTGACCAGGAATGGCCGAGGCCTCGACGGTCTCGCCAGCCAGCGTGTAGGGCACGTACAGCGTTTCGCCCGAGGACAGCGACACACCGTCGCCGCGATGGCCGACATGGTCGATGACGAGACGGTCAACCATGGCGGCGCGCTCCCAGGAAGAATTCGGCGTTGCCGTCGCCGCCCTTGATGCAGGATGGAAAGATCTCGATGTCGCTGCAGCCGAGCGCGGCCGCGAAGGCCGCGACATCGTCGCAGACCGCCTGGTGGACGGCGGCGTCCTTGATGATGCCGCCCTTGCCGTGCTTACCCTGCGCCTCGAATTGCGGCTTGATCAGCGCCAGCAGGCTCATCGGCGACGCAGCCAGCGACAGCGCCACCGGCAACACCGATTTGAGCGAGATGAAGCTGCAGTCGATCACGACCACATCGGGCCGCTGTGGCAGGCGCTTTCCCTCATAGCTGCGGATATCGGTCTGCTCCATCGACACGATCCTGGAATGGTTGCGCAGCGACGGATGCAACTGGTCACGGCCGACATCGACCGCGAAGACGAGGGCCGCGCCATGCGCCAGCAGCACCTCGGTGAAGCCGCCGGTCGACGCGCCGACATCGAGGCAGACATGCTCCTCGACCTCGATGCCGTAATGCTCCAGCGCAGCCGCAAGCTTGACGCCGCCGCGCGACACCCAGGGATGCGCCGGCTCGGCCTGCAGCGAGGCGTCGGCGGGCACGGTCTCCGACGCCTTGGCCACCTGCTTGTCATTGGCGAACACCAGTCCCGCCTCGATCGCCGCCTGCGCCCGCGCGCGGCTCTCGAAAAGACCGCGTTCGACGAGGAGGACATCAGCGCGTTTGCGGGGAGGGGACATGGGCGATATCGCGAGATTGGTTGCTGAGGGCGACGCAATGAGTTTCGGACTCCGTCATTGCGAGGAGCGAAGCGACGAAGCAATCCCAACTTTCTTTGTAGCCCTGGATTGCTTCGCTTCGCTCGCAATGACGAGTTTTGCAAGTTGTTCGCGAGTACTCGCGGCTTCAGAACGTGGCCGGATCAAACCGTCCCAATCGTCAGTCGCTTGGCCGCCAGTCTCACGCACATCTCGAACGCTGCGAGATCATGCCAGACATCGGCTGGCCGCTCGCGCGGCAGCACCAGCGGATGGCCGTGCAGATCGAGCGCGTGGATCAGCATCAGATTGTCCGGCAGGCCGAAATCCTCCACCGTCAGGCCCTCGGCATCGATCAGCCGCCCGTCCTGCTCCGTGACATTGGTGAGGCGCCGCACGCGATCGGCATAGACAGCGGGATCGTTGCAATAGCCGAGACACAGCCTGCCGCGGCCGGCCATGTAGCCGAGCTCATAGACCGTGCCGGCATCGGCGCCCGGGCCACGGAACGGCGTGAGGTTGGCGATGATCGCGTCGGCATCGTCCATCATCGCCTCGTTGCCGTGGAAGATCTGGCGCGAGGCGTCGGAGCTGCCGAGATCGACGCTGTTGTCGAGCGGATAGAGGCCGATCAGCCCGTGGCGGTCGCAGATCGCAACCTTCCGCCGGCCGATCTCAACGGCGTCCGGCAGGAACACGTCGGGACCTGCCAGATAGATCTTCATGGATCACCAAGGAGGGCTGGCGAGCCCGCCCTCAGGCGAGCTTGACCACCTCGGCGGTGTAGTCCTTGCCGAGCGCCTCGAACACCTTGCGGACGATGCCCTTGGCGTCGAGGCCGGCGCGGGCGTACATCGCGGCCGGCGTGTCGTGGTCCTGGAACTCGTCCGGCAGCACCATCGAGCGCATCTTCAGGCCGCCGTCGAGCATGCCCTGGTCGGCCAGGTACTGCATGACATGCGAGCCGAAGCCGCCGATCGAGCCTTCTTCGATCGTGATCAGGATCTCGTGCTCGCGGGCCAGCTTCAGCACCAGTTCCTCGTCGAGCGGCTTCATGAAGCGCGCATCGGCGATCGAGGCCGACAGGCCGTGGGCAGCGAGCTCGTCGGCCGCCTTCTCGCACTCGGCGAGGCGGGTGCCGAAGGAGAGCAGGGCGACCTGCTTGCCCTGGCGGATCATGCGACCCTTGCCGATCGGCAGGGGCACGCCGACTTCCGGCATCTCGACGCCGCGGCCTTCGCCGCGCGGATAGCGCACCGAGCTCGGCCGGTCGTTGATCGCGACCTGGGTCGCCACCATGTGCACGAGCTCGGCCTCGTCGGAGGCCGCCATGATCACCATGTTCGGCAGGCAGCCGAGATAGGCGTTGTCGAACGAGCCGGCGTGGGTGGCGCCGTCGGCGCCGACCAAGCCGGCGCGGTCGATCGCGAAGCGGACCGGCAGGCTCTGGATGCAGACGTCATGCACGATCTGGTCGTAGCCGCGCTGCAGGAAGGTCGAGTAGATCGCGCAGAACGGCTTGAAGCCTTCAGCCGCCAGGCCGGCCGCGAAGGTCACCGCATGCTGCTCGGCGATGCCCACGTCGAAGGTGCGCTTCGGGAACGCCTTGGCGAAGATGTCGATGCCGGTGCCCGAGGGCATCGCGGCGGTGATGCCGACGACCTTGTCGTCCTTCTCGGCTTCCTTGACCAGGCTTTGGCCGAACACGTTCTGATAGGCCGGCGCATTCGGCTTGGCCTTGGCCTGGGTGCCGGTGGCGACGTCGAACTTGACGACGGCATGATACTTGTCGGCGGACGCTTCTGCCGGCGGATAGCCCTTGCCCTTCTGGGTCACGACATGGACCAGGATCGGGCCGGTCTCCATGTCACGGACGTTCTTCAGCACCGGCAGCAGGTGGTCGAGATTGTGGCCGTCGATCGGGCCGACATAATAGAAGCCGAGCTCCTCGAACAGCGTGCCGCCGTCCATCATGAAGCCGCGGGAATACTCCTCGACGCGGCTGGCGCGGTTGGCGATCACCTTGGGCAGATGCTGGCCGAGCTGCTTGGCCGCATCGCGCAGGGTGCGATAGGTCTTGCCCGAGTACAGGCGCGACAGATAGGCCGACATCGCGCCGACCGGCGGCGCAATCGACATGTCGTTGTCGTTGAGGATCACGATCAGGCGGGAATTCATCGCGCCGGCATTGTTCATGGCCTCATAGGCCATGCCGGCGGACATCGCGCCGTCGCCGATCACGGCGATCACATTATTCTTGCCGCCCGACAGATCGCGGGCCACCGCCATGCCGAGGCCGGCGGAAATCGAGGTCGAGGAGTGCGCGGCGCCGAACGGATCGTAATCGCTCTCGGTGCGCTTGGTGAAGCCGGAGAGGCCGCCGCCGGTGCGCAGCGTCCGGATCCGGTCGCGGCGACCGGTCAGGATCTTGTGCGGATAGGCTTGGTGGCCGACGTCCCAGATCAGCCGATCGCGCGGGGTGTCGAACACATAATGGATGGCGGTGGTCAGCTCGACCACGCCCAGACCCGCGCCAAAGTGGCCGCCGGTCACCGAGACCGCATCGATGGTCTCCTGGCGCAGTTCATCAGCGACCTGCCGGACCTGCTCGACCTTCAGCCGGCGCAGATCTTCCGGAGTCTTGATGGTGTCGAGAAGCGGCGTCTTACTAAATGTGGTCACGGTGACATTCCAATTTTGCAGGTCGGGTTCAAGGGCCGACGTCTGAGAGGTTCATCGTAACGGGCGGCGAAACCTGGTGTCTTGAAGGTCACATCCGCGCGGATCGAAGCCGCAGACCGGAGCCTAGCCGGCCTTTAGATCGATCTATGTGATGTAAGTCACTCTTGGTGGCCTTGCCGTCCTCGTTTGTCGCCCAAGCTCGCCAAGTTGTTCAGCCAAGTCAGTTTTGCTAGCTCTTGCAAGTGCTTGGCTCCAATCGTCGGAGGAGAATGAGCACTTCCAAAAACCCGCATTTGCGAGAAGCTTTACACCAAAGCGCGTCTTAAAGCCAACCCGGCTGAAGATGGCAAGCCCGCAAACGGTTCCGTGGCGTCAAATCTCAACCCCGGAGGCCCACGGCGGTTCCCTTGCACTGCTCAAATCGCTGGCAGACGCGGCCCCGAAATAGACCGGAGAGGCAAGCCCGGTCCAGGCTTTTTCCCGTGATGCAGAATCCGTCATGGCCGCAATCGGCAGCGCTGCGGCGGGATGAGCCATGCGTTCGCGTCAGGGGAGTCGTCCGCAAACCATCATGAAGTCGTCATCGGCATGCGGCCTTTCATTGGCCATCGCGAATGCGACGTGCGCGCGAAAACGCCTTGCTCAAGGCAGCGTGGGCGCCGGCCCGGTGATCGCGGACTGAACCTGAAGAGCTCATCACGCCGTTGCTGTCGTGGCGATCGATCCCGCCCGCCTGCGGGTGTGACGGCGATCAAGGGGCGCCGGTTCCGCAGCAATCGTCGCGACGCGAAGCAGAAACCGTCGCGGAATAACGTTAATGGAGTCCTGATGAGAAATACGGCTGAGATGCACGATCGGCAGGCGGTTCGCCCCTTGGTCTCGCTGCGGACCCCGACGCGAAATATTTTTTGACCTTAACCCGGCCAATGAGGTCAGGGGGGCCGGTGTGACCGCCGCTATTGGACGTCCAGCGGGGCAACTCCCGTCGCCCGCCCGCTGGCGTCGGTCGTGATCTTCTCGACCCTCGCCTCGGCTTGGCGCAACAGCTCCTCGCAGCGACGCTTGAGCGCCTCGCCGCGCTCATAGATCGCCACCGACTCCTCGAGCGGCACCTTGCCGTCCTCGAGCCGCTTCACGATCGATTCCAGCTCCTCGATCGCGCGCTCGAACGACAGCTTCTTGACGTCGGTTACGGTGTTGTCCGCCATGCGGGTTCCCTGCAGATCACTCAACTCCGGGGCCGTGCTTTTACACGCCGGTCATGGCTCTGTCAGGTCCTGCCGGCGTCGATCGGCTGGAACCTGGGGATTACGCCCCGGTCAGCGCGGCAACGTGGGCGGAGACGGATTCCTTCAGTCCCTGAAGGTCATAGCCGCCCTCCAGGACCGAAACGACGCGGCCGCCGGCGCATTTGTCGGCGAGATCCATCAGCTTGCGCGTCACCCAGCCGAAATCTTCGGCCCTGAGATTCAGAGATGCGAGTGGGTCGCGATAATGGGCGTCGAAGCCGGCCGAGATGATCACGAGCTCCGGGCTGAACTTGGTCAGCTGCGGCAGGATCAGGTTTTCGAAGGCGGAGCGGAACTCCAGGCTGCCATCCTCGGAGGCGAGCGGCGCGTTGACGATGGTGTCGTGCTCGCCGCGCTCGCCGCGGGCGCCGGTGCCCGGGAACAGCGGCATCTGGTGGGTCGAGCAGTACATCACGCTCTTGTCGGCCCAGAAGATGTCCTGGGTGCCGTTGCCGTGATGGACGTCGAAATCGATGATGGCGGCGCGCTCGATCCCGAAGGTGCGCTGGGCGTAGCGGGCGGCGATCGCGACATTGTCGAAGAAGCAGAAGCCCATCGGCTTGGCGATCTCGGCATGGTGGCCGGGCGGGCGCACCGCCACGAAGGCATTGCGGTGGCGGCCGGACATCACCGATTCGGTCGCAGCCACGGCCCCGCCGACGCCGCGCATCACCGCTTCCCAGGTGCCTGGCGACATCGAGGTGTCGCCGTCGAGATAGATGATCCCCGAGGTCGGCGCCATCTGGCGCAATTCGGTGACGTAATGCTCATTGTGGCAGAGCAAAGCGAGCGCGATGTCCGCTTCCGGGGCCTCGTCGCGATCCAGCAGGGCGAAGCGTTCCTCGGTCAGGGCTTCCTCCACGGCGCGCAGGCGATCGGCACGCTCGGGGTGTCCGGAGGGCGTCGCATGATCGAGGCAGGCTTCGTGAGAAAGATACAGCGTCGACATTGGGCTCTGCCACTCGCGCGTTACGGGAATGCCCAATCTATGCGCTGAACGCAGCCTCGGAAAGAGCCCTGACGGCGATAGGCCCCGGTTTCGCGCCGGTCCGACCGGACCTCACTGGGCCCTGTTGAGGATGCGATCGCGCGGCGGCGGAGCGAGCGGGCTGTTCGCCTTGAGATAAGCGAACAGCGCCTCGTCGTCATAGGGACCGACGACCGGATCGCGGCCCCCTTTGAAGGCGGTGAAGCCGTCGCCGCCGAGCGCGAGATAGGTGTTGAGGGTGACGCGATAGGATGCGGCGGGATCGACCGGCTTGCCGGCCAACATCATGCTGGCGGCATCGACGCGCCCCCCGGCCGGCTGTTTGGGATCGAACGCATAGCTGAACCCGTTCGAGATCTGGAGAATGCGCGGCCTTGCGGGATCGAGCCATTGCTGCTCCAGCGCCGCCTTGATCTCGGCGCCGGTCAGGGTGACCGTCATCAGCTGGTTGCGGAAGGGCTGGCTGGCAAACACGTCGGCATAGGTCACCGCGCCGTCGTCGCGACGGGCGAGATCGGTGCGGATGCCGCCGGGATTGGTCATCGCGATGACGGCGCCGCCCTTGGCGGTTGCGGCGAGCTGGGCATCGGCGATGACGTCGCCGAGCGCGCTTTCGCCCGCTCCATTCGGCACCCGTGAGAGCGGCTGTGCGATGGATCCGGCCGGCCGATTGGCGATCGGCGCGGCGACCTTCTCGTAGGCGTCGATCAGCGCGGTCTGCGCCGGGTCCTTCGGCAGCGTGGTGTCGACCACGATATTGGTCGCGGTGGCGCTGACCACGTCGCGCGTCGTGCGGTCGAGCTTGACGTCGATCGCGGTCACCAGCGTGCCGAACTTGTCGGCCGAGGTGACGAGGCGCTTGTCGATGGTGCAGACATAGGCTTGGTGGGTATGGCCGGAGATGATGATGTCGACCGCGCTGTCGAGGTCCTTGACGATGTCGACGATCGGCCCGGACAGGCCCGGGCACTCGTTCATGCCGCCGGACGGCCAGCCGCCCTCGTGAATCAGCACGACGATGGCCTGCACGCCCTTTGCCTTCAGCTCCGGGATCAAGGCGTTGATGCTCTCGGCCTCGTTGCGGAAATCGAGCCCGGCCGCGCTCGCCGGCGAGATGATCCCGGCGGTGGCTTTCAACGTCAGCCCGATGAAGGCGACGGGAATATCCTCGAAGGTGCGGATCTCGTAGGGCGGAAACACTGTCTTGTCGGTGCCGGCGAGAAATGTCGACGCGGCGAGATAGTGGAATTTGGCGCCGGTGAAGCGCTGTGGCCCGCGGCAGCCCTCAGTCGGATGACAGCCGCCATTCTGCATGCGCAGCAATTCGTCCTTGCCCTCGTCGAACTCGTGATTGCCGACGGCCGACAAAGCCAGCCCCATCTCCGACATCGCTTCGATGGTCGGCTCGTCGTGGAACATCGCCGACAGGAACGGGCTGGCGCCGATGAGGTCGCCGGCCGACACGAAGATCGTGTTCGGCTGGCCGTCGGACAACAGCTTCACCAGGCTCGCCATGTGCTCGGCGCCGCCGGCCGGGACCATGCTGGTCTTGGCCGGGTCCGCAGGATCGGCGACTCGGATGCCGGCCGGCGGCGGCTTGAGGTTGCCGTGGAAGTCGTTGATGGCCAGGATGCGCAGCGACACCGGCTCATCCTCGGCATGGACGGGCAGGGCGGCAAGGCCAGCGGCGGTGAGGGCGGCGACGAGGCAGGCGGCGAGAACGCGGCTGAGACGACTCATGGCAGGATCACGTGTGATGCAGGGCGGCGGCGAGGTGCGATTGCCCCGCCATGGCGGCAATGACATAAGACAAAACAGATAAAACCAGAACAATGATACCGGGCAATCCGGGGAGGGTGTGATGAAAAGAATGCTGCTGCTTGTGGCGACCTTGTCGCTGGCCGCTGGCTCTGCTGCAGCGCAATCGCTGCCGGACCTGATGAAGCAGATGATCGCGGCGTGGAATAAGCCGACCGAGCCGTTCAAGGTGATCGACAATATCTACTATGTCGGCACAAACGGGCTCGCCTCCTATCTGATCACGACGCCGCAGGGGCACATCCTGATCGATACGGTGATGCCGGAATCCACCGCGCAGATCGAGGCCAGCATCGCCAAGCTCGGCTTCAAGGTCGCCGACATCAAATACATCCTCAACACCCACGCCCATATCGACCATACCGGCGGGCTCGCGCAGATCAAGCAGGAGACCGGCGCGCAGATGGTGGCGGGCGCCAAGGACGTGCCGCTGCTCGAAGGCGGCTTCTATCCGGGGCGTGAGCAGGAGAGCCATTTGAACTTCCCGCCGGTCAAGGTCGACCGCGCCGTGCATGAAGGCGACACCGTCACGCTCGGCGGCGTCACCTTGACCGCGCATGAGACGCCCGGTCATTCGCCGGGCTGCACCAGCTGGACCACCGATGTGAAGGACGGCGAGGCCACCCGCAGCGTCATCTTCTTCTGCAGCGCCACGGTGGCGCTCAACCAGCTGGTGGGCCGGCCGACCTATCCCGGCATCGTCGACGACTACAAGAAGACCTATGCCTGGGCGAAGACGGTGCATCCGGACATTCTGCTCGCGCCGCATCCGGAGATGTTCGACTTGGCCGCCAAGCGGGCGAAGATCGCCGAGGGCGGGCCGAACCCGTTCGTCCGGCCGGGCGAGTTCAACGCCTACCTCGACAGGCTCGAGACGCAGTTCAACGAGGGCCTGTCCAAGCAGACAGCGGCGCTGCAAACCGGCAAATAGCGTTCAGGGGGCGGCGGCCAGCCGGTCCAGCGTAAAGCCGGAGAGATCGACAAGCGGCGCCTGGCCCAGCGCCATCGCCGCGAGCGCTTCGCCGACGGCCGGCGAATGCTTGAAGCCGTGGCCCGAGCAGGCCGAGGCATAGATCACCTCGGGGGCGCCGGGATCGCGGTCGATGATGAAGCGTCCGCCGCTGGCATTGGTGTAGAGACAGACCTCGCTGCGCAGGCATTTAGGGCCGAGATCGGGCACGAACGGGCGGACATAGGTCTCGTAGGTGGCCGCGATCTCGTCCGCGGTGACCTCGCGGCCGACGTGATCGGGATCGGTCTCGCCGGTCATGACCTCGTTGGCGAGCTTGACGCCGTTGCCGGGCGAGCCGAGCCAGGGAAAGCCGTAGATGTCGGATGCAGCGCCGGCGCGGCCGGTGACGTCCCAGATGAAGACCGGTGCGTCCGGACCGAAGCGCTGCGGGTTGGACAGGATCTCGAACCAGTACAGCACCTGGCGGGTGATGTGGACGCGGCGGCGCAATGGCGCGATCATCTCGGTGATCCACGGGCCGGTGGTGACGATCAGCGTCGTCGCGGAGGTGGTCGTGCCGTCCTCCAGCGTGACGCTGAGCACGCCGGCCGCGCGGCGGAACGCGGTGACGCGCCGTCCGGTCACGAGCTCCGCGCCATGGCGTGCGGCGACGACAAGCTCGGTGCGCACGCAATCCTCGACCAGGAGATAGCCGCCCTCGCGATCGAGAAAGGCGCGGTCGCCCGGCGCGGTGGCGAAGGCCGGATAGTCGGCGCGGAGCCGCTCCGCGGAGAGGGTCTCGCCGTCGACCCCGTGCAGCCGTGCCGCAGCCTCGATATTGGCGAAGAACTGTCCGCTGCTGACGCCGTGCACTGCGCCGCCGTGCTGGCTCGGAATGAACAGGCAGCCGCATTGCTGGAACAGGTGGGTGCCGGTCTCGCGCTCCAGTTCGCGCCAGATCTGGTGCGAACGCCGCGCCAGCGGCGTGTAGTCGACGCCCTCGCCGATCGCGGCGCGGGTGATGCGGGTCTCGCCATGGGTCGAGCCGAAGCGATGCGGCGGCTGGAAGCGGTCGATGCCGAGCACGCGGCGTCCCGCTTTCGCAAGGTGCAGCATGGCGGCGCTGCCGACCGCGCCGCAGCCGATCACGATCACATCATAATGCGGCATCGGCGGCCGGCCTGGCTGCGTTCATTTCTTCTTGCGCGACAGGAATGCCTTGAAGGCGCCGATCGCCTCCTCGGAGGTCATGCGTTCGGCGAACAGATAGCCTTCCTGGTCGATCCGCCGGGTCAACTCGTCCGGCGCGGTGCGGATCAGCTTGCGTCCGATCGCCACCGCCTCGGCCGGCAGGCGGCAGATGTCGCGCGCGACCTTCTGCGCCTCGACCTCGGTATGCCCCGGGGCCACCACCGTATTGACGAAGCCGGCGATATGCGCGTCCGCCGCCGTCATGGTGCGGCCCATCACCAGCATCGCAAAGGCGCGCTGATAGCCCATGGTCTGCGGCATCAGCAGGCTCGAGGCGCCTTCGGGCACCAGGCCGAGATGGATGAAGGGCGTCGCGAAGGTCGCGGTCGTCGAGGCCAGCACGTAGTCGCAGTGGAACAGCATCGTGGTGCCGATGCCGATGGCGACGCCGTCGACCGCGGCGATGATCGGTTTGACGTTGTGGGCCAGCGAATAGAGAAATTTCGTCGCGGCGGAGGTGCGCATGGCCTCGTTGCCGGCGTTGCCCGCATGCAGGAAATCCTCGAGGTCGTTGCCGGCGGTGAACACGCCGGAGCCCCCCGTGATGATGATGCATCGCACCAGCGGATTGTTCTGCGCGGTATCGATCGCATCGCTCATGCCGAGATACATCGCCTGCGTGATCGCGTTCTTCTTTTCCGGCCGCCGCAGCTTGATCGTCCGTGTCTCGCCTTCGTCGGTGACGATCAGATGGTCGGTCATGTGGCCCTCGTGCAGGTGTGCCGGCCGCTCCGCTGCGGTCGGTCGTCTTGGCGTCGTTTCTCGCGACTCAGCCTACATCATTCGCCGCTCGTGCCAAAGGCTGAAGCGGCCATGGACGATAGGACGGATTGCGCGGGAGATCAGGCACAACCGCTCTTCGACGATGGTGAAGAAGGCGATTTGCATCAGCGTCGTGACTAACGCTTCCCGAAGCCGAAACGAGGCAAGACGGAGCCGCGCCTGGTCGGCGCGATGTGGCGCGTCAACGCGGTCCGTCCGAACGCGGCGGCGCGGGAGTGCGCGGCGCAGCCGGCTGCTGCTGTCGGGCGGCCTCGCGGCGCAGCGCCTGCTCCAGCACCACGAGCCGCGTCGCCATGCGGGTCAGCTCGTCATGCATCGAGCTCTGAACGCCCTGCACAGCGTGCTGCACCTCGCGCAACGCGTCGCGCTGGGTCTCCGCCTTGAGCACCCTGAACTCGGTCTCGATCGCGGTCAGGCGCTGGTTGACGGCCTTGATCGCTTCGGCGATCTCCTTCTGCCCTTCCTGCAGCGCGCGAACATGATCGACCAGCCGCAGATGATCGGTCAGTTCCTCGACCGCCTTGCCGATGTTGCCGCGGCCCGACATTACTTCACCGATCTCAGCAGCGTCCTGATCGTCGCCAGATGATCCTCGGGCGATCCGAGTCGCGCCGAGACGGCGTGCATCAGCTCCTTGCGGAGCTGCTGCAGCTCATCCTCCTGATCACCGCGCGGGCTCGCGGCCGCAGAGGAGTAGCTGGGGTGCGGATAGGCGCCGACCGGCCGCTCCATCGGCAAATAATAAGCAGGGCGTTCATCGGCCCAGGCCGTCGTGGGCCCACTGCCAGGCGGGGCCGGGCGAGCCTGGCCGGCGAAGCGCGGCTGGGCGCCGCGCGGCTGCCGTTCGATGGAATCGACGATGGCCGCGAGCGCGACGTCGAAATTGCTTTCGTCGGAAATGTCCAGCGCGGGCTCCATGGCCGCTGTCGGCGGAAGCGGCGGTAACGTCAAAGACGAACGGGCCGACGGCGAATGCTCGAACGGCGAGCGGCTGAACGAAGAACGGGCGAACGACGTCAGGTCGCGCAGCCGCTCGACAGCGCGGCGCCATCGCGCGCCGAGCCGCGGCTCCTCCCTGGCAGGTGTTCGCATCAACATCTGACTCTCCAGCAAGTTAGCTTAGGCGAGCGGAGAAAAGCTTAGCAAGGGTTGCGCTGCCGCTGCCAACAGCTGTGTTGCGGCCGCCGCAGCCCGGGGTCTTGGTCCATGCCGGCCTTGATGGGCGCTTGGCTGGGCAATGCGCGGCAGTGTGCATAGGCTTGGGCGCCGGCCTGACTGCGTTCACCCGGCCGGCGCAGAGCAGGGCGGAAGATGTTCCGGTGAGAGGTAAGGAACAACCGTGGTGCCCGGAGGTTCGGACTCTTGCTGCATCCCCGCAAACGTCCGAGGCCTCCATGTATCACCACGTCAAAAAGCTGATGTTCACCGTCCGTGTCGACGAGCCCGATCCGCGCTTCGGCAACATGCTGCTGGAGCAGTTCGGCGGCGCCAATGGCGAGCTTGCCGCCGCCATGCAGTATTCGATCCAGGGCCTCAATTGCGAGGATCCCGATCGCAAGGATCTCCTGATGGACATCGGCACCGAGGAGCTGAGCCATCTGGAAGTGGTCGGCACGCTCGCCCGCATGCATCTGAAGCCCGCCAAGTTCGACCGCGAGGCCGCCGAGGCCGATCCGTTGATCGCGATTTGCGGCGGGGGCGGCGTCAATCTGTTCAACTCGCAGGGCAATCCCTGGACCGCCGACTATCTGAAAATCACCGGCGAGCTCGACGTCGATCTGCGCAGCAACATCGCCGCCGAGGCGCGCGCCAAGATCGTCTATGAGCGGCTGATCAATTTCACTGATGACGCCGGCACCAAGGATGCGCTGCAGTTCCTGATGACGCGCGAGATCACCCATATGAAGGCGTTCGCGCTGGCGCTGGAGAGCATGAACAAGCCGGCCTTCAGCATCGGACGGATCGCGCCGACGCCGGGCCTCGTCGATCAGTTCTTCAACGATTCCACCGGCAATGGCGACCATGGCGAGATCGATACCCGTGGCCCCTGGAACGAGGGCGGTGACTGGGTGTTCACGGAATCACCGGCGATCCAGGCCGAGAACGGCGCGGCCAATGCGATCGTCACCGAGAGCTCGCCGCCGGCCGATGAAGCGGGTCTCGGCGATCTCTTGATCGAGGAGCTGCGCGACATCCTCCATGCCGAGAAGCAGCTGACCAAGGCGCTGCCGAAGATGGCGGAGGCCGCCCGCTTCGATCAGCTACGCGAATTGTTCGAGCAGCATCTGGTCGAGACCGAGGCCCAGATCGAGCGCATCAACGAATGCTTCGAGCTGCTCGGCAAGACGCCGCGGGCAAAGCCGTGCAAGGGCATGATGGGCCTGGTTGAGGAAGGCGAGGAGATCGTGACCCAATCCGAGGACAAGGAGGATGCGGCGGCGGATCTCGCGCTGATCGGCGCGGCACAGCGCGTCGAGCATTACGAGATATCCGGCTACACCACCGCGCGCAACCTTGCCTCACAGCTCCGCCACAGCGCCGTCGTCGCGCTGCTGTCGAAGTCGCTGGCCGAGGAGGAGAATGCCGATCAGCTCCTCAATCAGGTCGCGCGCTCCTTGATGTCGGTCGCCAAGATGCCGGCGGCGATCGAGCAGGCGTGAGGTAGGGACTTCCGCGGCGCGCTTGCGCTCTGCAGGCCTCCGTGGAGCACAGCACCACGTGGGTGGGGCGCAGACATTGCGCCACGTCTTCATATCGTCATGGCCGGGCTTGTCCCGGCCATCCACGTCGTTCAGCTCGCTGAGAAGCGCATGGATGCCCGGGACAAGCCCGGGCATAACGGAACAACTAACTGCCAGGATGGATCGTTCGCGACAGTCCCGTGTCTCCATATCCGACCGCCTCGCCTTTGCGGGGCATGACGGCCGTCTTTAAAAACGCCAAATGTGCCCTCCGCTGGCCGTCTGGAATGACGGGGAACAGCGATCAACAGCGGACCAGCCGCTCTCCCGCTGCCATCTCACTCCGTATAGCTGCGCGACCGGTCCGCCCTGCGGAAATGGTTCGTCGACAGGCAGCGCCTGGCCCGGTTGATCTGCGCATCGGTGACGCCGCGGCTGCGCGCATACATCTCGGCCACCTCGGCGGTGTATTTCTCCACGTAGTAGCGCACCTCCGAGCAGGACATCCGGGTGTCCGGACCAGCCTCGTTGGCTGCCTGCACTCCGGATCCCATCGCCAGAAGCAGAATCCCCGCGCCGATCATACCCCGCACCATCGACTTCCTCCCCCTTGTCGCAGCTGCCCGATAACAGGCGTGACTCGGCGCGAGGGTGCAAATTAACAAATGACGGCCACGTGACATCATCGCTGCAGTGTGGCTTCGCAGTGTCACCGAGCGTTGCGGCGGCGCATCGCCTGCAACCGCAGCCGCTCGGAAACGCCTCGTACCGATGGCAGATCGCGGTTCCTTCAGCGGAACCCTCGTTCACCTCGCGCTGGTCGGGCTGGCGCGATGATGCGCCGCTCCTCCTTCGACATCTCAGGCCGCCGCGGTCGAACTCGCCGTGCCCGCGCTGCTCGAGCCGCCGGTGCTTGCAGCGCCGCTGGCCGCGCCTTGCGCGTTGTAGGTTTGCGCGCCCTTGCTGCTGCCGTCCGAGCTGGCGGCCGTCTTGGTCACCTCGGTCGAGCCGTCGGAATAGGTGATCGTCGTGGTGGTGACGCCGTCGAGCGTGATCGAGACCTCGCTGACGACAGTCTTGCCCGACGACGCGCCGCCGCTGCCGGAGGAGCTCTCCGACGTGTCGCCGGCCGAGCTCGTGGCTGATGACGACGAGGTTGCGGACGTCGCCGAGCTGGATGAGGTGGCCGCGGTCGCCTGGGACGACGTGGCCGCGATGGGAGTCGAAACGGAGCTGATCGACATGGACTTCTCGCATGAAGAAAGGGGCGGGTGCCGCACGGCTGCGCGGCTCGCTTCTTCAACGCGGCTTTGGCGCGGAGCTGGCGTACTGAGTTGCGTCTGAATGTGTCCGGATGCAGCGGGTTTCACTCGGGGTCATCGAAGCGTGTCGCCAGCCGCGCTGCCCGCGGCAAAGTCTCCCGTCGCAGGGCGCCCGCCACGGCGTTGCGGATTGGCTTCGCGGCTCTCACACGCCCCGGCGCAAGTTCAACCCCCAGTTCTTTCCCCATGTCATTCCCAGCGGCGGCTATGCGGCGAACAGGACGCCACCAGGCGTCCTGTGCGCTCCGGAATGGTGGCGGACGGCGGAGAGGGGCGATTGCCAAGCGCCGGCGCGGCGCTCTATCGTTCTGCACGCATGAGCGTCGCCTTTTCACCCCGCCAAACATCACGCGTCGCGAAAGCCTGCTGCGCTTACGCCGACGCCAACCCGATTGACTGATCTAACGATCCGTTGCCGACCTAATTGCCGAGGATCTTCTCCGCCGCGGTGACGATGCTGACCGTCGGATGCTCGGCGCAATATTTGCCGAACTTCTTGGCGTTCTCGATGAACACCTCGGTATCGAACAGGGCTTCGTCCTGATCGCCCTTGTACCAGCCGTCGAGCCAGATAAACACCATCTTGATGCTGTCGTCGCCGCTCTCGACGAACTGCTTGCAGCTCATGGTCGACAGATCCAGCACGACGGCCGAGGCCGGTGCTGACGGCAGCATCAGGGCCGCGGCGAACAGCGGGGCAGCAAGCAATTTCATGGGGCGTCTCCGGATGGATGTCATGAAAACAATGAAAAAGACAGTGCGTTACGAATCCCTTCGCGCGCCAATGCGAAGCGCGCGATCAAGATCGCGCCGGGGCCCGCATGGTTAGGATCGGCCAAATCGCGCGCGGTCGTCAGGGGTGCTGCGGTAAGTCAATGCCGGGATCGGGCCCGCCCGCCGTGCGAACCGTCCTGTCGCTGTGGCGCCTCCCGGCCGATGTCCTTGTGCAGGCGCGCCACGGGTCTCGGCCAAGGTCCAGCCAGTTGCGCGCCCCCATTTGGAGAGCGTGGCGCAGCTCGCGTGATTATGCCAGGATCGACCAGGAGCGCATGAACTGCCTGACCCAGCGCAGGTCGCCCCCGAGACAAAATCTTGCGTGATAGGCACCGTTGATATCAAACCGCAGTTGTCCGCGATGGTCTGTGGAGCTGTCTACGTCAAATGGAATGCGCCAGAAGTTGAATTTCGACGGATAGAGCATGGACAGAAGCGCGATCGTATCATGCGGAAAGCAGCCGGAGATGCCCTCGGCCTGTTCGTAGCTCGCCATGTAGAATTTATGAGCTTCGCTGAGCATCGGAGCCGCTGCTCCAAACGTGCTTAAGCTCGTCAGGTCTTCCCGCCTGAATATGAGCTTTCGGCAGATATCAAGCGGGACAATTGTGATTGGAATTCCTGAGTGGAGAATGTTGGCCAACGCGATGGGGTCGTTGTAGGCGTTGAATTCGGCGTCCTCGGTGATATTGCCTTTGTCAAAAATCGCGCCCGTCATCATCGTGATACCGGAAATTCGCTCAGCCCCGAGCATGCGCGCGATCGATGGGATATTGGTTGCTGGCCCGATGCTCAGGATATGAACGTCCTCGTTGAGCCATCGCGCGCGTTCCAAAGGGCTTTCAATCGACTCTGATAGAGAGTCGAATTGTTCGTCTGGCCTGACCTCACCGATGACATTGCCCAAGCCATCGAGTCCGTGAATATCCGTTGCAGACTGCGCGAAGCCGTCTGAAGCGCGTTCGGCGCCGACGAGAATTGGTGCGTCGACACCGAGTCGGTGTAACAAGGTTCGGATGTTGTGCGCGGCTTGGCGTGCTGAGACATTTCCGAATACGGTTGAAAAAGCGATCTTATGTCCTGAGACGATTTTGCAAGCGACAGCGATCGCGAGCGCGTCGTCTACTCCCCCATCGCTGTCGATCCAGATCATCTATAGTCTTCCATTGCTTTTCATGTGGTCGATCAGTCGCTTGAATTGATCGGGAGGCAGTCTCGTCGATTGACGGTTGATGTCCGCTGCCTTCCAATCCGCGCTGGTCACCCGCACAAGGAGGATGGATGCCGCGGTCGGCGAATCCTCATAGTCGAGATCGGATATTCTGCCCGGAAGTTGCGCCAATGGATCATTCTGGAAAGCCTCGTAATATTGCTTGGAGTACAGAACGCTCAACACGTTACCGGTGCGGGTCGGAATCCCCGACGTGTGATCTGAGGCCGGAAAACTGGACCATTTTTGGCTAGAGT
>NZ_JABFDP010000020.1:0-176194 GCF_013179005.1 Bradyrhizobium denitrificans | reverse complement strand
TCCAGCTAACAGGACACTTGACGCATAATCTAAGGCCTGCATCCCCTTGACCAGTTTCGCGCATTTCAAACGTTGCGCGAGCAAGGTAAGTCCGAGGAAGATATCGCGGCCATCTTCTTCGTCTCCGTCAACGTCGTGACGCAGCGGCTCCGGCTTGCGGCCGTCTCGCTGAAGCTGCTCGACGTCTATGCAGATGACTGCATGTCGCTGGAACAGTTGATGGCGTTTTCCGTGACCGCCGATCATATCAGACAGGAACAAGTCTGGGAGACCATAAACAAGTCGGGCTACGACGAGCCGTACCAAATCAGGCGCCTTCTGACCGAACGCGCGGTGCGGGCCTCCGACAAGCGCGCGCGCTTCGTCGGCCTGCCGGCCTACGAGGCGGCGGGAGGCAACGTGTTGCGCGATCTCTTCGAAGAGGATGGTGGAGGCTGGCTCGAAGATGTCACCTTGCTCGAACGTCTTGTCGCCGACAAGCTGCGGACGGAAGCCGAGACCGTCGCCGCCGAAGGCTGGAAGTGGCTGGATGTCGCCGCCTCCTTTCCCTACGGCCATGATCACGGGCACCGTCGGCTCCAGGGAACACCGACTGATCTGACCTCCGACGAGCAGGCGAGCTTCGATGCCCTCCAGGCTGAATACGACGCGCTTCAGGCAAAATATGACGACGCCGACGAACTGCCGGATGAGGTGGATGCCCGTCTTGGCGAACTCGAGGAAGCGCTCGAGGCCTTCGCGAACCGACCGGACGTCTTCAAGCCCGCCGAGATCATCCATGCCGGCGCCTTCGTCAGCATCGATGGTGAGGGCGGCTTGCAGGTCGAGCGGGGCTACGTACGCCGCGAGGACGAGGCCGCGTTCGTTGCGGCGACGACCGAGCCTCATCCCGAAGCGAGCGCAGCAGCATCTGTCGCCGATGCTGCTAACCACGGAGTCCCGCCCGTCCAACGCGCCACGATCACGGTCGCGGGCCAGGTAGGTGCGGACGAGGAGGACGACGACGATGCCATCCGGCCGTTACTCGACCGGCTCGTGACGGAGCTGACCGCGCATCGCACACTGGCGCTGCGCGATTCCGTCGCTTGCCATCCGCAGGTCGCGATGACAGCTCTCCTGCACAAGCTCTGTGTCGACGCCTTCTACCAGACCTACACGCCGGGCTGTCTTGAAGCCGGCGTGCGCCACGTCCAGCTTCCGGGCCAGACGCCGGATCTGAAAGAGAGCGTGTCTGCAAAGTCCATCGCGGATCGGCATGCGGCCTGGAATGCCGATCTGCCGACCGACGAACAGGCGCTGTGGGACTGGCTCGCCGTGCTTGACGATGCCAGCCGGTTGGCGCTGCTCGCCCATTGCGTGTCCTTTGGCGTCAATGCCCTGTTTGAGAAAGTCGACCGCTATAGCGGCGGCCACGGCGTGACCGCCAATGGCCTGCAGCGTCGCCTCGATCAGGCTGATCGGCTGGCGCGGGCGGTCAATCTCGACATGGCGGAGGTTGGCTGGCGGCCGACCGTCGACAATTATCTTGGTCGTGTCACCAAAAATCGGATCCTCGAAGCGGTTCGCGAGGCCAAGGGCGAGGCCGCCGTGCAGCTCATCGACCACCTCAAGAAGACCGAGATGGCCAAGGAGGCCGAGCGCCTGCTCGCAGATACGCGTTGGCTCCCCGAGCCGATGCGGCTAGCCGAAATGACGCCGCCGTCGGACGTGACCGATGGGTCAGCACAGCCGCTGCCCGAATTCCTCGCCGATGACGAGGGGCAGGTGAGCGCCGCCGGCGAGATTGAGCCGACAGAGGCCGTCGCTGCCGAATAGTCCATGGCTGCGGGGCGGCAGACGCCGCTCCGCAGTCATTCGCTACGTCTTCTCATCTCTCACGCCCGGCCATCGCGCCGGGCTTCATTGTCTCAGGAGCACACTCATGACAGACGACAGCTCAACACCGAACTCGGGTTTCGATTCTGCCTCTTGGCTCGCGCGAGACCAGGAATTCGTCAACCTATGCAAATCCGCTCTCTCGGAAAACAAGACAGCGCTGTTCGATGCGCTCGCCAACGCTCGCATCGATACCGTGGAGGTGACATTCAACGGCTATGCTGACAGCGGGCAAGTCGATGAGGCCGTCATCGACGGCGAAGGCGCTGACGCGGATCTTCGGCTCATCGATATCGATATCGCGCGCGTCGGATGGGAAGCGTAGCCGTCGTCCGCGAGACCCTATCGGTCAAGGATGCGATCGAGAAGTTGGTCTACGATCTCCTCCAACAGACCTATCGCGGATGGGAAATCAACCAGGGCGCTTACGGCGACTTTCTCTTCGACGTCGGCGATCGAACGGTCACGCTCAATTTCAATGAGCGGATCGAAACCTCAGAATACACCCAGCATGTGTTCTGAGGGAGGGACCGATGGCGCATCCGTATCACCATTCGCTATCCTCGGTGAGGAGATGGGGCGGGGCGGTCGAAGATTATCTGGCGATCCATAGCTGGTTCGATGCCAGCAAGCTGATCACGGCGGATTTCCGGCACCGCGCGCTGCGGCACCATGCCGAGGGCATCTTCCTGGCCGAGACCATCTTCGGCCAGACCATCACCTTGTCGTCCGGCCGCATCATTCCCACGCGCTGGGTCGGCGAGCAGCATATCGCCGAGGATCTCGGCTTCATCCCGTCATTCGCCGATTGGGTGAAGTGTATCCGTCCAGAACCATGGATGGGCCGCACGCGACCGATCGAGCGTGAGGTCGAGCCGCCGTATCCTCCGGCCAGAACTTCGGAAGAAGCCTGACGACGTACGGAACCTACCTGCGTCTCGACATCACCGTACACGATGGCTGGCGGGCGGTCGTCCGTAGCGCGGCCCGCAAGCTGACCGACGAGTGCCGCGCGATCCCAAGCATCGTGGGATCGTAATCTGTCTTACCGGTAGATGCTCGATTGCCACCGCCAGGCACCTGACCTGGCGGCTCTGAGACGTCTCCCACCGGACGTTCTCTCTCATCCACATCATCCCGGCCCGGCGCACCGTCAAAGGAGTGTCAGGTCGTCGTATCCAAAGGAGAGCCAAAATGGCTGATTACTACACGCCGACCGTGATCCAGCAGACGATACCTGATACCGACATGACTCCGCTCGAACGTCTGCTGCTTTCAAACATCTTTGAGGCCGAGCGGGACGGAGAAGCATGGTATTTCTTCTCCGAGCAGGGACCAGCCGACATGATCTTGGTTGAGCGCGCGGCACTGGAGGCCGCGCTCGCGCAATCCCAGGCGCCTGGCGAGAATGTTGCCAATACCCTCGTCAAGGCGCATCTGTTGAAGTTGCACGGCGCCGAACCGAACGCGCAGTTCGTTGATCTCGACCTCAGCATGACTTCCTGGGAATCCATCATGCAGGATATCGTGCGCCGGTCACCGACGCTCAATTACGTGGCGGCGGTGTCGTCCTTCACCTGCTCGCGCATGCGTCCCGACGGCTTTGGAGGCATGGTCGTCGTGATCTCGGCCGACGCAATCCTTGTCAAGTCCACCAACGACCTTCTCGAGGAGTTCATCGAGCAGGTCACGCTTCCGGCCGGTAGCTGAGCGAAGCCGCAGCGAGCCTAGCGTCGTCGGCTGCCGTATTTTCTGTGTACCACCGCCGACTTCCGCGTTCCGATGAACGGCAATGCCTACCGCCCGCGTGATGTCGCGCACAACCCTGCAACCGTCCGCCTCCTGATGCGCGTTGCATCGCGTCCTGCCTGGGCGCGGCGCATCGGATGTCAACGGGCAAGCCGTTCCCGCTTCGGCGAAAATGCCTCGCGTGACATCCGGTGCTGGGCCGCGCCCTACCGCCAGTCCGACGCAACGCGAAGAATCAGGAGGCAGACGATGTGCAGGGTTCTCAACAAGCATCACGTGGGGATCCCGGCTGGCGCCGTCTACATCGGTCGCGGCAGCAAGTGGGGCAATCCGTTCCGGATCGGCCAGGACAGCGACCGCGCGGCCGTCATCGCGAAACATGTGCGGTGGCTGGCTGACCAGCACCACTTGCTGCGTGTGCTCGACGAATTGCGCGGCCGCGATCTCGTCTGCTTCTGCGCGCCGCGCGCCTGCCACGGCGATCTCTTGGCTCGCCTCGCCAACGCGACACGGGAAGAGCGGATCGCGTGGTGGCGCGCCGTCAAGGCCGCGGCATGAGAGGAAGAGGAGGGCCGGGACTTCAGGCGAGCCCGGCGCGCGGCGAGAGCGAGCCGCCGGGATGATTTCGCCCGCTCTCGGAGCCTCCCACATGTCCAGGACATCCAAAGCCTTCGATTTCCGGAAGTCGGTCGCCTACGACGCTGAGGCCAAGCGCCTCTTCCACAGCCGTGCGAGATCCCAGCTCCGCCGTATTGCCATAGCGCTAGGTCTTAAGGCCGATGCCTACGACCTCCGCTCCAACCAGGCCGGCATTGCCGTGTCCGGGGAAATTACCCTCCACGGCGATCATCTCTACGTGCAGGTCTCCCAATCGGCGATGGGCCACCACAGCGGCGTTCTGTTTCGGAGCTGCAAGGGCCGAAAAGACTATGTCGGCGGCCCGAACAATTTTGCATCGCTCGACCTGCTCAACCGGCCCGACGAGCTCGCGCATTGGATCCGCGAGGTGTGCCGTGTTTGATCTCATCCGCCGTCGCACCGTCGCCGTCGCGTCGTGGACATGCCGCCACCGCTATCGCTGCGACGTCAGCCTCAGCCGATGGACCCGAGCTTGGCGTTATGCCGCCGGACGGCTTTCGGCGGACGAAGCGCAGCGATTGATGCTCGACTGCCGCTGTCCGGCAGGCTGGCATCCGCTGCTTGTCCTAACCGTGGAAGATACGCTCGAACAGGCGCGCGAAGAGATCGCCGATCATCCCGATCTGCCGCGTCTCGTCGCGGACGGCTGCGCTCGTGTCGGCGATAAGTGGGAACCGTACTGCGGCGAATTGCTGGAGGCGCGATGCTGGGCGATCAACGTCGCCAAGAACTACGCCGCCGACGAAGGCATTACATTTGTGCTGCTCAATGATGAGCTCGATTCCAACAAGTGATCGTCGTTTTCTGATGGTTGCTCAAAGAAAGGGTTCGGCGCTGGACGCCGGACCCTTTCTTTTCGGCTGAGATCGAGAGGCAGAGGTGGGCCGGGAAGGGTTTTGAACCGCGGCGGTTTCAGGAGAGTGCCGGGCGGCTCAGTCCTGTCCCAGCTCTCCCCGAGAAATCCTGCCATGACCGAATCTCTTGCCGGCGGCGCGGCCGTGCCGCTCCCGATCCGTGCCACCGCAATTGTCGCCTCCGCCGTCATTAAGGCTGCGCGACAGCTTTTGACCGATCTCGAACGCGGCCGGCGCATCGACGCCCCTGTTCTGCGCAATGCCATGGAGGCAGCGTTTGCCGCCTCCGATGCGACCGGCGCCTGGAACTGGAAGACGGCCTATGACGCCTGCGAGGCGGCGACCGTCCTATTCCTGCGACGGCACGGCGCCGCTATGCGCACCAAGGCGGCGTCGCCGGCCGCCATGCTGCCGATGCTGATGAGGATCACGAGCCTCCTTCCGACCCAGACACGACGATCCCTGGAAAGCGAATCCCTTCAGCAGTTCTCCACGCCGATTGGACTGGCATACGTCGCCAGCGTCGCTGCCGCGATCACGCCCGCCGACGTCGTTCTGGAACCGTCGGCCGGCACTGGCCTTCTTGCCATCCTCGCTGAACTGGCCGGCGCCTCGCTCGTTCTCAACGAATTTGCCGAGAGCCGTGCCGGCATCCTTAGCAACCTTTTTCCCGGCGTCTCCACGACCAAGTTCGACGCCGCGCAGATCAACGACCACCTCAATGCCGGCATCGTGCCGAGCGTCGTGCTGATGAACCCGCCGTTCTCGGCCGCGATTCATGTCGATCGTCAGATGCGCGAGGCGGCATTGCGGCACGTCGGATCGGCCCTGGCCCGCCTTCCCGAGGGTGGACGGCTTGTCACCATCACAGGCGCGAACGTCGCGCCCGACAATCCCGCCTGGACTGAGGCCTTCATGCGGCTGCAAGAACAGGGGCGTGTCTTATTCTCGGCGGCAATCGACGGCGCTGTCTACGCCAGGCACGGCACCAACATCGACACCCGCCTGACCGTGATCGATCGAGTGGCAGCCAACGACGTCGCTTCATTCCCGGTTTCCCCCGGTATTGCTCCCGATCTGGCGACTTTGCTCGATTGGGTGGTGCAACTTGTGCCGCCGCGTAGCCCGATCGCGGGCACTCCGACGGCGGCGGTGCCAGCAATTGCTGGCATTTCAAAGCCTCGCACGGTCCGCGCTTACGTCAGCCAGCGTTCGCCGGCGGCGGTCGCGCCGGCCACAGATCTCATGGCGACGGAAGTCGCCTACGAGCCAGCCGACTGGATTCCCACGGATGCCGGCAAGATCACCGATGCCCTTTATGAGGCTTACACACTACAGTCGATCCGTATCCCCGGCGCGCAGACGCATCCGACCAGGCTCGTGCAGTCGGCGGCCATGGCGTCCGTCGCGCCGCCAAAGCCGTCGTACCGGCTGCATCTGCCAGCCAATGTCGTGACGGACGGCATCCTCTCGGACGCCCAGCTTGAGAGCATCATCTATGCCGGCGAGTCGCATTCGGCATTTCTCGCTGGCTCCTGGACGGTCGATGCGACGTTTGACGTCGTGGCGGCGGCGCTCGACGATGCGTCGAATGCCCTCCGTTTTCGCCGGGGCTGGTTTTTGGGCGACGGCACCGGCGCAGGCAAGGGGCGGCAGGTCGCCGGCATCCTGCTCGACAACTGGCTCAAGGGTCGCCGGCGCGCGGTCTGGATCAGCAAGTCCGACAAGCTGATCGAGGATGCGCAGCGCGATTGGTCGGCGCTCGGCTTGGAGCGACTGCTGGTCACGCCGCTGTCGCGCTTCCGGCAGGGCACGCCGATCCGGCTCGCGGAAGGTATCCTTTTTGCGACCTACGCTACGCTGCGCACCGATGAGCGCGGCGAAAAGCTTTCGCGCGTCCGGCAGATCGTTGAATGGTTGGGCGCCGACTTCGACGGAGTGATCGTCTTCGACGAAAGCCACGCCATGCAAAACGCGGTTGGCGGCAAGGGGAAGCGGGGTGATCAAGTCGCCTCGCAGCAGGGGCGCGCGGGGCTCAGGCTCCAGCACGCCTTGCCGAACGCTCGCGTGGTCTATGTCTCGGCGACCGACGCTACTACAGTCCATAATCTCGCCTATGCCCAGCGGCTGGGACTGTGGGGCGGCGACGACTTCCCGTTTGCCACGCGTGCCGAATTTGTCGAGGCGATCGAGGACGGTGGCGTTGCCGCGATGGAAGTGCTGGCGCGTGATCTCAAGGCGCTTGGCCTCTACGCGGCCCGCTCGCTGTCCTACGAAGGCGTCGAATACGAGCTGGTCGAACACCAGCTCACGCCGGAGCAAATCCGCATCTACGACGCCTATGCCGGCGCGTTCTCGATCATCCACAACAACCTCGACGCGGCGATGCGGGCGGCGAACATCACCGGCGCAAGTGGCACCCTGAACGCGCAGGCGAAGTCCGCCGCGCGTTCCGCCTTCGAGAGCGCCAAGCAGCGCTTCTTCGGGCATCTCTTGACCTCGATGAAGACGCCCTCGCTGGTCCGCTCGATCGAGCGCGATCTCGATATCGGCCATGCCGCCGTCGTCCAGATCGTCTCGACCGGCGAGGCCCTCATGGAGCGCCGCCTGGCCGAAATCCCGACCGAAGACTGGGCCGACGTCCAGGTCGACATCACTCCGCGCGAATACGTGCTCGACTATCTCGCCCATTCATTCCCGGTCCAGCTCCATGAACCGTTTACCGACAGCGAGGGCAATCTCTCCTCCCGGCCCGTCCATCGCGACGGCCAGCCGGTAGAGAGCCGCGAAGCCGTCGCGCGCCGTGACCGCCTGATCGAGAAGCTCGCCTCGCTGTCGCCCGTGCCAGGCGCGCTCGACCAGATCGTCCAGCGGTTCGGCACGGACATGGTCGCCGAGGTTACGGGCCGCTCGCGTCGCGTCGTTCGCAAGCGCGATCGGCTGATGGTCGAGAACCGTGCCGCCTCGGCCAATCTCGCCGAGACGGCCGCCTTCATGGATGACGCCAAGCGTATCCTCGTCTTCAGCGAGGCCGGCGGCACGGGGAGGAGCTACCACGCCGAGCTCTCGGCGCGGAATCGTAGGTTGCGTGTGCACTATCTGCTCGAGCCCGGCTGGAAGGCGGATGCCGCGATCCAGGGCCTGGGCCGCACCAACCGCACCAACCAGGCGCAGCCGCCGCTGTTCCGCCCCATTGCGACGGACGTAAAGGCGGAGAAGCGCTTCCTCTCTACCATTGCCCGTCGTCTCGACACGCTGGGCGCGATTACCCGCGGCCAGCGCCAGACCGGCGGCCAGGGCTTGTTCAGGCCCGAGGACAACCTCGAAAGCCACTACGGCCGCGACGCGCTGCGTCAGCTCTACCATTTGCTGGCTCGTGGCAAGGTGGAAGGTTGCTCGCTCGAGGTGTTCGAGGAGGCGACCGGCCTGAAGCTTATGGATGCCAACGGCATCAAGGACGAACTGCCGCCAATCACCACCTTCTTGAACCGGCTGCTGGCGCTCACCATCGACCTGCAGAACGTTCTGTTCACTGCGTTCGAACAACTGCTCACCGCTCGGATCGAAGGCGCCGTCGCATCCGGCGCCTATGATGCCGGCCTGGAGACGCTTCGGGCCGAGAGCTTTGTCGTCGCCGACCGGCGCGTCATCTACACCCATCCCGGGACCGGCGCGGAGACAAGACTGCTCACGATCACCGAACGCCGGCGCAATCGTCCCGTGACGCTGGAGGAGGCTCTCGATCGGCTCTGCGACCCGGGCGCCACCCTGCTGATCAACGACCGATCGGGCCGGGCCGCCGTTCAAATGCCGGCACCGAGCCTCATGCTCGATGACGGGGAGATCGAGCGGCGCGTGCGGCTGATCCGGCCGATGGAGCATCACAGCCTTCCGCTGAAGATGATGGCCGAAAGCCATTGGACGGTGGCTGACCGCGAATGCTTCGCCGCGGGCTGGCAGGCCGAACTCGGCGAGGTTTCCGAGTTCACCGAGAGCACCATCCATGTGGTGGCAGGTCTGCTCCTGCCGATCTGGAAGCGGCTGCCAGACGAGTCGACCCGCGTCTACCGGCTTCAAACCGATGCCGGCGAGCGCATCATCGGCCGCAAGGTCTCGCCCGCCTGGGTGGCGACCGCGCTAGCTGGCGACGTACCGGCGCTGACGCCGGACGCCGCCTTTGCTGCGCTGCTTGGAGGTCACACGGTTCTGGACCTCGCAGAGGGCCTGAAACTCCGGCGCGCCCGCGTGATGGGCGCACAGCGCATTGAGCTCTCCGGCTTCACCGACACCATGCGCGATCGTTTGCGCGCCTATGGGCTCTTCGGGGAGATAATCTCCTGGAAGCTGCGCATGTTCGTACCGACTGACGCCACCGGCGTCGGCGTGCTGGCCAAGGTGCTTGAACGCTATCCGGTCGAGCGCATTGGTGAACGGGAGGCCGCGTGATGCCGCACGATGCTTCCGAACTGGCGCGCCGCCTCGCGCGCGAGGCCGAGGCGGTGTGCCGTCATTATCTCTCGAATGGGAAGCGCGAAGGGCGGTACTGGCTGGTCGGTGATGTCCACAACACGCCGGGCCGCTCGCTGTTCGTGCGGCTCCAGGACTCGCCGAAGGGACCTGCCGGCAAGTGGACAGATGCGGCAACATCCGAGCACGGCGATTTGCTCGACATCATCAGACAAAGCCTTGGTCTTCGTGACTTCCGCGAGGTCGCGGAGGAAGCTAGGCGATTTCTGAACCTGCCTCGTACTGAACCGCAACCGGTCTCAAAGCCGGTTCGTCCCAGAGTAGCGATCGGATCACAGGAAGCCGCAAGACGCCTCTTCGCGATCTCTGGTCCGATTGAGGGGACCATCGTTGAGACTTACCTGCGCCATCGAGGCATAGCCCATGTGTACCATGGTAGCAACCTGCGCTTCCAACCGCGTTGCTACTATCGACCTGACGAGCACCTTCCGACCGAGACCTGGCCGGCAATGATTGCCTGCGTTACCAACCTAGATGGCCAGATCACTGGTGTGCATCGGACATGGCTCGATCCCGATGGATTCGACCGGATTCGGCTCGGCAAGGCACCGATCGACACGCCGCGACGTGCCATGGGCGACCTGCTCGGTAACGCCGTTCGTTTTGGCCCTGCGGACGACGACGTACTCGTTGCCGGCGAAGGCATCGAGACAATGCTGTCGCTACGCTGTGTCGTTCCGACCTTGTCGATGGCATCAGCCCTTTCGGCCAATCACCTCGCCGCCATGTCGCTTTCGTCGAGCTTGCGTCGTCTCTATATCGCTCGCGATGCTGACGCCGCCGGAGACACGGTGCAAGCGCTTCTCTCGCAGCGCGCGGAATCCTCCGGCATCGAGGCCATCCCGCTGTCGCCCCGGTCAGGCGACTTCAACGAAGATCTGCACGTCTTCGGTCTCGACGCCCTCCGTGCAACCTTGCGGATACAGCTCGTACCTGAGGACGTCGACCGCTTCCTCTTGCCGTCGACAACACTCGGATAGTTACGTCTGCCTTCCATCAATGTTTTTGGTTCGGTCACGGCGCATCCAATGCCGGCAAAGGCCGCGACCACGGCCTTCTAGAGGGCGATCGGACGGCAAGCGGCCCGGGCCGGCAATGGCAGAGGGGCGGCTATTTTCCGCCGCGCGCCGCCGACGGGACACTCACATTATATATGGGGTGATGGCGCGCTTTGCATCGCGAAGCAAAATAGCCGCCCCCTGCCATCCTCCGCTGGCGCTGCGGCCCTCCGCTGCCGCTCCGGGTTCTGCCCCGTTCCGCCTGCCGTCTGGGTGATCGCCACGAAGGCCGCGATGGTCGCGGCCGAACCGGCAAAGGACTTAACCCATGACCGACCATGATGACATCGAGCCAGCACACGGCGAATCTCCGACCGAGCACATCCTCAGTGAACTGCAGCTCTTTGGCTACCGTCCATTTGACGACCAACCTGATCCCAGGCCGCTCCCTGATGGCAAGCTCATCGCGGGCGCCGTCGCTGACATCTTCGACGCCTTCGTCGCCACCTTGAGCGATACACGGCTTGAGCCGGACCTCGAGGACCTGCTCTGGTCGACCGTCAACCTCTTCCATCGTGCCACCGATCGCATCGGACGCCAGCTCGACGACAACGAACAGGCCCAGCGCAGGAGCCAGCGCGAGCAGAACGGCTCGGAAGTGCAATCGGTCGAACTCGAGCGCCTGACGGCAGAAGGCATCACGCTGATCGAACGGCGTAACTGTCTCGAACTCTTCCGAGATCAGGCTATCGAACGCTTCGAGGTCCACACCGGGTCATACTGGCGTCCCCGGTCGGGATCGCTCGTCAACCATCGCACGCTCACTGCGGCCATGATCGACTCCCGGGAGTTCATCGCAGCCAAGCGCCGCGCCGAGACCGAGGTCATGTTGCCGGCGGGACCAAAGGTCGCTCTGACCGGCGGTCTCGACTTCAATGACCACCATTTGATCTGGGATCGCCTCGACAAAGTTCATGCCAAGCATCCCGACATGGTCCTCATCCATGGCGGTTCGCCAAAAGGCGCCGAGTTGATCGCCTCCAAATGGGCTGTTAGCCGCAAGGTACCCCAGATTGCGTTCAAGCCGGACTGGACGAAGCACGCCAAGGCGGCACCGTTCAGGCGCAACGACGCCATGCTCGAACTGCTGCCGATCGGCGTCATGCATTTCCCGGGCACCGGAATCCAGGACAACCTTGCCGACAAGGCGAAGCGCCTCTGCATCGCCGTTTGGAAATTCGGCGCATCGTGAGCGCCGACCTGCCATCTTTCACACCACCGAGGTGGAGTTGCATCGCCGCAACTCCGCCCCGTTTCGATTGCATGTTTGAACTTGCGCCGTGGTGGTGGTGGAAGGCGCAACCATATCTCTTTGCATATGGAGCCACCACCATGCTCGCCCTTGGACTTCTCCTGAACTTCGCTGGCATTGGCTTGTTCTGCTGGCTGATCTTCACGTTGGCAGTATACGCGTTGCCATTCTTTGTCGGCCTCACCGTCTTCATGCTGGCATTGCACGGCGGCGCCGGCACCCTCGGAGCGCCGCTTGTCGGCATTGCCGCCGGCGGCATGACTCTTGCGATAGGTCAAATGGCATTCGTATTGACACGCTCCCTGGTCATCCGTGCCATTATTGCCGCCCTGTTTGCGGTACCGGCGACACTTGCTGGCTATCACGTGGTATTTGCGATGTCCCAGTTCGGCGTTCCGTCATTGCTATGGCGAGAGATCTTCGCTTGCGTCGGCGCGATCTTTATTGGCGGCACGGCGTGGGCGCGGTTGACCGTCCTCACTGAAACCCGCCCGCTGGATTCGGGCAGGGCAGTCGGGAGCGATCCCAAACCGATTCTCACAACCGCAGCGCACAAGTAAGGATCCTGCGCCATCTGTCGGTCCAACGTGCAGGCTAAAGCGGCACACCGAACGCGGTTTGACGCCTTGAACGAGTGATGGTCGCGACCTTTCTCCGGAGCACTTCGATGAGAGGGCGTTGATTGCGACCAGTCCACGCGGATGCGGCGCTGGAGCCGTTCGTTCGCGGTTGGCTTTGTGCTGACGATATCGCCTTTTGCCTTCCTTCGTTGCATTTCCTACGCCGAACGTTTCGACCTCTTGCCTGACCGAACCGAGACCCGCCATCTTCTCCCGGACTTGTGGCTCAGCACGCGACGCACGTGGCCTCTGTGATGGCTTGATCTGGCCGAAGACCGGCTACGCCTCGATCGTCTGAGCCGCAACGCCGTCGCTTAAGACTTTCTTCCCCTGGGCTAAAGCCCATTCCTCGCGAGGCAAGAAAGTCTCTACGACAGCGTCCTCCGCTGCGCTGCGGCCCGAGCGGGTGCGTCGCCGATCGTCCTCGGCCTGTAGATCGCCATCGAGGCCGCGGTGGTCGCGGGCTCGAAACACAACAGGAGCAGTGACATGGCTACCATCGGTTCTTTCAAGAAGGTCGGCAACGATTTCCAGGGTGAGATCGTCACCCTTAGCCTGAAGGCCAAAGGCGTTCGCATCGTCGCCGAGGTCAGTTCCTCCAACGACAAGGCTCCCAGCCACCGTGTCTTCGTCGGCCGCGCCGAGATCGGAGCCGCCTGGTCGAAGCGCTCTGAGGAAGGTCGCGACTACCTCTCACTCAAGCTTGACGACCCCTCCTTCACCGCGCCCATCTACGCCAACCTGTTCGACGATGAAGGTGGCGAAGGCTACACGCTGCTGTGGTCGCGCCCGCGGAAGAATGGCGACTAATAATCGCTTCGACCACGCCCCGCCCGACCAAATCGGGCGGGGCTTTCAACATCCTGCTTTTAGGCGTTAGTCGACGAAGCGTTATTTACGTTTCCCGCTCCTCGTTCGCTCGCTGCGGGCCTCGTCATCCGGGACAACGAGGTCGACGTGGCTGACACCGAGCGTGCCGGCAAGTTCGAATAGTGTCACAACAGTCGGATTGCGCCGGCCCGTTTCGAGCCCGCTAATATATTGCTGAGTGAAGCCAGAAGCTTCCGCGAAACCTTCCTGCGTGAAGCCCTTCGCTTTTCTAAGTCTTCCAAAATTGCGACCTACCAATTTGCGCATATCCATGCGCGCAAACTGCGTCTTTACATACTATGAGGTTTATCCTCTATAATGTGTATTAAGAAGAATCTTGCTGGTGACGCAGATAAAATTGGGACTAAAATAAGTCCGGTGGGTCAGTTAGAACCTTGAATCGTTCGCTTTATGATACGCTCATGAAAAAGCCACCACGAGATCCAGACGTTGACGATATCGCACCAACGGATTCCGTGCTGACGGTCTACGATGAGGAGCATGTGATCACTTATCTGCGTATGCTTGATGCAGACGCCGAGGGTGCGGACTGGCGCGAGGTGGCCCAGGTAGTGCTGCACATCAATCCCGAGCTTGAGCCTGATCGCGCGAAACGTGCTTTTGATACCCACCTGACCCGCGCCAAATGGATGACGGAGCATGGATATCGCCATTTGCTTCGTGGCGGAGCATCGAATCCAAATCTTTGAGTGCGTCGTGAAACAACTTTCTTTCGAATAAGCGTATCGTCTAATTGCATCACGCGATGCGTATTTAGGGACTAGCTGCAACCATAGGTCCTCACAATGATGCCGCCGCCAGCGCGGCAACTCACCGGGGACGAGTCTATGCGAAAGTTCAACTGGAGATCGTTAGACGATTCCTACTACGACCAAATCGAACAAGCGGAAATGACCGGAATTGCGTGGGAATGTCTCCGTCGGAACGCCTCGTACCGGCGGGATCATCAAGCGGCGCACTCCTCCGCCTCCAGCGTAGGCGCCGGTTTTCGGCAGCATTGGGGGTTGGTTTTTCGCAGCTGATCCCGATCGATCTTTCTTCGAACAGACGGTCTACTGGGCTCCTGAGGCGTTGCCGACGATCGTGCCGGTGCGGCCGACGTTGCTCGTCGGCTCGCACGCGTACGTTAGACTGGATCTCAGCGAACTGACGGAGAGTGGGCTGCAGCACGCTCCGGACGGATGGCACGCCGTGTTGCATCTGCGCGGCGTGGAGCATCGTATCTGGTTCAAAGAAGCCCCGCTTGCCGCTGGCGCGTATGTGGTCGAGTTGCCGCTCGACCGCGACTTCGATTTCAGGGCGGACGCGAGCAGACGCTTGTGGCGCGGACTCAAAGGCCGGCCACAGGGCGCGCCTCTGCACGCGCTCTCCGGGCATCGCCGGCGTCGAGTGGCGCTCGCCTTGCGCGCATCCGATGCACGGACGGATGGCGCCACCTATCGCGAGATCGCAAAAGTCTTGCTCCCCGCCCATCGAATTTCCGCGCGAGCTTGGCCCACGCATGAGGTACGCAATCAGATCATCCGCCTCGTCAAGACCGGCTTTGCTTTGATCAAGGGAGGTTACCGAACTTTTCTGAGGCCTCTCTCCCGCAAGAAGTAGAACAGTCTCCTTGGGGTATCGAAAATAGACCCCCCGATCTTCGGCATCCCCCTTAGCGGCTCTCTTCCGCCATGGTGTCCGTCGCCGCGCCGATGCTGTCGCCGGCGCACTTGACCAACGTGGAGCCCCTCTGATGCCTGATCCCAACGCCGGCCTGCCGCCACGATACTTGCGCACTTCCGAGGCCGCCCGATTCCTAGGCCTTTCACCTCGCACGCTGGAAAAGCACCGGATCTACGGCACTGGTCCGACGTATCGGAAAATCGGGGCCCGCGTCGTTTACGCGATTGCGGATCTCAACGCATGGGCGGATCGCGGTACCAAAACTTCGACCAGCGATCCCGGCGTCGGCACGGTGCTGCCGGCCAAGCGGCATCCCATTCCCTACGCGGGAAAGGAGCGGCGCTGATCCATGAAGACAATTCCCCACTCCCCCGACCGCCCTCTGGCCAAGGATGTCAGCGAACGCGATCTCACGACCGTTGAGATCTTGTGGCTCGAGAGGCGCATCGAGAACCGCATTCGATTTGGCCGGCATGTTGCCGAGAAATCTCTCGACCGCAACCGGCGCGTGTTATCATTCTCTCCCGGCAGCATCTTTGCCTTTGTCCGCTGGACGTCTAACGACTTTGGCACCGTGCTTTCACGCATCGACATCCTGCGCGCGGCGATGCCGGGCCAGCGCTACTCGACGGTGCCCTGGATTGCGCCGGGTGGCGAGAGCTTGTTGCGGCTGTCCGGTTGGCCGAAGGTCGAACGGGTGCTGCAATTAATCGATGCGGTCGAAGCGCTCGGCATCGATCCGGCCGACGTAGCTCCTGAGTATTGGCATCACGTTCATAACCGGTTGTCGGTGAACGAAACACCTCGGCCCTACACCAAATCCCGCCATCAAGCCTGGCTCCATCGACGGAGAGTAACGTCATGAGCGGTCGGTGTACTGCACTGTTCACGACCTTTGTTGCAACAAGCCTGCTCATGTCCACGGTCGGTGGGACAACGCCGCGCTACATCTGGAACGCATCCACCAGCGTTCCCGCCGGCCTTTACCGCATTCAACCCGTTACCCGTTTGTCCGTCACCGAACTGGTCGCCGTGGAGCCTCCGTACCTGCTCGCTGTATTCCTGGATCTCAATGGTTATCTGCCGATCGGCATCCCCATGCTCAAGCGGGTGTTGGCGCTTCCTGGGCAGACCGTTTGCAGGACGGGCTTGGTCATCGCCGTCGACGGCATTGGTGTGGGCGAGGCACGCGAGCGTGACGGCCGGGGCCGCCCACTTCCAATTTGGGAGGGATGTCGCGTCATCGCCGAGGGCGACGTCTTTGTCATGAACTGGCAGTCCGGCGATTCGCTCGACGGTCGATATTTTGGACCCTTGCCTTCATCCGCCGTCATCGGCAAAGCCGTGCCTGTGTGGACTGACAAGGAGTGATCATGAAGGGGGCTCTCACTTCTCCGGCTGATCGCGCACCGGTCAAAAACGCTCTGATCTTTCCTTATCGGCGAAGGCCGAATGTCGGAAAACATCCGCTCCGCCTGCAATGGAAATGCTCGAAAGGTGCATCAGAAAGATCGCTTGTCAGACGCCGTTCGCTCAATGCCTTCGTCCGCATCATCTTAACAATCGCGACGTTATTATGCCAGGCTGCCGTCTTCACGGAGTCCAAAGCGCGTGCGGATGCGCAGCTTGCCCCGCGTGCACAGCCGGTCAACAGGTTCGCCGAATTGGTTGCGGATGCCGCAGCCCGGTTTACCGTGCCGGCGCGATGGATTAGCGCTGTGATGCAGATTGAGAGCGGCGGAGACGAGCGTGCGATCTCGTCTCGTGGCGCAATCGGCCTCATACAACTCATGCCAACGACCTGGGTCGAACTCAGCGTTCGCCACGGGCTCGGGCTCGATCCCTTCGAGCCTCGGGACAACATCCTGGCGGGAGGCGCCTACCTTAGGGAGCTGCATGATCGTTTTGGATCGGCGGGTTTCCTTGCGGCCTATCACGCCGGTCCGGCGCGGTACGAACAACATCTGGCGACAGGCCGACCGCTTCCTCCGGAAACGACGGCCTACGTCGCGGCCGTCGCGTTATTGTTGAATCACCAGCAAGTCGAAGCGACCCAAATTCGCACCAAACGTTCTTTTCTGTGGCAGGAAGCTCCCCTGTTTGTTGAGCGAGCGGGCGCGCCGTGACGGACATCCGGTTTGCATTCGAAACGCTGCAACACGATGATGCTAAGGCTCTCGGGTTTGCTGCTGAAGGACCCTTTGCTAAGGCGGCAATAGTTCGCGGAGGTTTACGATATTACGTTTTGACGGCATATGGGCGATGCCTTCGGCCCGCGCTCTACTCGTCGCTTCGCTCCTCACCGAGCCACCCTACGGGTGTCTCGGCCCTCCGGGTAACGATCGCTATCGCGAGCGCTCGCTTCGCTCGCAATCAGTGGGCGGCTTCGCGGGTACTGAGAGTCTGTTGGCTTGGAAGTTGGGCCCTCGGAACCAGCGACCGAGGAGGGCAGGATAAAAGCCGCAAGGTGCGGCCGGTCGGTCGGTTGGAAGATGGCAGCAATTTCAGCCATGCCCCGAACATTGCGAACATTCAGCGCAACTTGCCATTCTTGATAGCACGCTGCTTTCCTTCAGTTTTCGACACCTTATGGAAAAATCGATGAGCGGTAACGACGAATTCCACGTACGCCCGGGCAAGATTCGCTCGACACGTGGACCGCGCACAAAGCCGTTCCTGGCGCAGGCGCTTCAGGCCGCGCAGAAGGCGGGTGGTCTCTCACGAGTCTCCGGCAGCCGTGGCAGCCGGTTCGGGCGCGGCCGCGCTGCGAGCCTGGCCGCGTCGCGCATGCTGCAAGCCGGTGGCCGTGGCGCCATGGTCAAGGCACGCGTCGTCCGCCAGATGCGCTCGCCGGGAGCGCTACGATCCCATATCGGATATCTCAAGCGCGATGGTGTCACCCGCGACGGCTCGCGCGGGAAACTGTTCGATGCCGCCGGAGATGAGGCGGACGGCCGAGACTTTGCCGAGCGATGCGAGGGTGACCGCCATCATTTCCGGTTCATTGTCTCGCCGGACGACGCCGGCGAGCTATCGAGCTTGCGCAGCTTTACCCGAGAGCTGATGGACCAAGCCTCGCGCGACCTCGGCACGCAACTCGACTGGGTCGCCGTCGACCACTGGAATACCGAACATCCTCATATCCATATCTTGGTGCGGGGCCGCGCTGACGACGGCTCTGATCTCGTCATCAGCCGCGACTATATCGCAACCGGGTTGCGCGCCCGTGCCGGCGACCTCGTCACCCGCGAGCTTGGTCCGCGATCGGAGTTGGAGGTCCGTCGTGGTCTTGAAGCGGAGGTGACAGCAGAACGCTGGACAAAGCTCGATCGCGCGCTTGCCCGGGAAGCGAGTAGGGCGGAAGGGGTGGTTGATCTCCGGCCTGACCGTGACGCCGCGGGTGACCCGCTGCGGGAGTTGCGGATGGGTCGGATGCGGACGCTTGAGCGGCTGGGCTTGGCCGAGCCCGCCGGGTCCGCACGCTGGGTTCTGGCCCCGGATGCCGAGCAGCGCTTGCGCGCGCTCGGAGAGCGCGGCGATATCATCAAACGGCTGCATAGGACGCTTACAAGAGACGGTGCAGCTCGCGCACCATCTTCCTGGGTGCTGGAGGGCGAAACCCACGGTGAGCCGATCGTCGGCCGCCTTATGGCGCGTGGCCTCGACGATGAGCTGCGCGGAACCGCATTTGCCGTCGTTGACGGGATCGATGGGCGCGTTCATCACCTCAGGCTTACCGACATCGAGATGGCCGGCGACGGTCCGATCGGTGGCATCGTGGAATTGCGCCGCTTTGAGGATGCAAGGAGCAGGCAGCGGATTGCGCTCGCGGTCCGCTCGGATCTCAATCTTGATCAGCAAGTGGCAGCGGAAGGGGCGACTTGGCTGGACCGGCGACTGGTCGCCAAGGAGCCCGTCGAGCTTTCACGCGCCGGTTTCGGCGCCGAGGTTCGCGCCGCGCTTGATCGGCGCATCGATACCCTGGCCGGGCAGGGGCTTGCCCGCCGCGACCGAGATAAGGTCACACTCGGGCGTAACCTGGTAAGTACGCTGCGCAGCCGCGAGCTCGATGCAGTCGGACGACGTCTCGCCTCGGAAACAGGGTTGGCGCATTTGCCCGCTGAGCCAGGGGAGCACGTCACAGGGGTTTACCGCCGACGGCTGTCACTCGCATCCGGCCGCTTCGCCATGATCGACAATGGCTTGGGCTTCCAGCTCGTGCCCTGGATACCTTCCCTCGAACGTGAACTTAACCGGCAGGTGAATGGCGTTGCAGGTCCGGGCGGGGTCGAATGGAGCTTTGGCCGCAAGCGCGACCTCTCGCTCTGACCCGCCGATCTCTACGCCATGGTGCGCGCGATCACGACGGCGAGCGCATTGCTGTTGAGTGTCAGCGGGAGATAAGCATCCCCTCTGAATATGTCCGCAACCAAAATCCTCTGGGGGCAACTCTTCTTCGTATCAATGATCGTGCTCGCCTTCCTCTGGGCGGCGACCGAATGGACGGCCTGGCGCCTCGGCTTCCAGCCGCAACTCGGACCCGCCTGGTTCATGATCGGGCGCTGGCCGGTCTATCAGCCGCTCGCCCTCTTCATCTGGTGGTTTCATTTCGACGCCTACGCGCCGCGAATTTTCCTCGAGGGGGGAGGCATCGCCGCAAGTGGCGGGATCGCGGCCATGGGCGTTGCCATCATCCTGTCGGTCTGGCGCGCAAAGGAAGCCCAACAGGTCACGACGTATGGCTCGGCACGCTGGGCCGTTACCAAGGAGGTGCGCCGCGCAGGGCTGCTCGGACCCGACGGTGTCGTTCTTGGCCGACTGGGTGGCTGCTATCTCCGCCACAATGGTCCGGAGCACGTGCTGTGCTTTGCGCCGACTCGGTCGGGAAAGGGTGTTGGTCTCGTCATCCCGACCCTCCTGACATGGCCGTATTCCACTGTTGTTCACGACATCAAGGGCGAGAATTTCCAGTTGACCTCCGGCTGGCGCGCCCAGTTCGGGTCGGTACTTCTATTTGATCCGACCAATCCTGCGAGCGCCGCCTACAATCCGTTGCTTGAGATTCGTAAAGGCGACTATGAGGTCCGCGACGCCCAGAATATCGCCGATATTCTGGTCGATCCCGAAGGTGCACTCGAGCGCCGAAATCATTGGGAGAAGACCAGCCATTCGTTGCTCGTCGGTGCCATTCTGCATGTTCTCTACGCCGAAGCCGACAAGACCCTTGCGGGGGTCGCCAACTTCTTGTCGGACCCATCGCGCCCGATAGAGGCTACGCTTAACGCGATGCTGGCGACGCCGCACCTCGGCGAGCGCGTCCATCCGGTGGTGGCCTCGGCGGCGCGCGAATTGCTCAACAAGAGCGAGAACGAGCGCTCAGGGGTGTTGTCGACGACGATGAGTTTTCTGGGGCTTTACCGCGATCCCGTGGTTGCCAAGGTGACGGGTCGAAGCGACTGGCGCATCCGTGACCTGGTCGATGGGGGTCGACCTATATCCCTCTATCTGGTGGTGCCGCCCTCGGACATCGCCCGGACAAAACCCCTGATGCGCCTCGTACTCAATCAGATCGGACGACGGCTCACCGAGAGCCTGGATACCGGCCGGCGACGGCAGAAGCTACTTCTGATGCTCGATGAGTTCGCAGCGCTCGGCCGGCTTGACTTCTTCGAGAGCCAGCTTGCATTCATGGCAGGTTACGGTATCCGCGGCTTCTTGATCACACAGAGCTTGAATCAACTCGAACGCGCCTATGGACCAAACCACGCCATCCTCGACAATTGCCACATCCGTATCGCGTTCTCCACCAACGATGAGCGCACCGCCAAGCGCGTATCGGATGCGCTTGGGACCGCAACCGAGATGCGCGCGATGAAGAACTATGCCGGGCATCGCCTCTCGCCGTGGCTTGGCCATCTGATGGTGAGCCGCCAGGAAACCTCGCGTCCGCTGCTGACACCAGGCGAAGTCATGCAACTCTCGCCCAACGAGGCGATTGTGATGGTCTCTGGCGTTCATCCGCTTCGCGCTCGTAAGGTCCGGTACTATGAGGACCCGCAGTTCCAGAGCCGGATTTTGAAGCCACCCCGCGCCGTGCCGATCGACAAGCTCGCGCAACCCGATGAGTGGTCGGCACATGCACCAATTCTTCCGTCGGCCAAATTGCTCACCGCTCTCAAAAACAAAGTACGCGACCAGAATGGTGGCCTTCGCCGCGAACCGGAACTGCCGCAACATGAGGAGATCGTCATGAAGGCGCCGCTCGCCGAAAACGAATTCGATACTTCGCCGGACGAGGATGATTCCAATGCCGTGCAAGCGACCGCCCTGAACCGATCGATGCAGGGACTGGCACGCGCCGTCAGCCTCGATCCCGATGACAAGATGGACCTGTAAGCAAGTGAGATGAAAAAGGCCCAACTCAGCATCTACCTCGATCAAGAGGTCTTCGCGAGCCTGGAGGCCTACGCCAAGCGTCAAGACAAGCCAAAGTCCCTGGTTGCCGAGGCCGCCATAGCGTCGTTTCTTTCCCCTGACGATTCCGATCGGCGGGAAGCTGCGATCGCGAAACGGCTGGACCGAATCGTGCGGGTGCTTGAGCGGCTCGAACGCAATGACGGCGTTACGCTAGAAACAATAGCTCTGTTCATCCGTTTCTGGCTGACGTCGACACCGGCGCTTCCGGAGCATTCGGGCGCGGCGGCGCGCGCGAAGGGCGCCGAACGCTACGATCGCTTTGTCGAAGCGCTAGGCCGGCGCCTCTCCAGTGGTTCGACGGTGCTGAAGGAAGTCAGCATAGAACTGCCTGAGGTCGAAAAACCCGCGCAGTCTAAAGGCCAGGGCGGCTCTCCGTCAGGATGATGCCATTTCAGTTTGAAAAAGGGCCGGACGTCAAAGGCTCACTTGTGAAGGCGATTGCACACCTGGTTCGAGAAACGGCTTTTCTCTGAATCTGACGATCGTCTAATTGGCAATCCGCCAAACAGATCGATCCTCCCCTCGCTTATGGTCGTTACCGTTCAGTGGAATTCCGTAACTCCTTTCTTTTTCTACGCCACAGCATGGCCGAGAGTTCTGCTCTGTTGAAGCCAAGCTCGGCCTATCCTTTCTGTACCCATCAGTTGGATTCACCCATCAATCGTGTCGCGAAGCCGCGATCCTGATCATGGGCCGTTGGGGACTATCAGGATATGCAACAACTGGCCGAACAGGATCCGCAAGCGGATCGCGTTGACGTGCGACCCGTGCGCAGGCGCAAAACCTCGGAGCGCCGCAAGGTGACGGTCCGGCTTAGTGAACGTGTCTGTGGTCGGCTCGACGTAGCAACCGACCTACCTGGCGTCGGCAAGAGTATGCTCGTTGAAGCTGCTCTCGAGCATTTCCTGAACCCCGCCGCATCGCTCGAGACGCTGCTGCTTCAGCGTCTCGACAATATGCACGCCAAATTTGACCATCTCGAGCGCGATATGCGGTTGATTGCCGAGACCGTCGCCCTGCACGCTCGATACCATCTCGCCGTTATTCCGCCTATTCCGCAGTCGCAACAACGCGAGGCGATTGTTCGCGGCGACGAGCGCTTCAAGGTCTTGGCGGAGCAGGTCGACCGACGTGTTCGCCAGGGGCGACCTCTCATGCAGGAGACAATCGACCGTCTGAGTTCGGCTGAGTACGGAGATTCCGAACCGGCAAGAGGCGGCGGACCGATGGACGAACTGGAGCTTGCCCAAAAGCATCCGAATACCACCTCGGAGCGCGTTGACCTCGAACAGACACCGCCGGCCCCAGCCGAAGCGGTGCACGGCAAACCAAGCTTTTCCGAACAACCTGGTGCCGACCGGGCCAAAACTGTCTCGGATGGAGAGCCCAACCTTCGAGCCGCACGGAATTTCGGTCCAGAATCATCAACGGGAAAGCTGGAGACTTCGTGCGAGAAGCCGCTGCCAAAGTGGCGGCTCATCCTATCCGTGTTCCTTCCCTTTGTTGCCGGCTATTATCTCTCTTTCCTTTTTCGCACGATTAATGCGTCGATTTCGCCGGCACTGGCGGCCGATTTTGGGCTCGGCGCGGCCGAGACGGGGTTGCTCGCATCGGTTTATTTCCTGGTCTTTGCCGGGGCTCAGATCCCGCTCGGCGTGCTCCTTGATCGATACGGTCCGCGGCGGGTCCAGAGCGTGTTGCTGGTGATTGCGGTCGGGGGTGTGACCTTGTTTGGCAACGCCGACAGCTTTGCTGAGCTTCTCATTGGCCGCGCCCTCATAGGACTCGGCGTTGCCGCCTCGTTGATGGCCGGCCTCAAGGCAATTGTCACCTGGTTTCCGAAAGACCGAGTAGCATTCGTCAATGGCGGAATGATCATGCTTGGCTCGCTGGGGGCCGTTACGGCTACTGTGCCGATCGATGTTCTCCTGAACTGGATTGGCTGGCGGAGCCTGTTCGAAGTCTTGACGGTCGCGACGCTGGCTACCGCCGGGCTCATCTATTTTGCCGTGCCTGAGCCGGAGGGAAGCTCAAAACACGCTTCGTCTTTTGGGAAGCCGCTTACATTGCGCTCCGTCTTTTCGGATGCACGCTTCCTACGGATTGCCCCTCTCTCGGCAACCTGCATCGGGTCGTCTTGGGCAATGCACTCGCTGTGGGCTGCATCCTGGCTCGCTGATGTTGAAGGGTTTGACCATCAAGCCGTGGTGAATCAGCTCTTCACGATGGCCATTGGAATCAGCCTGGGCGCGTTACTGCTGGGGATAATCGCGGATCGTCTGCGCAAACGTGGCGTACCGACCGAAGTTCTTTTGGCAGTCGTCGGCGCGCTGTTCATGTTGGCCGAAATCGCCCTGGTTCTGCGCGCCCCGCTGCCATCCGTCATGCTATGGTCCGTTGTATCAGTTGTAGGCGCCGCCACTGTGCTGAGCTTTGCGATGATAGCCGATTACTTTCCCGTCGAGATCGCGGCGCGTGCGAATGGCGCTTTGAATCTGCTGCATTTCGGTGGGGCATTCGCGATCCAATACGGGATCGGCGTGATCGTCAACCAATGGGCGCCCCAGAATGGGCAGTATCCAGAGGTTGCCTATCAAATTGCATTCAGTTGCGGCATTGCGCTCCAGGCTGCAGCGTTGATCTGGTTTGCAGTACCCTGGTTGAGGAACTTTGTCAGATATCTCTCTGCTTCAATTGCGTCGCCACTCGTCGGTTTGGATAGGCCGATGGCGCTCGTGCCGGTGGCCGAAGGAGTTGTCTTAGAGGCGTCTCGAGAGGATTGGTGAGGTTGCTACGTTTCATTTGCGACTGAAGCCGTAGCCTTGAAATTGCCAGCGCTTAAGGAAAGGAAGGTTCTAGCTCACGACATAAGATCGCGCTGGTGGCCGATGATCTGAAGAGTAAAAAGGCCGCCGGCTCGTGGCTGTTCTTGCAAAAGCGATGTCGAAGCTCAGTTGCGCCAAACTAAGCGCTCGAATTCATCAGTACCCAGCCATAGCTCGATGATTTAAGTTCGACGAATGCAAGTAGTTCGCTGTTGGCCGTCGCGACACGACGACATGGATTATATCCTATTGAAGAAGCATTGATCCTGGTCGCGTGCTCGAAGACGCGGGCAGAAGCAGAACCGAATCGCCGGCACGAGAAATTAGTTTATTTGCAGCATAATCTCGTTGCGACGGAAAATCGGCAAAGTCCAGGGAGGATTGTAGAAGGCTGCCAGCGCTTCGCCCGTCGTTTTGAGGTTGTGACCGCTAGCATAATTGCGAAGTTCGGCGGTCTTTGTCTCAATGATGGCGCCGGTAGCCAGGCCTGAAAAACGCACGACGAGCATACGCCTTGCCGGTTGAGGATGGAGCGTGACGCGTGGATCATTCGGCTGAGGTAATGTATCGAGGGTCCGGTTTGCGGGCATGACGAAGCGGATGATCCACAGATCGTTTTCGTCGGCCTGCTGGCTAACAGGTGCGGTCATCGCGATCTTCTGCTTTCCTTCCTGCTGAACCGGAGCCGTCATCGCAATGGTCTTATTCGGCTTGTTGGCTCCAAAAATATAGGCGGCAATAAGTCGAAAGCCTTCCTGAATGGCCGGTTCGCGCTCACCTGAAACCTTGGCTTCGGCCAAAATCATCTCCGAATAGTTGCGGATCTCAATCGAACCTGCGCGCTCGACGAGCTCGTATTTTGGTTGCTCGACACGACTCATGATTGGGCCCGCGGCGATCCCCGCAGCGGCAACTACTCCGACGACCACAACAAGCCACACGAGCAATTTAGGTTTTCCCGCTCGAACCGAGGCGACATTGAGCGAAACTCTTGCCATATTCATGGATATCACACTTCATGGCGGATGTGGACAAAACGGAATGTTCCTTCCCCGTCAGATGGCGTCCACTTGGGCTCGCTGAGTCTCTGCCGTTGCATGTGATGTGGCTTTCATCTCGGCATTCGAATCCGAACATTCCGGCCTTTCTTTTCGTACGCCAGGCCACGAACCGAACATCTGACTTGTTGCGTTTGATCATCTCCTGCCTTTTCTAATCATCCCCATCTGAGGCCGCTCGGACGGCCTCGGTCTTTGGGGAAGATAGTGGCAATTCATTCCATACGAACGGAAGCAATCTCGCGCGGTGCGCGCATGCTACGCACGGCATTCGGTCCTGCGATCGCACGCTTCCTCGAAGATCCCGCCATCGTTGAAGTCATGCTCAATCCCGATGGGCGATTGTGGATCGACCGGCTGTCGAGTGGTTTGGCAGATACCGGAGAGACGATGCCCGCCTCGGACGGGGAGCGCATCATTCGATTGGTTGCCCACCACGTCGGTGCCGAAGTCCATGCAGCCAACCCGCGTATTTCGGCTGAGTTACCAGAGACGGGGGAGCGCTTCGAGGGACTACTGCCGCCGGTCGTCGCGGCTCCGGCCTTCGCCATCCGCAAGCCTGCAGTCGCCGTGTTCACGCTCGACGATTACGTCGCCACGGGCGTCATGACTTCCGGGCAGGCCACAGCTTTGAAACGCGCAGTCGAAACACGCAAGAACATTCTTGTCGCTGGCGGCACCTCCAGCGGCAAGACGACATTGAGCAATGCACTGCTCGCCGAAGTCGCCAAGACCTCGGATCGGGTTGTCCTCATCGAAGACACCAGAGAGCTTCAGTGCAAGGCGCCTAATCTGGTGGCGTTGCGGACGAAAGACGGGGTGACCTCGTTGTCGGACCTGGTCCGGTCATCGCTCCGCCTTCGGCCCGACCGCATCCCGATCGGAGAGGTGCGCGGGGCAGAGGCGCTTGATTTGCTGAAGGCGTGGGGCACAGGCCATCCCGGTGGAATCGGCACGATCCATGCGGGCTCCGCGATCGGAGCACTACGCCGGCTTGAGCAACTCATCCAGGAAGCCGTCGTCACGGTCCCGCGGGCCCTGATTGCGGAAACCATCAACGTGATCGCCTTCCTCTCCGGCCGCGGTGCCGATCGCCGCCTGGCCGAACTCGCCAGCGTCACCGGGCTCGGTCCTTCCGGTGACTACAGGATCACAGCGATAGAGGACAAGTCATGAGAAATTCACGAAGGGCCTGTTGGACAAGCGTGCTGCTGACCATTTGCCTAGCCGCTAGTTCGGCTTTGGCTGCCGGGTCTAACATGCCCTGGGAGCAGCCGCTCAACCAGATCCTGCAATCGGTCGAAGGCCCCGTCGCCAAGATCATCGCTGTCATCATCATCATCGTTACCGGTCTATCGCTCGCATTCGGCGATACATCGGGGGGATTCCGCAGACTGATCCAGATCGTGTTCGGCCTATCGATCGCTTTCGCAGCTTCGAGCTTCTTCCTGTCGTTCTTCTCATTCGGCGGCGGCGTGGTGATCTGATGGATGCGCAAATTCCAGGCTACATCGCCCCGGTCCATCGTGCGCTTACCGAACCTATCCTCATGGGCGGTGCCCCACGAGCGATCGCCATCCTCAACGGGACGCTCGCGGCCGCGATCGGAATCGGTCTGCGCCTCTGGATCGCGGGCCTCCTGCTTTGGTTCGTCGGCCACTTGGCTGCCGTCTGGGCAGCCAAGCGCGACGCTGACTTTGTCGAAGTCGTCCGCCGGCACCTTCGCATCCCCGGTCATCTCAACACGTGAGTGCCCCCATGATGAATCTTGCCGAATACCGCCGCACCAACACCTGGCTAGCCGACTTTTTACCGTGGGCGGCTCTGGTCGACCAGGGGATCATCCTGAACAAGGATGGGTCGTTCCAGCGCACGGCCAAATTTCGAGGACCGGATCTCGACAGCGCCGTGCCGGCTGAACTAGTTGCTGTTGCCGGGCGCATCAACAACGCGCTGCGCCGGCTTGAATCCGGATGGGCGATCTTTGTCGAGGCGCAGCGTCACTCGGCAGGGGTCTATCCGCCCAACACGTTTCCGGACGTGGCATCTGCCCTGGTCGATGCCGAGCGAAGCGCGCAATTCGAGGAAGCCGGCGCCCATTATGAGTCGAGCTATTTCCTGACCTTTCTCTATCTGCCGCCTGCGGAAGGGACGGCGAAAGCAGAACGCTTGCTCTTCGAGGGCAGCAACCGCACCGTCGATGCCGATGCGCGCGAGATCCTGCGCGGGTTTGTCGACCGTACCAACCGCGTATTGCAGCTCGTCGAAGGTTTTATGCCTGAAAGCGCCTGGCTCGATGACGAAGAGACCCTCACTTACCTGCACTCGACGATTTCGACCAAACGGCATCGGGTCAGGGTCCCCGAAATTCCCATGTATCTCGATGCGCTGCTTGCCGATCGGCCCCTCACCGGTGGGCTTGAGCCGATGCTAGGGTGTGCGCATCTGCGCGTCCTGACCATCGTCGGGTTTCCGACGGCGACGACGCCGGGGATTCTGGACGAGCTAAATCGTCTCGCGTTCGCCTATCGCTGGTCGACCCGTGCGATCATGCTCGACAAGGCGGATGCCATAAAACTTCTGACGAGGATCAGGCGGCAGTGGTTCGCCAAACGGAAGTCAGTTGCTGCGATCCTGAAGGAAGTCATGACCAACGAGACGTCGGCGTTGCTCGACAGCGATGCCCAAAACAAAGCCGTGGACGCCGACGAGGCGCTGCAGGAATTGGGTTCCGATCAGATCGGAGAAGCTCTCGTAACCGCAACGATCTCAGTCTGGGATGCCGATCCCGCTACTGCCGACGAGAAGCTTCGCCTCGTCGAAAAGGTAATCCAGGGCCGTGACTTCACCTGCATGATCGAGACGGTCAATGCCGTCGAGGCCTGGCTCGGCAGCCTGCCGGGACACGTCTACGCCAACGTTCGTCAGCCGCCGATCTCGACGCTGAATCTGGCACACATGATTCCACTATCCGCCGTGTGGGCCGGGGAGGCGAGGGACCATCATCTGAAGGCTCCGCCTCTGTTCCTGGCCAAGACAGAGGGTTCGACCCCGTTCCGGTTTTCACTCCATGTCGGCGATGTCGGACATACGATGGTGGTGGGGCCGACAGGCGCCGGCAAGTCCGTCTTGTTGGCTTTCTTGGCCCTGCAGTTCCGACGTTATCCGCAAGCGCAGATTTTTGCCTTCGATTTTGGTTGCTCCATCCGAGCGGCTGCGCTTGCCATGGGCGGTGATTGGCATGACATCGGTGGTGTCCTCTCCGGCGAGTCCTCCGAGTTCGTTGCGCTTCAGCCACTTGCGCGAATTGACGATCCCTCGGAGCGGGCCTGGGCAGCGGCATGGATTGCCGCAATCCTTGGCCGGGAACGGGTAGAGGTCACGCCGGACACAAAAGCTCTGCTGTGGTCGGCGCTGACCTCGCTGGCTTCGGCGCCGGTTCAGGAAAGGACGCTGACAGGGCTTTCCGTTCTCCTTCAGTCAAACGTGTTGAAACGCGCTCTCGAGCCCTACTGTCTTGGCGGACCCTATGGTCGCATCCTCGATGCGGAGTACGAAGCCCTTGGCGAAGCTTCCGTGCAGGCCTTTGAAACCGATGGGTTGATGAGCACGGCGATTGCGCCGGCTGTACTTTCCTATCTCTTTCACCGGATTGAAGATCGTTTTGATGGCCGGCCAACCCTTCTCATCATCGATGAGGGCTGGCTCGCGCTTGATGATGCCGATTTTGCCGGACAATTGCGGGAGTGGTTGAAGACGCTTCGAAAGAAAAATGCATCGGTCGTGTTCGCGACCCAATCGTTGTCCGATATCGACGGCTCAGCGATTGCGCCTGTTATCATCGAGAGCTGTCCAACGCGGATCCTGCTTCCGAACGACCGCGCCATCGAACCGCAGATCATGGAAATCTACCGGCGTTTTGGGCTGAATGACCGCCAGATCGAGATCCTGGCTCGGGCGACGCCGAAGCGCGATTACTACTGCCAGTCCCGCCGGGGAAACCGCCTGTTCGAGCTTGGTCTCGGCGAAGTTGCGCTCGCCTTCACGGCCGCTTCCTCCAAAGCCGACCAGATCCTCATCGCGGAGGTCATTGCCGAGCATGGCCGTGACGATTTTGTGCGCGGCTGGCTCAGCGCACGCGACATCTCCTGGGCGACCAACCTGATCCCACATCTTCCCGAATTGGAGGCATCCAAATGAACCGCCTTCATCGTATCGCTACAGCCAGCATCATTGCGATCGCGGTTGCCGTCAGCTTGAAACCGGTATCAGCGCAGTTGGTCGTCTTCGATCCCAATAACTATGCGCAGAACGTGCTGACGGCTGCGCGGTCCCTGCAGCAGATCAACAATCAGGTCGTGTCCCTGCAGAATCAGGCGCAGATGCTGATCAATCAGGCCAAGAACCTGGCAAGTTTGCCGTTTTCGTCGCTGTTGCAACTGGAACAGTCAATCCAGCGGACCCAGCAGCTTCTTAGCCAGGCCCAGCGCATCGCCTATGACATGGGACAGATAGACAGTGCTTTCTCGACCACCTACGCGCCGGCAACATCCGGTGCTTCGGACCAGGCGTTGATCGCAAACGCGCAAGCCCGTTGGCAGAACGCGCTTGCCAGTTTTCAAGACGCCATGCGGACGCAGGCAACCGTTGTCGGCAATCTCAATACGAACCGTATCCAACTATCTGCGCTCGTCACCGCGAGCCAAGGCGCGGCCGGCGCTCTGCAGGCGAGCCAGGCCGGCAATCAGCTCCTGGCCTTGCAGGCCCAGCAGCTAGCCGATCTCACCGCGGTCGTTGCCGCTCACGGGCGCGCGCAAAACTTGCAGTCTGCTCAGCATGCCGCCGCGCAGGACCAGGGCAGGGAGCAACTGCGTCGCTTCCTGGCTCCAAGCCAAGTTTATCAACCCACAACAGTACAGATGTTTCACTGATGAAAAAGACAATGCTTGATCGGCTGCCGACGATGGCCGCCATGGTTCTCATCGTCCTGATCGTCGCCGCCTGCGCAATTCGGCTGCGTGATGACGAAAACCAAAACATGTCCGCGAGGTCGTCTCTCGATCAAGCGGTGGACCCTCTCGCAGCAAAGCTCGGGGAGTGCCGCTCGGTGACATCAGAGCAAAAGGACGCTCTGTCCGAGTGCCGAAAAGCTTGGACCGAACAACGCCGTCAGTTCTTGGGGCAGAATCCGCCACGTGCATCGTCCGACAAGAAGACCTCTGAAAAAGGATCCTCAATCTTTGTCTTGCCTAAGGACAGGAGCCGCCTGTCGCCCGCTTCTCCCTCCATTCCGCAATCCGAACAGGAGTGATACATGCGCGGCACTGGCATTATCGATCAGTTCCTGGAGACCTTTACCCGCTACATCGATTCCGGATTCGGACTGCTCGGCAGCGAAGTCGGATATCTCGCCACCACGTTGGCCGCCATCGACATCACGCTGGCCGGCCTGTTCTGGGCATGGGGCGCGGACGAGGACATCCTGGCCCGGCTCGTCAAGAAAACCCTTTTTGTTGGTGTCTTCGCCTTTTTGATCGGCAATTGGAACAGCCTCGCCCGCGTCATCTTCGAAAGCTTCGCGGGCTTGGGTCTGAAAGCCTCCGGCACCGGGCTTTCCGCGGCCGATTTCCTGAGGCCCGGAAAGATCGCGCAAGTGGGCCTTGATGCCGGCAAGCCTATTCTGGCGTCGATCTCCGGCCTGATGGGGTATGTCAGCTTCTTCGAGAATTTCATCCAGATTGCGGTTCTGCTGTTTGCCTGGATTGCCGTGCTGCTGGCCTTCTTCATTCTGGCCATCCAGCTCTTCATCACCCTCATCGAGTTCAAGTTGACGACGCTTGCGGGCTTCGTGCTGATCCCGTTCGGCCTGTTTGGCAAAACCGCGTTTGCCGCCGAGCGCGTGCTCGGCAACGTGATTTCGTCGGGCGTGAAGGTTCTGGTGCTGGCCGTCATCGTCGGCGTCGGGTCGACGCTGTTTGCGCAGTTTACCGCAGGCTTTGGCGGCAATCAGCCGACCATCGACAACGCCATGGCGCTGGTGCTGGGCGCACTTTCTCTTCTTGGCCTCGGCATTTTTGGGCCCGGCATCGCCAATGGCATCGTGTCCGGCGGACCACAACTCGGTGCCGGCGCGGCCGTTGGGACGGGCCTCGCAGCGGGAGGCGCCATCGTGGCAGGCGCGGGTCTTGCCGCCGGCGGTGCGGGACTGGCAGGTGGCGCGCTTCTGGGCGGCGCCCGCAGCGCAGCCACGGTGGCCACGGGAACGGCAAGTGCTTATCGGGCCGGCGGCTTAAGTGGTGTCGCCAGTGCAGGCGGTTCGGCGATAACAAGTCCGCTCCGCAGGATGGCCGCCGGATTGACAGGGAGTTCGCCAGCGGCGGACGCGCCTCCGGCCTGGGCGCGCCGCATGAAGCGCGCGCAGACCGTGAACCAGGGCGTGTCTGCTGCAACCCACGCCGTCCGAAGCGGCGATAGTGCAGGTGGCGGGTCCTCGGTCGATCTGTCCGAGGGAGGGCGCTGATGTTTAGGCGAACCTCCGTGCATTACGGTCGAAAACCGGTGCCAGTCACCCCCTATCAGAGAGCAGCCCAGGTCTGGGATGAGCGGATCGGCTCGGCGCGGGTCCAGGCCAAGAACTGGCGATTGATGGCGTTCGGCTGCCTGTTCCTCTCCGCAGGGCTTGCGGCAGCGCTCGTCTGGCAATCCCTGCAAGGCACCGTCACGCCGTGGGTGGTAGAGGTTGACCGTCTCGGTCAGACCAAGGCAGCAGCACCAGCAAGTCCCTTCTATCAGCCGAGCGATCCGCAAATCGCGTTTCACCTCGCGCGTTTCATCGAAGATGTGCGAGGCCTGCCGGCCGACGCCATCATACTCAGGCAAAACTGGCTTCGGGCCTACGACTTCACGACAGATCGCGGAGCTGCGGCGCTGAACGACTACGCGAGGACCAACGATCCCTTCACCAAGCTGGGAAATACCCAGGTCGCAGTCGAGATCTCCAGTGTCATCCGCGCCTCACCGCAAAGCTTTCGGGTCGCATGGACTGAACGCCGCTACGACAGCGGCCAGCTCGCCGCGACCGAGCGCTGGACCGCGATCCTTTCCGTCGTCATCGAAACCCCACGCGACGCCGACCGCCTGCGCAAGAACCCGTTAGGCGTTTACGTCAACGCTATCAATTGGTCGAAGGAGCTCGGCTAATGAGATTGGCTCGATCGATATCAGCTCGCAATCAAGCTCCCGCATGTCTTGCGTTGCTTCTCGTCCTCGCTCTCTCCGGCTGCACGACGTTCAAGCCGCCGCAGATCAGTTACGATGGCGACGTACCACCGCCCCCCGACCTACCGGCGCCGGCAGACGATCATCCGCGGCCGTTGCATGTCCCTCCAGCCTGGACTCCGGCACGCGGCGGCAACAAGAGTGAAGCAGAGGCAAAGAACCCTGCGGATCGGATCGAAATTGCCAACGATGTAGCGCGGGTCCAGCCCCGGCGCGCAGGGTATTTCAACGCTGCCCAGATCTTTCCCTATAGCCCCGGCGCGCTCTATCAAATCTACGCCTCGCCAGGGCAAATCACGGATATAGCGCTCGAACCGGGCGAGCAGCTAACCGGTTCGGGGCCTCTTGCTGCCGGCGATACCGTGCGCTGGATCGTCGGGGACACCGAGAGCGGCAATGGCGAGACCAGGCGCGTCCACATCATGGTCAAACCGACGCGTCCCGCAATCGAGACGAACCTTGTCGTCAACACCGATCGGCGCACCTACCTGATTGAACTCCGCTCCCGCGAAAAGCCGTACATGCCATCGGTCGCCTGGTTCTATCCAGAAAATCGGAGCGGACATTCAAAACCCTTGCCGTTGACGCCCTTCATTCCGGAAGTTGATCAGCGTCGATATCGCTACGGGATCGAGGGCGACAACCCGCCGTGGCGACCGCTGAACGCGTACGATGACGGCCGCAAAGTCTATATCGAATTCTCGCCGGGCATCGTACAGGGCGAGATGCCGCCGCTTTTCGTCATCGGCCAGGACGGCAAGCCGGAACTCGTCAATTATCGTGTCTACAAAAATGTCCTGATTGCCGACCGCCTGTTCGCCGCCGCCGAGCTGCGACTTGGTGGAGAAAAGCAGCAAAAAGTCCGAATCATCAGAAGCGACGGGAGCCGTTCGTGACGGACCATAGCCGAGGCGAGAGTATTGGCCCTGTATCTGGACCAGGACCATCATCTGATAATAGCACGCAGGCCTTGCGTCTGGGTGCGGAGCGTCCAAAAATCACACGGCTTTCCCGAAAAGCACTTGCCGGCGGGACTGGGCTAGCTTTGCTGCTCATCTCTGCCGCTGTGCTCTGGGCGCTTAAAAACAACCGTCCGCACAATCCAGCTCCCGGCGAACTCTACAGCACGGATCACCACAACGTTGCGGATGGCCTGAGGGCATTGCCGCAGGACTATGCCGGGATACCCCGCGATGTTCCGCGGCTCGGGCCGCCATTGCCAGGAGACTTGGGGCGGCCAATGCTTACAGCGGAAGCCCCATCAGGTCCGACAGGTCTCGATGCCGAACAACAGCGTGCCAACCAGGAGACCGAGGCGGCTCGGACCAGCAAAGTGTTTGTACCGACCACAGCGCCTGTCACGCCGCCGCGAACCCCATCCCAGGACACGACCGCTAACGCCGCGTCGTCTTCTGACGAATTCCTCGTTCAGAACGGGCAGGATCGCAAACTACTGTTCGTCAACGCACCCGTCGACCGGCGGACGACAGCTCCTGACAGGGTTGCCCGCCCAGCGTCACCATTTGTCGTGCAGGCCGGAACGATCATTCCGGCAGCTCTCATCTCAGGCATTCGCTCCGATCTTCCCGGCCAGATCGTCGCGCAAGTGACCGAATCGGTGTTCGATTCTCCTACAGGCAGAGTAAAACTTGTGCCGCAGGGCGCACGGTTAATCGGCACTTACGACAGTCAGATCGCTTTCGGGCAGTCGCGCGTGCTCCTGGTCTGGACCCGCCTGATCATGCCGAATGGGCGCTCGATCGTGCTGGAGCGGCAGCCCGGCGCAGATGTGGCTGGCTATGCGGGCCTCGAGGATGAGGTCGACCACCACTGGAAAGAGTTGCTCGGGGCGGCTGCGCTAGCGACACTGCTTGCCGTTGGCACCGAAGTGAACTCGGGGGCCGACGTCAACAACACCAACGGCGCCATTGTTCAGGCGCTACGTCGGGGAGCAGGGGATTCGCTCAACCAAACCGGACAACAGCTTGTTCGGCGCAACCTCAATATCCAGCCCACGTTGACGATCCGTCCGGGATTCCCGGTAAGAGTGATTGTCAACCGCGACATAATTCTGGAACCTTATAGAGGATGAGGAGAGTGGCAAGGCTCAAGCTTCAAACTTTTCTGGATGACAAACCTGTAAAGGTTAGTCTCGAGCTGCCCGCGAGCGTACATCGCGATCTCGTTGCTTATGCCGAGATTCTCGAACGAGAAAGCGGCCAAGAGATCAAGGATCCAACCAGACTGATTGCACCGATGTTGACACGGTTCATGGCTACAGATCGAAGTTTTACCAAGGCGCGCCGCACGCGTCAGGTTTCCAAGCGAGGCGACGCGTAACGCTCAGACAGAATCTTCAGAAAAGCCTTAAGAGCCGGGTTTTCATTGTCCGACTGCCAATACGCCGAGTAGGCCAGGACGCTTGGCCCGGTGCCATCTCGCAATTCCCGGAATACCAAACCGGAGAAATTCGCGCCAATGTCTGACTCGAGCACAAGGCTGATACCAAAATTCATTGTAACGAAGCTTTTTACAACACCGCGACTGATATCATGACGTTCGATCTTCGGTCGATCTTCGGGTGAAACAAGCTTCGAGACGAGCAAATCTTCTATCTCGCGTCCGGGGTCATATTCGCTCAAAATGACAGTCTGGCCACGCAAGTCAGTCCAATAAACGATCTCTCGTGTTGCTAGAGCATGGTCAGCGGGCAAAACAACCAAGACACGTTCATTCCAAAGAGGTCTTGTATTGCTGTTTGGCGCCGGCATACTTCCCGTCAAGATAAGAACATCGATCAAACCATTGCGAAACGTGGTTGCCAAATGCGTGCGTCGTCGTTCGACCGCTGAGAGTTCAACCTCAGGAAATTGTCGACGAAAATCCAGCAGCGAAGCTCTAAGATTGCCGGCTGTAAGCGATGTACAGAACCCGAGAGTGAGCCGGCCCGCTTCGCCTTGGCCGGCAGCATGTGTAATGGTTGCAAGCGCATCTAGCTGGTCAAGTATTGAGCGTGCTATCCGCAAAAACTGCCGCCCGATCGACGTTGCTCGCACGCCACCTCTTGACCGCTCAAAAATGGCCGCTCCAAACCGATGTTCAAGCAGTTGAATTGAACGGCTAAGTGTCGATTGCTTGATTGACAGGACTTCGGCTGCCCGTCGGAAGCTGCCGTAGTCTGCGGCTGCTATCGCATGCTGAAGCTGATTTGGCGGTACGTTCCGGGCGCGGGTAAGCGCAGAATTGAGCGCAAAATGCACATTGTCCATGACCGTGTACCCATTTTAGAAATCAGCCTCAAGTTCTTGTACAGGAGATTGCGACAATTTTTGGTTGTATTTTATCGGTCTGCTGGCGATCGGCGTCCTGTGTTCGCTCTGGAAAACGCGGTATATGGATGCCGAGCAAATCGCAAGAAATTGTTCAGTGAGACCTGAACACCGCGAGGTTTCTGAGAGCAGACGCCCAAATGCAGCAATTGTGGTAAACAGGCTAGCCGATAAATTTTCCCCGAAGATTGTTTTATCCGTCACTTAGAGTCCGAATACGCTCTTATTTTTGTGAGGCCTCTTCTTCGGAAGCATTGGTTGCGATCACAAGCCGGCGAGCCAAAGGCGCGTTTCTCACGACGGCCGGGCTGGTCGCCGTACACTTGTAATCGGCCGCAGCGGCCGGACCGCGGCGAGCTACAACGCTACGAAAAAGATACGAGGCCAAGTCGATCGTCGGGCACAAACCGCGGTCATCTACGAAGCTCTGCCTACCCGAAATGCGGGGTTTGCATTTTCGCGACTATCGGAGTATTCGGCAGGCGATATCTTCGATTTCGAGGGAGATCCCCTCGTTGGCGAGGGCGGCTTGAGTTTCTGCTCGGATACCTTGACGCGGAGACGATGATGCCCTCTGCTACTTCGGTGACTAGGCATCAACGCGCAAAAAGGAGCGAGCGGCCTTCGAGCGCTTTATGAACTTTGTGACCGAGCGGCTCAAGGCGCATCCCGCGCCGCATATTTATCATTGCGCGCCGCGTACGAGTCGCCTGCCTTCAAGCGTTAGATGGGCGGATACGATACGCCACGCGCGAAATCAACGTCGACATCTGCTGCATGCTGAGCCCTTCGTCGACGTCTATCCGGTCGTATGGCAGCTCGTCTCGGCTCTACGAGCAAGTTACTTTTGGCCAAGAGCAAAGTCTCCCCTCCGGGAGGGCCGCCTTGTTGGATTAGTCCTATTGGTGCGCAATAGTCCTTATGGACAGCCATAAGCGCAGTACTCAGCTTGAACGGCTTGAGGTGGTCGAGACTGGTCGCCGGCGGCGCTGGTCGGTTGACGAGAAATTGCGGATGTGACCGAGAGCTTTCAAGCGCCACGCGCAATATCGTCGACAGCAAGGCGCCATGGCATATCACGTTCGTTGCTGATGACATGGCGGCGCGCGTTCGGTTCCGAGCCGATGATCCCTCCAGACTGACGCCTACGGCGGCTATGGCAAGCTCCACGAACTCGGCCGCGCGCCTGGACCGATCCTGGAAGCGGCCTGTTGGTCCACGCCTGACGGCCGTTCTTCGTGATGGCGGATCTGGCCGAGAACGCGCGTCGCAGAGCCCAGGGCAAGAAGCCGGCCGTGATCTCGCCGCTGGCGCTGGAAACAGTCCGCCGGATCGACGCCCTGTTCGAGATCGATCTGGCTCGAAATTACTTGGCCTCTGTGGTTCCTGCGAAAAACAATTTTCAGCCTTAGTGCAGGCTTAAGAAGGCATTAACCGCGAGATGTATGATGATCGGGGTTTGCCAGCGATTTGCGGGCGAAATTTGGAGAAAGCGATATGGGCAAAATCGTATCAACGATCGCGGCTGTTGCATTGGCCGCGGGTCCGCTTCTGTTGCCGGTGTCTGCAAGAGCTGAAAACGGACAAATCGCCGCGGGTGTCGTAGGCGGACTCATTGGGGGAGCTTTGCTCGGCGGCGCACTGGCGTCGCGGCCTGCTCCGCCGCCGGTGTACTATGCGCCGGAGCCGGTCTATGTCGAAGAGCCGGTCTGCCGGGTTGTTCGAGAGCGCTATTGGGATGGATATGGCTGGGTGTACCGTAGAGTCCACGTCTGCAACTGATCGCGCGGTTCTCCGCAGTGGTCCTTCGTCAACCCGGGGCACCGAGCATTCCATTGAAACAATCTCTACCATATCGTGACGAGAATGAATATCGCGGTTCGCAACCCCGCGATATTCAAGCCCAGCACTCAAAGACCGATAAGCGAGTGAAGGGTCCGAACCTGCTTCGCTGGAACCTTTAGCGCAACGCTGTCAGATTAGGGCGGAACATAATTTTGGCATCTGATGAGCGCCGTTCGAAACACCTTCATGCGCATGTTTGGTCGGCCCAAGGGACTCTTGGGACGAGCGGGTGGGATGATAATGGCGCGCACGAACGAGGGCTGCGGCGCATGGGTCACTGAACTTCTTGAAGTTGAACCGAATGATACCGTGCTTGAAGTCGGCTTCGGCCCCGGAGTGATTGTCCAACGTTTGTCGAGGCTCGTATCGGAGGGACATGTTGCGGGCATTGACCCGTCGCGGGAAATGGTGGAGCAAGCTCGCGCCCGGAATGCTGCCGTTATTAAGGATGGCTCCGTCGACCTGCGACGCGCGTCCGTGGACCGCCTGCCATTCGATAACAATAGCTTTGACAAGGTGCTGGCGATTAATTCCATGCAAGTGTGGCCGGATGTGGCGCGTGGATTGCGAGAAATACGGCGGGTCATGAAACCGTCTGCCAAGCTCGCGCTCGGCTTTACGATTTATTCGGGCCAGCCCAACAACGGACTGACGGAACTACTCACCGCGGCGGGCTTCACGGACGCGAGTGTAGTGATTAGAGATCAGTGGTTCTGCGCGTTAGCAGCAAACGTTTGAGCGTGTGTCGCATCCTCGCAACAAGTTTTGAAGCCCGGGTCCAGAGCTTCGATAGCTTGAGCGCCAATTCGTCATCGTGGTTGAAATGTGGCGACCTTACAAAAGCGCCGCTCCAGCAGGCTGGAAATAAGTGTTCAGTAACCGACCGTTCGGCTGCCGTTCACATTAACTGCTTATGATCTCCGACGAGGAAACTTGGTAAGCCGCACCAAGGTTGGTGGACTTACACAGCGACGGAGGAAAACATGATCCTAGGAAAAGCACTTTTGGCGGCCGCCGTGATATTCAGCCTGCCCGTTATGCCGGCTCTGGCTCATGATGACGAAAACTACGGCTATAACTCTCACGATCGCTTCCACGACCGACTGTCCGACTCGCACCATCGTGCGCATGAGGAAGGCTTTTACAGTCGCGGCGAGCACCGATCTGATCATCGTGCCCTTCGGGATTTTCATGACGACGCCCATGGGTACCCGAGATACCAATATTATTCGCGGCCTCACTACTACGGTTACAGCTATGGCTATCGGGGTTGGTAGGCCTCGGCAGAGCGCGAACAACGTTGCGATCCCAGGGACAAGGGAAGGAGATGAAATGTCGCGAAATATGATAGCGATGGCTGTTCTCGCGGTCCTGACGATGGGCGCGCTTGCTACTTCGGCCGGCGCTCATCCGAAGTTGACGTCAGTCAGCCCCGTAGCCGATGTCTCCAGCAAGGTCGCCCCCAGGGAGATCAAGCTGAACTTCAGCGAGGGCGTGATAGCGAAGCTTTCCGGCCTAGAACTCAAGGAGGAAGCCGGAAATACTATCGCGACCGGCACGCCGTTGAATGATCCCAGGAATCGGAAGCTACTCATCGTTCCGCTGGCGGCACCGCTGACGGCGGGACGCTATAAGGTGTCGTGGCATGCCGTTTCCGAAGATACCCATCGTGTGAAAGGCGAGTACTCGTTCGAGGTAGCGCGCTGATTGCAAATCACGACCGTTGCGCCGGAAGGAAGATCGGCGTCAGCGGCCGGGGGCGCGTCCGGTGCATTGCATCGCATCATTGGCCCACTGCCGGCCGCATCGTGCCCAAAACGGGCACGGCCAGAAGAATCATCAGACCCAAGAACTGCTCGCCGAGCACGTGGTAGCGCAATCTGCCGAGCCAGAAAGAGGGCTGTGCGGAATTTCGAGCCTCGATCATCCGGGGAACGAGCCAGAACCTGTTTGCGACAGCGAGCGCGAGCATTGCTGCAAAAAGCGCCAGCTTCGCGAGAAGAATCTGCCCGTAAGAAGTGTTCAGCAAACTGGACACCGAGCCGACCATGAACCAGCTGTTGACGAGACCCGAGACGATGAGCGTGACCACGGCGACGTATCCCATGCTTGAAAACCGCAGCAGGATCCGATCTACGTCAACAATCGGCGCATCCGCGCGTGTCGAATAGTCGAGAAGTATAAAGCCGAGCGGGAACAGCCCTCCGAGCCATCCGCCGGCGGCAAGAAGGTGCATGGCATCCAACGCAACGTGTGCGACGCTCAACCAGCCTTCCTCGATCTGGGCATGACCCGTTCCGGCCAACGACGCCATTAGCGCCGCCGCCAGACATGCCGCGGCCACGTCCCGGCCCGCGGTTCCCGCCCCGAGCGGACGGTTGGCCATCACGCTGGCAATCACCACAGCAAGTAACATTCGGGCCATCCACACGCCGCCAAAAGTCGTTTCGCTCAACACCGTCCACAGAACCTCTTTGTCGGCAACATCGGCTAAGGTGCCGCTCATGTTTGCGACTGCGAAAACGAACCAAAGCAGGCCGCTGAGTACCGTACCGATGGCGGCGGCGAGAAGCACCGCGTGACGTCGGTGGGACAGTTCCTTGGGTTCGGCCACGGCGTAGGCGTACAGGGGAAATACCGCCACACCGGCGAGGAGGGTCACTGCGGCGTAATGCAACAACCGCGCGACGACGAGTCCGAGATCGACCATTGGCGCGCCACGCTCAACGAAAGAAAACCCGGACATTTGGGTGTCACGTTTTTCATTGAACGCAATCTATTAGCTGTGGACCGCGGAGGAGCGTCGGCCAATTGGAATTTCGGACGGCTGGACGCGGGCTGCTCACCATCCCACCGGCAACATCAAGGTTGCCGCGATGGTAGGCATTTCGGACAATCAGTTCTTCATGAGCAGGATATCGTGTGAGTGTTTGGGTTTCAATGCTCGCTGAAGATGATGGGTCACGTAGTCGTAGACTACTCCGTGGGGTGCCGACCAAGCTCATTCCACTCACCTTGGCCATGTTACGCCAGCCATCGTGAGCTGACAGCCGTTTCGAAGTTGCAGGTCATGCAATCATGTTGGACGCCCGTCTCGAAAAGCATTGAGAGATTTTGCCTCAGTGAAAAAGCGCCGGCGTGCAAAACCACAGCCTTTCCGATGGAGACCAAATGGCTTCCAATCGGCCCGGACGTAACGGTGCACGGAAACGCAGGAGCGCTGTAATAGTGTAGTGTAATGATTGGAAAATATTTGGGTATCGTATCGGTAGGAATGGCGATAATCTGGTCAATGTCCTGCTTGCGCCCACGATTTCGCGGCGGGTTCTCCTCACGAGCGGAAGTTCCGATATGCGAGTTCTTCTGATTGAAGACGACCCCATGATCGGGCGTGGCCTTGTTGAAGCTCTGGGCCGCGAGGGGATGGCGGTCGATTGGGTCCGGGATGGAACGGAGGGAGCAGAAGCCGTTGCGACCGGCGGCCACGCACTGGTTCTGCTTGATCTCGGACTTCCCGACGTGGACGGCCTTGACCTATTGAAAGCCGCTCGAAAAGCGGGAAATCGGATTCCTTTGCTCGTCATTACCGCGCGAGATGGCGTTGATGATCGCATCGCCGGCCTGGATATCGGAGCGGACGACTATCTTGTGAAGCCGTTCGAAACACGTGAGTTGATCGCTCGCATGCGTGCAGTCCAGCGCCGTCAAGCGGGCATTGCGCAGGCGCTCATTGATGTCGGCGAAATCTCGCTCGATCTGGCGAGCCACATTATGACGTATCGACGCGTCGCAGCAACGCTCCCGGCACGTGAATTCGCGCTAATGCAAGCACTTCTGCAAAGGCCGGGGGCCATTTTATCACGAGGACAGCTTGAGGAGCGCCTTTACGGATGGGGCGAAGAGGTCGAAAGCAATGCCGTCGACGTATTGATCCATTCAATCCGCAAGAGGTTTGACAAAGAGGTCGTTCGAAACGTGCGAGGTGCAGGCTGGATGGTGCTCAAGGACAGACCATGACGTCACTGCGGCGGTCTGCGCTTCTCTGGATGACCGCTCTGCTTGCGGTCGTTGGCGCTCTTGCCTTTGCCATTGCCTACGAAATGGCGCGCCGCGAAGCTGCGGATTTTCTGGACGGACAATTGCGCCAGGTCGCGCTCAACGCTGGCGAAGGTCTCGCGGAGATCGCCGTACCAACCGCCAAACTCGATCCGGAAGACGAATTTGTCATCAATATCTGGAACGCGGCAGGTGAATCTGTGCGCAAGCCGGCGAATGGCATCGAACTGCCACGTCAGGTGAACTTGGGTTTCTCATCGATCGTCGCTGATGGAGAGGAGTGGCGGGTCTACTTGGCAAGCGATGGGCGTCGCACGGTGCAGGCTGCTCAGCGCATGAGTGTGCGCGACGAAATGGCTGAGTCTGCGGCGATCCAAGCCGGGGTTCCAGTTCTAGGGGCCATTCCGTTGGCCTGGTTGGTTATAGGCTGGGCGCTCAATCGAGTATTGGGAGGGCTGAGCGGACTTGCACAAAATATCGCTGCGCGTGCGACTGATTGCCGGGATCCAATCTCAGTGTCAGGTGTGCCAATGGAGGTGTTACCGCTTGTTGAGGCGATGAATAGCTTGGCAGTCCGTCTGCAAGAGGCAGTCGTGCAACAGCAACGTTTCGTCTCGGACGCGGCGCATGAATTGCGAACGCCGCTGGCTGCTCTTCAGGTCCAGATTGACAATTTGCAAGCTACAGCGAAGGCTGAGCAAGCCGAGCCAATGCTGGAAATTCGTGCTGGAATCCGGCGCGCCTCGATGCTGCTCGATCAGTTACTTCGGATGGCTCGTCTCGAGGAGCCGACAGATGACGCGGCGACCGAGGCGATCGATCTCACCGAACTGGTCACTCAGTGTGTCGCCAACTTTGTCTATCTTGCATCTTCGAAGGGTGTCGATTTGGGCATGTCGAGGCGCGATTCTGCGTCAATTTCGGGCTCGTCGAGTCAGCTGAGGATGCTGTTCGGCAACTTGATCGACAATGCGATCCGTTACACTCCAGCGGGCGGCGTTGTCGATGTTTCTGTGCTGCGGGTCGATCGATCGACGGTGGTCGAGATCGCGGACACCGGCTGCGGTATTGCCGCCGAGCACTTTCCGAGATTGTTCGATCGTTTTTTCCGCGCGGCGCCTCCGAATATTGAGGGCAGCGGCCTCGGCTTGGCGATAGCCGGCGCCGTGGCAAAACGCCACGATCTGCGGATCGCGCTTGAAAACCGTGCTGATAGCAGCGGCGTGCGAGTACGCGTCTCGACAATGGAGGCGGATCACGCTGACCTCATTTGCTCCTAAGTCTACGCTGCTATCATTCAGGTTGGCGATGATCGGGACTGTGCGTTTCGCCTCTGCGCGATCGAGCTGCCTGAACGTTTAGCACAGGCGGGTATGTCGCGAAGCGCGATTCAGCTTAACTCACAGCGCCAAACCATGCGTGAGGCAGCTCGTAATGCCCGCCGCTTCCCTTAATTTTTGGAGCTGTCACGGGTGCCCCTGAGCAGCGTCCTTTCGACTATGTTGTACTCCCGACACAATAACGAGACGCGATCGCTTGGTGAGGCAAGGACACAATTTTGCGCAATGCTGGCAGCGGTCGAACAAGAAGGCGAGTAGATGACGTGGATTACAACTGAAGCACTGGATCAGCTGATCGCCAACTATGGGTATCTCGCAATTGGAATAGTCATCGGGCTCGAGAGCATGGGACTTCCGCTGCCAGGAGAAACGATGCTGATCCTTGCAGCGGCATATGCATCCAAGAACCCAGGCTTGAACATTTGGGTGGTCGGTGCTGTGGGCGCCGTCGGCGCCATCATTGGCGATAACTGCGGATACTGGATCGGCAACCGGTTCGGCTATCCGCTGCTTCGGCGATTTGGCTATCGTCTCGGTCTATCTGACCGACGCGTCAAACTTGGCCAGTATCTCTTCGCGCAATTCGGTCCATGGGTGGTGTTCCTGGGACGATTTGTCGCCCTGCTGCGGATATTGGCCGCGTTCCTCGCCGGAGTAAACCGTATGAATTGGCCGCTATTCTTGGCTGCCAATGCCGCGGGTGGCGTGCTTTGGGCCGCGATATTAGCGTTTGGCGGCTATCACCTTGGTAAGGCCGTGTTCGACGTGCACAGCACGCTCGGTCCGATCGCTATCGCAGGCGCTGCACTGGTATTGCTCGCTCTGGGCGTGGTGATTCGACATCAGGAAAGCCGTTTGCAGGAGAGGGCCGAACGTGCATTTCCCGGACCGCTTCCATGAAGCGGGCGCTGTAGTCTCTGGCCACTTCGATGGTCCGACCCTATCGTGGCCGTGGAGAGCGCGAAGATAGGTTCCGCGCGGTCGATCGTCGATGAGGGGGCCGCAGCTTTCGGATCGATCATGGAGAGTTGCTGGGTTTGCAAAGCGCGCAACGGGCTCGAAGTTCAGCCGACCTCATTCACTCCTAAGTCTGTGCTGATACTGCTCAACTTGCGGACCAATTCCATGGCGCCTGCCTGCAAGCCCCGAGCAAGCGCCCACTCGTGTGGGATTGGTCCGCGCCGATGACTGCGGGGGCCGGCTTTGGCCGTCCCACGGCGGCAGACCCTCACAAAGGAGCCACGTCATGACATCGAAAAGCCTCGGCATCATGGCCTTTGGCGCTCTCTTGGGAGTAACACTTTTTACCGGTGCAAATGCAAACGCCAGGGAGCGCCGGGATGAGCCGACGGATGAATCGCGAATTTTGTCGGCGGCGAAAGTCTCATTGGGCCAGGCGGTCACGGCTGCAGAGCAGGCGACTGGTGGAAGAGCCGCCGGCACAGGCATCGAAGACCAAAATGGCATCGTTCACTTCGAGGTGACTATCCTGAAGGACAAGGCGCGAAAGAAAGTACTGGTCGATACTCAGACGGGTCAGGTCGTGAAAATCGTCGCCGCCGCGGATGACGACGATGATAGCGAATCTGAAGACTAGCTGGCGTCGCGCGTCCAGGTTTCGGTGCGGCCGCGCAGCGCGCTTCTATCGGCAGGCGGCGTTTGGTCGGTCATTGCTCAAGCTTTTTTGCGCGCTCGGCGGTTTGAGCGACTGCGTGCTCACCCCAAACAGCGGGGTTGCGAAACCAAGATAACAAGTTTTGATGACGAGTGAAAAGATCGAGATCCAAAGTGCTGGGGTGGAACTCGCAGGCTCGCCTCGTCCACTTCAACCGTACGTTGGCGACAAGCTGCAGCGGATTAGGATGCATGGCGTGAAGGCACGCAACCCCGTTGCCGCTGCCCAAAAACGCTATACCAACTGCTACGCGAGAAGGCTTTGCTTTGATGTCGACACCCGTTTCCAGCAAGATCGCGCTCTTCATCGATGGCGCCAACCTCTACGCCACGGCGAAGACGCTCGGCTTTGATATCGACTACAAGCGCCTGCTCAAGGAATTCCAGGGCCGCGGGACGCTGCTGCGGGCGTTCTATTACACGGCCATCATCGAGGATCAGGAATATTCCTCGATCCGCCCGCTGATCGACTGGCTCGACTACAACGGCTATACGGTGGTCACCAAGCCGACCAAGGAATTCATCGATGCCTCGGGTCGCCGCAAGGTCAAGGGCAACATGGATATCGAGCTCGCCGTCGACGCCATGGAACTCGGCGAGCGAATCGACCAGATGGTGTTGTTCTCCGGCAACGGCGATTTCCGCTCGCTGGTGGAGGCCGTTCAGCGCCGCGGCGTGCGCGTCACCGTGGTCTCGACCATCGCCAGCCAGCCGCCGATGATCGCCGATGAATTGCGCCGCCAGGCCGATGTTTTCACCGACCTCGTGGAATTGCAGTCCAAGCTCGGCCGCGATCCGTCCGAGCGCCCCACCTCGCGCGAGTGCAACGAAGCCCGTCATGGTGAGCCCCGTCACCAAGCACCGCAGTTGCTACAGCGGTCCTAATCCGCGGCTAATTTTCGCGCGATAAACCTTTCACAATACGCCGAATTCGGCATGCATGCCGACTCCAAGTCCTCCAGATGTCTCGGCCGCGCCGTCGGAGAGTCCAATGACCCAAACCGCCCATCGCAATTTCTCTGGTCTGCTGAACAAGGTTCCGGAAGTCACGATCTATTTTTGGATCATCAAGGTCATGGCGACCACAGTTGGAGAGACGGCCGCGGACTTGCTGGCGACCAGACTAGGGTTAGGCCTGACCATCACGTCCTATGTGATGACGGCTGTCTTCGTCGCGGCACTGATCTTTCAGATCAGGGCAAGAAGCTATGTTGCCCCGCTATATTGGGTAACCGTCGTTCTGATCAGCATCGTCGGAACGCTCATATCAGACAATTTGGTCGACGGGATGGGGATCAGCCTCGTGACGACCTCCGTCGTGTTCGGAGTGTTTCTCGCGGCCATCTTCGCGCTTTGGTATAGAATCGAAGGGACCCTTTCTATCCACACGATCTTCACCACGCGGCGTGAGATGTTTTACTGGGCGGCGATCCTGTTCACGTTCGCATTGGGCACATCAGCCGGCGATTTGATGGCGGAAAAACTGGAACTCGGATATGGGCTTGCTGCAATCGTCTTTGGCTCAATGATTGGCGTCATTGCGCTTCTGTATTACGTATTCAAGATCGATGCGATCTTCTCGTTCTGGATCGCCTACATTCTGACGCGGCCGCTTGGCGCTTCGACGGGTGACTATCTCGCCAAGCCGGTTATCGCTGGCGGACTAGGTTGGGGGACGGTCACGACCAGCCTCTTTTTCCTGGTCATCATTCTGGCACTCGTCGCTTATCTGACGATCACAAAATCCGACCGGCTGGAGGCCGTTCCTGAAGGCTGATCGCGACACCGGGGCTGTTGTCCGGAGCCGCTTCAGCCCCAGTCGCCTCCGCTGGCGTTTGGTTTTCTGGCCCCATCGCAAGCAAGAAAGATGCAGTCATGACGAATCCTCTCTTGAAGATCATTGTTCTTTCCTCCGTCCTCGGGGTGGCGACCGCCAGCGTCGCACGCGCCGACTGCGAGAGCGACCTGAAGCAGCTTGAGCAAGCTTTCAAAACGCCAAGTCTGAAACCGGAAGCGAAAGCCGCTCTGGACGAAGCTAAAGCAAAGGCAGTCCCAGCGCTGAAGAAGGACGACGACAAAACCTGCCACACGGCGATTGCGGAGGGAATGACCAAGGCCGGCTTGACGTTGAAATAATCCGCGCGGGCCAGTCCGTCAGCGCAGTCAATGGGCAGTGTGAAGTCGAGCGATCACTGCGACACTTTCAGGAAACTCGCAGGCATCCTGGCCTAGAATGCTCAGGCAGTGAAGCCCCGATGCGGATAACTGGACGAGTCTGAAATGTTCGAAACTCTAAACCACAGACTATTCGAACTACTGTCGGCCCCGCCGGAGATGACCGGCGGGGCATTGCTCGCCGCCTCGCTCCTTGCGCAAGGAGCCGTGTTTATCGCTCCCGCACTGCTTGTCTCCATTTGGATGCTCGGCGATAACTCTGATCGCTGTTCAGCAGTTGGCGCATGTTTGAGCGCGTTGCTTGCTCTGAGCGTCGCTAGCGCGGTATCCGGCCTGTATTTTCATTCGCGTCCTTTCATGGATGGAGTCTCCCGCAACTATCTGCATCACGCGGCCGATAGCTCGTTTCCGAGCGATCACTCAACGCTGCTCTTTGCTCTGGGATGGTCGTTGTTGTTCGTCCCTCCGCCTTCGATGCGATTGGCATGGATAATACCCATGAGCTTGGCTGTTGCGGTTGGCTGGTCGCGGGTCTTTCTTGGAGCGCACTATCCCATGGACATCGTAGGGGCGGCGCTCATCGCGTTGGCGTCGGCCTTTCTTTTCTCCCGCACTTCTGCCCGCAAGATGAGTTCGATACTAACGAGTTACGGCGAGCGCGTCTTGTGAGTGATCGCTGTTGATCGTTGCCAGCGTGCCACTTTGGCTGCATCTTCGTTCACACAACTTACATAGCCCTAATACCGATGCATGGCATGACGCAGGCTGTCGCAATAATGGGGCAGACATTCGCTAGTGCTGCTCCGGCCGACACGGTAGAACGACGAATGCGTTGATGCGCCTTGTGGCTCCGGGCCAGCCGAGCAGCATTGATTGGGCGACAAACTCCGTTTGGATGGCTCCGGTCACAACTGATGCAGTTCTACTCATTGCCTCATTACAAGCAACATCTCCGTAAAAGCACATCGCCGCCCAACCCTTCTCAGGTGTCGCTTGGCATGTCGTGCCAAGACATTTGTGAAAGCTCGCAGTCGTGGGAACCGGGTGATCTGGACTGTAGAATGCCACGGCCAGGACCAAATTCTCATCACCGTCGATTGCTGGCAACGGTTCGCTGGAGTGTTCGTGCCACAACCTTGTTAGTTCCAGGGAAGCCGCGCGATAGAAGTTACGTCCTTCCTCAAATGGATAGTTGTTGCGATAGGCTGCATGAATTGGTGCTGCGATCACAGTCGCGATCACGGCGATGCCAATAACCATGACTGTCAGATTGACCGAATAGAAGCGCTCGATCGGATACCTTGCGCCGCCAACCACCAGAATGACAAACAAAAACAAGCCTTGCACGGCCCAGAGTGGCGTAACGTCGGTTCCCAGCACAATGCCGGTGAGAACAGGAAAGACGATTGTTCCGATTGCAATTAGAAAAAGCAGTCGTAGGCCCGAGCTCATGGAGCGGGCGTCGTGCAAGAATCTTCTCAATCGATAGCCTGCGATCATAACCCACGTCGCAGCCGGAATCGCCATATTTGCAGCAAGACCGAGTATGAAAAAAAGTGCTTCACTCAATGAGCTGTCGAAGGTCCGACCTGCATGTGCGGCGATGGCGTACGAGAACGGCATCGCCCCTGTCGTTGCAAGCCAGTGCAAGTGAGGCAAAAGGACTATCAGCCCGACGGCGATCGAAACCCAGGGCGCCAACGAGGTAAAATACAAGCGACGCTGCGGATGACAAAGTGCGGAGAAGGCGAAGCTGCCTAGCAGGAAGACGGAGTAGTACTTGCCGAGCATCGCAAGCGCGGCGCTCGCGCCTGCAGCTGCCGCCCACGGCCATCGCCGCGTTTCGAACGAGCGCAAAAAGCAATATGTTGCGAGCGGCCAGACGGCCAACAGAACCGCGTTGGCGTTGAACCGCTGTGCCTGAAATTGATATGTCGGCAATAGCATGAGGAGCAGTAACACCACTATTCTTTTGTCGCCGCGCACAAATCGGCAAGAAATAAGGTCAACCGCCCATAATGCCGCGGCTGAATTGGTCATCGCCATCAGATGGAAGGACCAGTCGCTAAGGGGAAATACGGATGTCCACGCGCGGGCTACCCACCCCATGAGTGGCGGATGCTTCGAGCTGCCCCAGGCAAAAGTACGACCCAATGACCAGGTTTCGAGTACGTCGGGGTGCAAGTCGCCGCTGAGATAGGCAACCTGCAAATACACCATCCAAATCCCGACGAAGCCAAGCAAAATAACCGGAATCGTCCAACCTGCGTCTGCCCCGTCAAGCCAGATCAGAAAAGGCTTTCGCCACCGCGCTGGAGCGGTATCGGAGCGTGCAGCCATGGCGGACAGTGCAAAATCGAACGGCACCGAAACCCTAAATCCTTGAGCGCGTTCCGCACCTGCAGGCATGTCCGGGCGAACAGTCCGAATGCGGGCGGTGTTGGGCGTGTGGGAGGACGATCTGACCTAGGCCAAACTACGGATAACAGCGTAGACTTAGGAGGGAATGAGGTCGTGCCGAATTGAGGAAGTGTGGCGCTAATTTCGCGCTAAGTCGGCGAGCGTATCGTCTCCAACCGAATGCACCCCGGGGGCAATACCTGTTTGGTCAAAGGCAATTGCAATGCAAAATATGGCAGGAAAAGACTCGCTCCGGCTGGTGAGGGCACTACCGCTGGTCATTGCGATGTTCTTCGTGAATCCAAGTCTCCCGGCCGTGGCGCAGGAAAAGCCCGTCATAACGGAAAAGAATCCGCCCGGCGACATCCCAGACAATCAGGTCTTCATTACCTACACGTCGCCGTTAGGCTTCTCCATGAGGGTGCCGGAGGGTTGGTCTCGCAAAGACGATACGAACGGCGTATCATTCGCTGACAAATACGGTCGGATCGAGATCACGGTGTCGGAGACGGCAACGCCGCCGACGGCCGCGACGGTGAAGACCAGCGAAGCTGCAGCCCTCGAAAAAAACGGCCGCGCGGTCAAGATTAGTTCGATTAAGGACGTTAAGGTGCTGGCCGGTCCGGCAGTGAAGCTCGTCTACACGTCGAATTCAGAGCCGAATTCTGTCACCGGCAAGCAAGCGCGTCTCGAAAACGAGCGCTATCTCATCAGCGGTGCGGGCAAACTCGCAACCCTGACCTTTTCGGCGCCAGCTGGCGCCGACAATGTCGATCAGTGGAAACTGATGGGCGATTCGTTTCACTGGAAGTGACATGCCGCTTCTTCAAGCCGATGATCTATTCCGGTTCTATCACCCGGGCGATACGGAGGTGCGGGCGCTGCGCGGCGCGAGTCTCTCGGTAAGTCGCGGCGAAACGGTTGCGCTTGTCGGTCCTTCCGGGAGCGGAAAGTCGACGCTGCTTGCCTGTATCGCCGGCCTCGACGAACCGGACGGCGGAATGGTCACCATCGACGGGCAAAGGATGACGCGGCGGCCGGAAGCCGAGCGCGCGGCGTTGCGGGCAAAATCAGTCGGTTTTCTCGCTCAGTCGGACAATCTCTTTGCGCATCTCAGTGTTGCCGACAATGTGGGTTTGCAGATGGAGCTGCGCGGCACTCGTCGGAACTTCCAAACAATATCCGGGCTACTGCGGTCGGTTGGCCTTGAGGGGCGCGCTAACGCGATGCCGCAAACGCTTTCCGGAGGCGAAGCCGCGCGCGCTGGTCTTGCCGTCGCTCTTGCCGCAGACCCGCCCCTGCTGATCGCCGACGAGCCCACCGCCGAGGTCGATCGCGAGACGGAAAACCACATTCTGGACGCGCTAGAACGGCGCCGCACAAGCGGCGGCGCGACACTGATCGCCACACACAGCAATGCCGTCCGCCTGCGGGCTTCGCGCACAGTCATGATCGCGGATGGTCGCATTGTGACGGCAGATGTGTCACAGGACACCAGAGTTGTCAGTCGGGTCCCACCACCCAATCAAAAGATTATGATTTCCGATCGCCCGGTCAGGACGCATAAGACATTCATCGAGCTGCGACGCGTGAGCTGCGTGTTCAAGACTTCCACACAGCCCGTCAATGCGGTCGTCACTGCGTCATGCCGATTGTTGCCGCGCGATCGCATCGCCCTGGTTGGCCCCTCCGGCAGCGGCAAGTCGACCCTTCTTAATCTTCTGGCGGGTCTTGAGGAGCCGACTGCCGGTACCGTGCATTGGCCGGATCTCGATCCCGGCCCATCATTGCGTCCTCCCCAGATCGGCTTCATCTTTCAGACGCCATCGTTGATACCCGCGCTCTCTGTGATCGAAAACGTTCGCGTCCCGCTCGACATCACCGGCCTCAGGTTTCCGGACGCGATGCATTCGGAAGAGGCGCTGGCACGCCTATCGCTGTCCGACTTGCGCGAAAAACTTCCTGATCAATTGTCCGGCGGTCAAATGCAACGTGTTGCTCTGGCGAGGGCGCTGGTGACCCGGCCAAAAGTGGTTCTGGCCGATGAACCGACAGGGCAACTCGACCATGCCACGGGCCAGGAAGTGCTGAACGCCCTTCTGGCTGCGATCGAGGGCACCGACACCGCGCTCATCATTGCGACTCACGACGCTGCGATAGCCGAGCGCATGGACGAGCGGTGGAATATCGATGCCGGGCATTTGACGACCGGGGGTCCACAAGAGGCGGTCGCATGATCTTGACCGTTGTAGCGACCTGGACCAAAGGAATCGTGAAGGCGCGGTGGCGCCACCTTGGCTTGGCCGCGATCGGCATTGTTGCGGCGACAGCGCTGACAGGGACGATTGGCGCCTTTGGCGTATCGAGCGCGCGAAGCATGACACAGCGGGCAGTCGCTGCCATTCCGGTGGATTGGCAGGTCGCGGTCGCAGCCGGCGCCGATATCTCCGCACTAATCGACAAACTCCCGGCGTCCGCACCCATCCGAGCTGAGCGAAGCGTGGGTTACGCAGATTCCGCGTCTTTCCTTGCGGTGACCGGCGACACGACGCAAACGACCGGTGCGGGACAGGTGCTCGGCCTGCCTGTTGACTACTCAGTGACATTCCCGGGGCAAATCCGGCCACTACTTGGCCGAACTGACGGCGTTCTTTTGGCCCAGCAGACCGCGGCGAATTTGCACGCGACGGTTGGCGATACCGTTACGGTCCGGCCCGAGGCCGGATCCGCGTTCGACGTCAAAGTCGATGGCATCGTCGATTTACCGAACGCTGACGCGCTCTTTCAGGCAATTGGTCCGGCAAAGGGGCCGACGGCTACCGCGCCGCCTGATAATGTCGTGATCCTGCCCATCGACCAATGGCGCGAGCATTTCTCAAAATCAGTGCAATTGCCAAGCGGTGGTGCGCGATGGCAGGTTCACGTTGCCCTCGACCGATCGGGCCTGCCGTCGGCGCCCGATGCCGCCTCGCTCGATAGCGCTGGCAAATCTCGAAATTTCGAGGTTCGCGCCGCCGGTGCAGCCATCGTCGGCGATAACCTTTCCGCGCGTCTCGATGCGGTGCGTCAGGATGCCCTGTTCGCACGGATACTTTTGCTCTTTTTGGGCGTGCCCGGGATCGCCCTCGCGTTGCTCATCACAATCGCTGTTGCCCGTGCCGATGCCGGTCGGCGACGGCGCGAGCAGGCCTTGCTTAGCCTGCGGGGCGCCGGCGTAGCGCACATCTCCAGCCTTGCGTTTGTTGAGGCCGGCCTCACCGCTGGCATGGGAGTTTTCCTCGGCGTCGCGATCGCGGGCGCAGTTTCCAGTACCGCACTCGGCATCGATCTTCGATTAGCCTCCGTGCGTGAATCCTTCGCCCTGGCTGGCGCCGTCGGGTTCCTGCTGGCCGTTGCCGCCATTGTCGCGCCGGCGATCGCCGATATCAGGGAACGCAGCGTTGCGTCGCGCCGCGCCTGGCTCGCGTCCACAGTCGAGCCCGTGTGGCAACGCGCGTATCTCGATGTCGGTCTCATCATCATTTCAGGCGCAGTCTTTTGGCACTCGGCTAGCGCGGGATATCAGGTGGTGCTGGCGCCAGAAGGCGTGGCGGCGACGGCAATCGACTACACGGCCTTTCTCGCGCCGTTGTTGCTCTGGATCGGCAGCGGGCTTATTGTGGTGCGCGTGAGCAACTATGCGCTTCGGGTTGGCCGTTCGACCCTTGCAGGGATGCTCGCCCCTCTCGCAGGTCGGCTCGCAGTGCCTGCCGCGGCAGCCGTTTCGCGGCAACGGGGTCGAATTGCGACTGGCACTGCGCTCGTCGCTCTCGCTTTCGCCTTCGCGGCTGCGACGGCGATTTTCAATGCCACCTACAATGCGCAGCTTTTGGTTGATGCACAACTCACCAACGGCGCGGACGTCACCGTGACCGGATCCACTGCGACCCCAGCCGGCGCAGTGCTGGACCAAATTCGCGCAACGCGGGGTGTCGCTGCGGCTGAGCCCATGCAGCATCGCTTCGCCTATGTCGGCAAGGATCTGCAGGACATCTACGGGATCGATCCGCGGCGCATCGCCATGGCGACGACAATCGCCAACGTCTATTTCGGCAATCATAACGCCAGAGCCACGCTTAAACGTTTAGCGAAAACGCCGGATGGCTTGCTAGTGTCGCAGGAAACCGTGAACGATTTCCAGCTTTCGCTTGGCGACCTCGTCAACCTTCGTCTTCAAAGTGCAGCAGACCGACAATATAAGACAGTTCCGTTTCACTTTGTTGGAATCGTGAAGGAATTTCCGACCGCCCCGCGCGATAGTTTTCTGGTGGCCAACGCAGCCTATGTCGCTGCGCAAACCGGCGATCCCGCGGCTGAAATCGTGCTGGTCCGTGCAAAGGATGATCCTGCGGCACTGGCGCGATCGATTCGGGATGGGCTTGGAACGATTACAGGTCTCAAAACAACCGACCTTGCTCAGGCGGCGCATCTGATCGGATCGAGCTTGACCGCCATCGATTTGCGTGCCCTCGGTGCCGTCGAACTCGCATTTGCCGTCTTCTTCGTCGCCATGGCGACGGGCTTGACGTTGTGGCTCGGACAATCGGAGCGCGCCAGGACCCAAGCAGTCCTGATGTCGCTCGGCGCGTCTCAGACCGAAATCCGTTCGTTCACCTGGAGCGAAGGACTCGTGATGCTGGGCATAGGACTACCCCTTGGCGCTTTGATCGGGACGGTCGTAGCCTGGATGCTGGTCCGACTTCTGAGCGGGATTTTCGATCCACCGCCTGAAATTCTCTCCATTCCTTGGAGCTATCTCGTGCTCGTCCTGACCGGCGCCATCGTGTCGACGGTTGGTGCTGTCTTCGTACAGGGCGTATGGTCAAAAGAATGGGCTGTACGCGAATTGCGCGCTGGAGGTTAGAAATGCCGCCGCCGAGTTCACACTTCAAGAAATATGCATGCACGTGATCGACGTAGCAAGACGGTGTCGATACTCAGTCGCTTATACTAACCGATTGACGATCTGCCCCACACCCTGATTTTGGAAGGTCTTGGTAGGCGGTTGTGCTGCTTTGGTATCGTCCGCATCCCCGTCGTTTGCCTTTAATTTTTTCAAAGCCTCTATAAGATTTGCGGCGGGAGAAGGCCTCGGGCCTATTGCAGAAGTGCTCACGAAATCCTCCGTTGAAGTTGTGTTGTTGGTGGCAAGTGTTGCCTAAGGCCGCTCCCGTCCGTGAACTTCCTTGCTCAGATCGCCTTGTCGGCAGTCTCGCGCTAGTTGCAAAGACTGAGCAGCCGCTGTCCTTCGGCAATTTTAAGTGAAGCTTAAAACGATATGGTTGATCGTTGGTTAATGCCCGCTGTCGAGGCAGAGCTGTGATAAGGCTAGTTCCGCGCCTAAGTGCAGGCTGGGAGTCGCGGGCGCCAAGCGCCGGATCCAGCACCTCGAGGGCAGGATGAGATGATAGCGAACCGCGCGCGGCGTCGCAGACTGGCACATCGGCGATGAGGCCATTAATCGCGCGCATGAGCCTCTGCGCGCACGACCCCAATGCAACCAAATGCGAGCAGGCAATCACCAAATTTCTGTGGACGCGATCGAAAATTTTCGAGCGAGCACGACGCGGGAAACCACTTCAGCATCTTCGGTTGAAAGTTGCATGCATCACGCAACGACACAATCTCTCAGCGCACGGCATGGCGCGACTGACCCATAGCGATGTTACGAAAATGTATAATCTGAGAAGCGACCTTCTCGTGCTCTTATGCGTTGTGTTCCAAAAGTTGCCGCTTGGAACTGGTAAAACTCAAGTCGCACAAACTATTGCGAGAGGCACAATGCGAACCAATCACGAGATCTTAAGCAAGGTTCCCGAGGTGACGCTCGGCTTCTGGGTGATCAAGATACTTGCCACCACGCTTGGGGAGACGGGCGGCGATACGGTGACGATGACGTGGCTCCACGCCGACAAAAATGCTCACAATGGGGGGTATTTAATCGGCACCGGCATATTTCTCGCCGTATTCGTTGCAGCCGTGATCGTCCAAATCTCGACGAGAAGGTTCAACGCTTGGGCCTACTGGGCGGCCATAGTAGCTTCTACAACAGTCGGTACGGCCATGGCCGATTTTTTCGACCGCTCATTAGGTATCGGCTACGCGGGAGGGTCGTCGATTTTGTTCGCTTGCGTATTGTGCTCGCTCGCGGCTTGGTATTTCAATCTTGGCTCGATAAATGTTCAGACGGTCGCAACGCCGAAAGCGGAAATATTTTACTGGGTGACGATCACCTTCTCACAGACCTTGGGTACCGCGCTCGGAGACTGGATAGCGGACGGCACCGGGTTGGGATATGACGGAGGCGCCCTTTTGTTCTGTGCGGGGCTACTTTTGCTGGCAGCTTTGTACCGCTGGACCACAATATCTTCCGTGTTCCTGTTTTGGGCGGCTTTCATATTGACGCGACCGCTCGGCGCGACGGTCGGAGATTTTCTGGACAAGCCGATGAGCCATGGCGGGCTAGCGCTGAGCCGTCCTTTGGCGTCGGGAGTGATTTTCGCCGTAATAATCGTGTTTGTCCTGGTTTTGCCGCAGAGGCCGGGACGGCATCCAAAACCAAACGTAGGAGTACAGGTGCAGTGACCCTCCGACGAAGTTTCCCCCTCTGCTGAGCACGTTCGTGTTTAACGCGTAAAGAAAGTCTTCCGCCGCACATTTGGTTTCATGCGAGTTCGGTTGAGCTTATTGGGTGCTGGCGGGGCCGGCGGTCGCCGGTTCTCGCTTCGTGTCCCACGATCTTGAACGGATTGAGATCTACAAAAAGATCGAGATCTACCCAGTCAACAACGGAACGAACACGCGCGACGGCACCAACAAGGACGTGCCATCAGTCACAGTCTGGCTCAGCTCAGGAAAGCGACTCCGATCTGCTAGAATCGTTCTTGGCATCGTGAGGACGATTCTGCCACGAGTCGACTTTGCTCTTAGAGGTTATAACTCCGATCAAATGCTCAAGTTGTCTGATGGATCGGCTAGCCATCGACTGACGAACCCCCAACACGTCTGCAGCCTTCTGAACGCTCCAAAATCATCCGCCGCAACAGCGTATGACCCGTGGAAGCACGTGACAGGTTCCCCGCAATCGACACTCTCAGAGATTTTGATCTTTTCTGGACGCCAGGGCGAGTTTCCTGACGAGCGCGTCAGGGATAGGCTGGCTCGGGGAGAAGGTGACGCCAGTCTTGGTGGACTTGAGCCCGGCGGCCGCAATGTCGTCGGCATGCGACGTGATGGCGGAAGGAAACAGATAGAGGCCGCACTGTTTGCTGAACGCAGCATAGCCCGCGATGATGGACTTTCCGATCCTGAACCCAGGCATCTTATAAGCGATGACTTCTTCGGCGTCGGGCAGCGCGCGCGCAAGTTGAGCGCGCAATCGCACCAGCAGAGGTCGGAGGTTTTCGGGAGCCTCAGCTATGTAGGCGTCGTGATCAGCAAACATGGTCAGAGCAGGCTTCCGCTGGCGTGACATTCAAGGCAAGCGGCCACCATCTCAAGCTGATTAGGAGGCCATCCTCCGCTGTCGGCCCGACTTCTCAAACGGGCCGTTAGCGTTCGGCATAAGCTTGCAACATTCACCCTTATGTATTAGGGAATTTATGGACGGTCAAGGGTTGTCGGACGCACCCCGTCCTACCGAGCTAGCTAGCGCAACCGCTTACCTCCAAACGGAAGCTATGAATCTCAAAGAAGGATCATTGGACCAAACATTCATCGCTCTCGCCGATCCCATCAGGCGGGCAATTCTAGCGCGTCTCAACCTGGGAAAAGCGCGGGTAACAGAGATTGCAGAACCATTTCCGATCTCGTTGAACTCCGTTTCGAAGCACATTCGCCTCCTTGAGCGCGCAGCTCTCGTGAAACGAGAGAAGATCGGACGCGAACATATACTGTCGCTAAATCCGAGTGGGCTCGACGAAGCTTCGGCTTGGATCGAAGAAACGAAATCGTTGTGGCTCGCGCGATTTGATACGCTGAACGCTCTCTTACTCAAAAGAAAGCGGGGCGAATTGTAGTGCTGCAATCGATCTCGAAATACCAATTCGTCGGGGTGCTGCTTTGACGCGGAGACTGGAACCAAAAACGGTTGCCACCGTCGTTTATCGCTTCGATGCGCCGCCACAGGACGTATTCGACGCCTGGCTCGATCCCGATTTTGCCGGCAAATGGTGGTTTACCAGCCCGACTAGTGAGATGAACACAACACGGATCGACGGACGCCTCGGCGGCGAATACGAGATTGTCGATCGTCGCGACGGCATTACATACCGCGCGATTGGCACCTTCATCGAATTCGAGCGTCCAAGCCGGCTCGCTTTCACCTTCGCAATGCCCGAAATGTCAGACGCGGTGGATGAGGTAACCATCACCATCGAATCCGACGGCGATGGCAGCAGGATGACACTCGAACATGTCTGCTATCGCGATTTCAAGGAGCCGTATGAAAGCGGCTGGGGAATGATGTTCGGCGAGCTGGATAAGCTGCTTCGGATACGCGCGACAAACAAGTAACGAGGAAGCCATGCATTATCAGCTTGAACTTGAAATCAACGCGCCGCGCGAACGAGTCGTAGAACTGTTTCTCGACCCCGACAATTTGCAGCACTGGCAGCCCGATCTCGTCAGCTTCGAACAAATTTCCTCCGGCGCGCCACGCGAAGTCGGGGCGAAGTCGAAACAGGTCCACCGAATGGGCAAGCGCGAGTTCGAAATGATAGAGACCATCACGGTCCACAGGCCTCCCGAAGAATTTGCCGCCACTTACGAAGCGGAAGGCGTCTGGAACCTCGTTAGCAACCGCTTGACGGAAACCACCCACGGCACCACCCGGTGGGTTCTCAATTCGCACTGCAAATTCTCAAGCCTAGTTATGAAGCTGATGGCTTTGCTCTCGCCGGGTATGTTCAAGAAGAAGACGATGACCTTTATGCAAAGATTCAAGGAATTTGCCGAAAAGTCCGTGCGCGCAGGGGAATCGATGCCATGAAGGGATTACGGGGATTACGGTGGTGCGCGCAGGATTACGGTGACACCCATTAGTCGGCCGGTCGTCAAGATGCCGAGCAATCGTTTTTTGGCAGCGCTAGCTGCCAACGTCGTTCATGTGTCGCATAGCTGTTCGATTATCGAGCGCGCTATCCTCAAGAAGTAGCGGCCGGCCGGCGTTGCGCGCACCCCACCACTTGATCGATCGAAAATGCTGGTTCCGAGGCTACATTCAAGTAGTTGAATTGAACGGCTAAGGGTTGATTGCTTAGTGGATAGGACTTCGGCAGCCTGTCGGAAGCTACCGTAATCTGCCGCTGTGATCGCGTGTCGAAGTTGATCAAAGTCCACACCGAGAGGTCGTGCTCCCTTGAACTGCCCGGGCAAGCTTCGGCGCTCCATCATATCCGCACCTTCCAAATGAAGGCGTCGGTTGTACAGAAAAATAGGACGATTCTTAGTTGTAAATTCGTTGGTCATAAGTCGGCTAAAGCAAATCCAAGCGTACGATCATGTCTATCGAACGATAGGGATTGCGAATGGGCAGCGAAACTGTTCCTGCCCCATTCCGTTGCTCTGCGGCATCGGCTGCTCCGATTGACTTTTTTAAAGCCCTTCTCGGACGCGCCGTCGTGATCCGGGGCATGAAGGTTGTATTGACCTACGTCAAAGTGAACCAAAGCCAAGACTGCTAGTAAGATTTATCCGAGATACTGCGGGCGGGGCAGCATATGATCACCAGTTGCCTGAAGTGGTTGACGATCGCCGGCCTTACTGCTGGGTGTGCTGGTGCGGCTCAGGCTGAAGACTCCGACATCGGTAAGTCAGAATTTCAGTCGTCGTGCGCGAGCTGTCATGGTACGGATGGAAAGGGCAAAGGACCTGTCAGCGAGCAACTCAAGGCGCCGCCTTCCGATTTGACGATGTTGGCCAAGAACAACAACGGGGTCTTTCCCACGAACGCTGTTTATGAAACCATATACGGATCGAAAACAATTCCCGCTCACGGCACTCGTGAAATGCCAATTTGGGGGGAACGATTCAACCCCATTGTCAACTTGCCTCACCATGTTGATCCGTCTTATTGGAAGAAGGCCGGGCCGGAGCAAAGCCCGGAAGTCGTCGTGCGAACACGCGTCCTCGCTGTTATCGATTATCTGAGTCGTATTCAGCAAAAGTAGCAACCGAGCATCAGATTCTTGCCCCCCAGTGGGGGGCCTCCGTTCACGCGACAAAATTATTTTCGAGCGCTGAAAGTCAAACTCACAAGCGGATGCCTCAGACTTCTGCTTCTGGCCCGAGGTATACACTTCCACGACACAGTAGTCTATTTTGGCGGGAAAGCGGACAAAATTGAGCGCTTCGCGCAATGAAGAGCGCGGCGATCGGCGCTGCGAGGAAATGTGTCCCCTTTTACCCAGTTCGCAGTCCCTCAGTGCGACATCAGCGTCGGCACAGTCATCGACTCCAGCATGTCGCGGGTGACGCCGCCGAACACGGTTTCCTTCAGGCGGGAATGGCCGTAGCTACCCATGACAAGCAGGTCTATGCTTTCGTCCGCCGCCAGCGACAGGATGCTGGACTGGATGTTGGCCTTTTCCGTGTTCACGCCGTCGATCTTCGTAGGCACGCCGAGCCGGGAAAGATAGCGCTCCAAGTGCGGGGCGGAGGCGTCCGCTGGAACGCTACTCTCTGCATTGATGGTGATGACCGTGATCGTCTCGGCTCCTGCCAGGAAGGGCATGGAGTCGCGCACCGCACGGGCGGCAAGACGGCTGCCGTCCCAGCAGATACCGATGCGTCCTGCGCTAAATGAGCCTCTGAAGATGTGGGGCATGAACAGCACTGGGCCGCCCGATTGAAATAGAATCTCTTGGGCGAGGGTGCTGTCAAAGCTGTCGCGCCCAAAATCCGGCTGCGCAACGACCGAGAGATCATAGAGCCGCGCGGTAGCGCCGAGGATCGCCGCTGCTTCGGCCTGTAGCTCAGTGATGGCGCGGCAGCTGTAGACGACGCCGGCGCCCTTGGCTTCCGCCTCGAATATGCTGAGCGCGGCGTGGGCGCGTTCCAGCGCCATCTCGTGTTCGACCTTTGAGATCGTGGCGACCGCGGCGCCTCCCTCCGCGAGAAACGGCATATTGGGGACTTCATGTCCTACCGCTACGGCATCGAGCTGGGCCTTACAGCGTGCCGCCAGCGAGATTGCGCCATCGCTCACGGGCCGAGGCGAACACTCCGTGGGAATGTTGACCAGAAGATTTTTATACATGTGCCTCTCCATCCGGGAAGTTTGCACGTCGGTTTTCTTCTAGCTCTGTCGGCATGCGGAGAATTGAGCCAAATCAAACACCAGCGATGCCAAAAGCCTAAATTTTGCTCCATGGATGCGGTCGCTTCTTGCGACGCCAATTCAAGGACGGAAAACAACAATGAGCAAAGCCATCGCCAAACTGACCGACGTCGAACACGCCTATGCCGTGGTTTGGATCGATCACCTCACCGCGAAGATTTTTCCGATGGGTCGGACCGGAATGGGCGAGGTGGTCGTGCATGCCCATCCTTCCTCGACTCATCTGCATCACAAGGCCAATGTCATCGGCTCCGGCCGCGTCCGGGAAGACAAGAGCTTTTTGCCGACCGTTGCCGAGTCCCTGCGGTTCTGCCGCGAGATCCTGATCATTGGGCCCGGAACGGAAAAGGGAGCATTGCTGCAGTATCTACAGGAGAATCGCAAAGACCTGACTGCGACCCAGCTGCACGGCGAGGCCAGCGACCATCCGACGGACCGCGAGATCATCGCGTTCGGACGGCGCCGCTTTGGCCTCGACTGAGGGGTGACGACGATGAACCCGAGGCCCGCCATCCATCAGATCGTACCATTTCCCGCGCAGGCTTCCGTTGTGCCAGAAGGGCCATGTCCGTGTACGCCGCTCGAGTCGCCGTCGATTGCGGAGGCGATCGACCGCTCGGTGCACGCCAACCTCGCGCGTTTCACCGGCGGCGTTTCGCCGGCCGCGCTGGCGCTGGCCTTTGCCGACTGGGAGCTGCATCTGGCCGCATCGCCCGGCAAGCAGCTGGCGCTCGCGGGCGAGGCCGCGCGCAGCGCCTATCGCTTCGCTGAAGCGATGATCCTTCCGAATGCGAAGTTCGCGCCCTGGTCGCTGGTCGAGCCGGCGCCCGCCGAACGCCGCTTCTCGGCATCCGATTGGGAGTTGCCGCCCTTCAACATGATGGCGCAGGCCTTCCTGCTCGCCGAGCAATGGTGGCATTCCGCCGCCTCCGGCGTGCGCGGACTGTCGCAGTCGAATGCAGCGATTGCCGCCTTCGCGATGCGGCAATGTCTGGACATGGTGGCGCCGTCCAATTTCGCCTGCAGCAATCCGGAGGTGTGGCGGAAAACCATGGAAAGTGGCGGCGGCAATCTAGCCGCGGGCCTGCACAACTGGCTCGAGGACGCCCACGCCCTGCTCGGGTCGGACGCGCGCGGCGACCGCAAACCATTCGCTGTCGGCAAGGATGTGGCGACCACGCCCGGCAAGGTGGTTTATCGCAACCGGCTGATCGAGCTGATCCAGTACGCGCCGCAGACGGCGGAAGTCCGGCCCGAGCCGGTGCTGATCGTGCCGGCGTGGATCATGAAGTACTACATTCTCGACCTTTCGCCGCACAATTCGCTGGTGCGCTACTTGGTCGGGCAGGGATTTACCGTCTTCATGATCTCCTGGCGCAATCCGACGGAGGAGGATCGTGACCTTGGCCTGGAGGACTACCGCAAGCTCGGCGTCGACGCAGCGATTGCCGCGATCAGCGCGATCATGCCAAGGCAGCCGATCCATGCCGCAGGCTACTGTCTCGGCGGCACGCTGCTCTCGATCGCCGCCGCACATCTCGCCACGGCGCAGCCGGATTGCCTACGCTCGCTGACCCTTCTGGCGGCGCAAACCGATTTCACGGAAGCCGGCGAGCTGACGCTGTTCATCAACGAGAGTCAGGTCGCTTTCCTCGAAGACATGATGTGGGAGCGCGGCGTGCTTGGCACCGAGCAGATGGCGGGCGCGTTCCAGATCCTGCGCTCCAACGACCTGATCTGGTCGCGTGCGATCCGCGCCTATCTAATGGGCGAGCGCTCTGCGCCGAACGACCTGATGTCGTGGAATGCGGATGCCACGCGGATGCCTTACCGGATGCATTCCGAATATCTGCGCCGGCTGTTCCTGAACAACGAGCTGGCAGAGGGCCGCTACTGCGCCGGCTGCGACCTGGTCTCGCTGTCCGACCTGCATGCCCCGATGTTCGTTGTCGGCACGCAGCGCGATCACGTCGCGCCGTGGCGATCGACCTACAAGATCAACTACCTCGCGGCCGACGCCGACGTTACCTACGTGCTGGCGAGCGGCGGCCACAACGCTGGCATCGTCGCACCGCCAGACGAGGTGGGGCATACCCATCAGGTCCTCGGCAAAATGGCTGATGGGCCATATCTCGGCCCCGACGAATGGCTGCGCCATGCGACAAAACACGAGGGTTCGTGGTGGCCGGAATGGGTGAGCTTTCTGAGCCAGCACTCCGGCGCGCCCGTTGCGCCACCGCCGATGGGCGGACCGAAGCAGAGCATGCTTGCGGAAGCACCTGGTCAATATGTGCTGCAACGTTGAGATGGACAACGGGAACGCCATGAAAGCGTACGTCAAGTCCCACCAAACCGATCTTCTGGTGATGGGTGCCTATCGCCATTCCCGCCTCCAGGAGTTCATAATGGGTGGCGCGACATACGCCGTCCTTGGGCACCCACCTTGCTGGGTGATGATGTCGCATTGAGGCGCCGTCCCCCTTCGGGTCGCCGCCATGCCGATTCTCTCAGTCAGGTACGAACCACCGAGGGGTCTGGCTCGTCAGGAAACCAGGCGCGTGAGCGCATCTAGCTTGACGAGTTGGATGCGGCGCGAGCTTAACTGCTTTATCCAGCCGGTTCTTGCAAGCTGCTTCAAGGTCCGGGAAACGGTTTCGATTGTCAAACCAAGATGATCTGCGATGTCCTGACGAGGCATCGGAAGGTTGACGAGGTTAGCGGAATCCGTGCGCTGGCTCATCTGGAGTAAAAACCAGGCGATGCGCTCCTCGGCAGTCTTCGTCAGCAGGAGTATCTGATCCTGGAGGTGCTTGGTTTCCTTGTTCGCGATTTCCATGAGCTGCTGCGTTAGATCGCGGCGGCGATAGGTCAGCTTTGCGATCATGTGGCGATTGGTCACCAGAATTTGGGTGTCGTTGACCGCGAACGCGGAGGTAGGCTGCTCGTTTTGAGCTTCCAAGCCGAAATAGTCACCCGGCAGATAGAATTGGCAAATCTGACGGCGGCTGTTGTTCAGAATTCTCGATGTTCGAACCGCCCCGCTTACAACTCGATAGATGTATTCGGCTGGCTGACCTTCCCCGAAGATCTCCGCACCTCGTCGGTAATGCACCAGCCTTCCCATTCGAGCGATGGGCTCGTCGATCTCACGTGATTTCCGTGCGACTGTCTGTGCCTGAGGCAATGAACAGTCGTCGAAGCAGTTGACCGAACATCGCTCGGGGGAGGCCTTAGCCTTGGCTAACATGAAACTATCCTCAAATGCTCTCGGCCAGGTGCGCGTCTGGGCCGCGATGTCGTAGGCCGCGCGGCAGTCCCGATGCCAGAACATTCCGGCCCACGTTCACGTGTCGCCATAGATCATCGAAAGCCGTGCCCATTATTGATGCAGATCAAATTTTTCGCTCCATCCTGCCCATAAGGTGGTCGCGAAAGTGCTGACCACCATTCCCTAGGCAACGACAAGGCACACTTCCGATGTATGACCGATGGCGGACGGCTGGCAAAACCTTCGTTTCCTTGCTGATCCTGACCGCTGGAACGGTCTCGGCGGTAGCCGGTACTCACAACATCACCATCGAGCGCCATGTCGTGAATGTCACCGGACGCGAACGTGTCGGCATGCTCATCAACGGACAACTACCGGGGCCCGTGCTGCGACTCCGTGAAGGCGAAGATGCGGTCATCAATGTCAGCAACAGACTTGATGAGAATATCTCGATCCATTGGCACGGACTGATCGTACCGCCCGAAATGGATGGCGTACCTGGCATTTCGCCGGGCTACGGCGACGGCATCAAGCCCGGCGAAACGTTCACCTATCGCTTCAAGGTCCGGCAAGCGGGTACATATTGGTTCCATACTCATTCGTCCGGCGAGCAGGAACAACTCGGGATGTACGCCCCCCTCATCGTGGAGCCGAGGCAGCGCGACCCCTTCAAATACGACCGCGACTACGTGATCATGTTCTCGGACTGGACGGATGAAGACCCGACGCGCATCATCAGAAATCTCAAGAACGACAGCAGCTGGTACAATTACAACAGGCAAACGTTGGTCGGCCTGATCCGGGAGCTTAGCAACGCTCCTAATGACGAGGCACGAAAGGCGATCGTCAATAGTCGGGTTGCCTGGGGCCTCATGCGCATGGACCCGACGGACGTTGCGGATGTGGCCGGCTATACGTTCCTGGTGAATGGTCAATCGCCAGAGCGGAATTTCACCGCGCTGGCCCAGCCTGGCGAACGTGTCCGCCTGCGTTTCATCAACGCTTCCACGACGACATATTTCGATGTCCGGATCCCGGGCCTCAAGATGACCGTCGTGCAGGCCGACGGAAACAACGTTGCGCCCGTGCGAGTGGATGAATTTCGGATCGCCGTCGCGGAAACCTACGACGTTATCGTGCAGCCCACCGAAGATCGGGCCTACGCCATTGTCGGAGAGCCCATGGATCGCACCGGCTTTGCGCGTGCGACCTTGGCGCCGCGACCCGGCATGGTCGGAGAATTGCCCCCGCATAGGCTGCGTCCCCTCATGCAGATGTCCGACATGGCGATGAATCCCGGACCGAAGGGCGGAAACCGCGGAACTCTTCGTCCCGAGCAGGACATGCCGGGTCATGTGGCACCGGAAGATCCGGTGGCGATGGCAATCGGGGGAATGGGTGACATGAGCGGCATGTCCGGAGCCGGTCCCCGACGAGGGGCACAGCACGGCGGCGGGATGTCGGAGCGGCCAATGAGCATGCCGAAGACGAGCCCCGACCGAAAGGGCCAAGGGGAGAAGGCCAAGACCGGAAAGCCTCCTCAAGCTTCTCCGATGCCGGGAATGGATCACGGCGGCATGCCCGGGATGAACAGCCAAAACCAGATGCCCATGCCGAAAGAAAAACAGGCGATGGATCATGGCGCGATGCCCGGCATGGCTCCGAAACCTTCGTCAGGCCGCCAGAGCCGGACCGCGCTGACACTCACAGACGGCGTGCAGCAAGGCCCGCAGGTGCACGTACTTCACGGCGGCGAAGACATGCCGAACGTGGGGCCCTCGATGCAGCAGACAATGCCCGATCCGATCGCCAACGACACCGGCGCTCCCCCAGGGACGAGGGTCTTGTCGTATCGTGATCTGCGGCCGCTAAATCCCTATCCGTACAAGCAGTACGACCGCATCATCGAGATCCGGCTCACCGGAAACATGCAGCGGTACTTCTGGTCGATCAACGGACGCAAGTTCAGCGAAGCCGAGCCGATCGTCCTGCGCTTCGGCGAGCGTGCGCGCTTCCGTTTCATCAACGAAACCATGATGAACCATCCGATGCATATCCACGGGACGTGGATGTTGCCGGAGGTCGGAAACGGCGCGCGCAATCCAAAGAAACATACGGTCAATATCAAGCCCGGTTTGACGCTGGACGTCGATATCCCCGCGGATGCCGAGGGGCCATGGGCGTTTCACTGCCATCTGCTCTACCACATGGAGACCGGCATGATGCGTCAGGTCAACGTCGTCCGCCAAACCGCATCGTTGAAATAGGAGGGCGGCATGAAATTCTTGCTCGCCTTGTTGACTGGCTGCCTTCTCGGCTCCGCCATACTGTGTGACGCCGCCATGGCTCAAACCTGGCCAGCCTATTCTCGGGAAATACCGTATTCGGGATTACGCAGCGCGCCCACGACAAGCTTCCCCGACCAGGCGCTATTCGGCGGCATGCGCTTCGACAAGCTCGAATGGAATGGTTTAGGCGGGAACGACAGGGCCCGCTGGGATATGGAGGCATTTGTCGGCAACGACTACGACAAGTTCTTCTTCAAGTCCGAGGGCGCCTTCGACGGCCCCACGCAAAGATTCGACGAGGCCCGGTTCCAGGCGCTCTATTCGAGGATGATCAGCTATTTCTTCGACTTCCAGGTCGGCGTGCGTCACGACGTTTCGCCCAGACCCTCGCGTACCTATGCTGTCATCGGGATTGAAGGTCTAGCGCCAGGCTTCTTTGAAATCGATGCCGACGCGTATATCAGCCAGAAGGGGGAAATCTCCGGATCCTTCACGGGGTGGTACGATCTTCTGATCACCAACCGCCTCATTCTGCAGCCGCGCGTCGATTTGCGGCTGCAGCTGCAATCCGTCCCAGAGCTGGAATTGGGGCGCGGCCTTACGGACTTCGAACTGGGTGCCCGGCTTCGCTACGAGTTCACCCGCAACGTTGCTCCGTACATCGGCGTGAGCTGGGATCGCAAGGTGGGTGAAACCGCATCCATCGCACTACGCAATCAGAAGCAGCCGTCGAGCGCAAATTTCGTGGCCGGAGTCCGGCTACTGTGGTGATTGAGGCATGATAGTGGAAACCAGCATGAAGAGACTGTTCGCGATTTTGCTCCTATTGCCGCTCCTCGCTGTATCCACGAACGCTGAAGCCGGCGCTACAATTTCCGACAAGAGGTATTGGCCAAGCGAAGTGGGCCCCGGCGCATATAGCCAGCCAATTCCGCCGGCGTCCGCCCCTCAGCCTCCATATTGGGGAGATAGACGCAACAAGCCTCGTCGCCGGTGAGCGAACGCTCGATGCAAGCCGTACACAGCCGCCGCTGTGCCTGCGGACCATGAGAATCGAGTCGGCCTCATGTCGCGTGAACTATGCGATGGATGGTTCTCGGAAAGCGGGTCACCACGTACGCGTACAAAGTATACTTGATGATTTTCCCGGACCAGATCGCGATGACGACCTCCTGGATCGGCAATCGATGTAGGCCTGCCACCGCGAGCATAGGTAGCTTGGGAATCGGAAGCGGGAGCGCCATTAGCCCGAACAGTGCAAGCGGGCCGTATCGCGAGATCCAGTCGGAGGCCTGTAGCCAGGCGCGCGTACCCGCCAATTCCGGGTATCGTTCCGCCAGCATGCTCCAGCCCAGGTGATGGAAGGCAAAATAGAATCCGATCGCCGCGAGCGAACTCCCCGTCGCGGCGCATGCGGCAACGCTGAGCCAACGTCGCCTGTTAGTTAGCGTGCCAACGACGACAAGCCACTCTACGGGCACCGCGAGAGTAATCGTAGCCAGGAACGAAAGAGCACCCAGAAGAGGCGCAAACTCAGGCCGTTCTCCCTGCCACACAATGTAAGCTAACGCTCGCCTGGTCATCGCGTGCATGATCATTCGAGATCCTACGGTCCCTTGAACGATCCTCGCGAGCGAGCGATTGGCAGTACCGCAGAAACTAGGCGAAGCCCGAGGACGTCCATGATGGGTCTGCTCCCGGGAAAATCAGCCAGAAAGAAGCCATCCTGTGGTTTGTATCTCGCGCAAGATGGCCGAAAGCGCCCCACGGATTTTTGATGCACATCAAGGAAACAACGAATAGTCGGCGTAGGGCTTGTACGACAACGGGGCTTCGCGTCTCTCTTTGCGGCAGGTCACGCTGACTAACTCGCGTATCCGGAGGCCAAGTGTGACTTTGCGATTGTCGTTCCTGGGTGGAGCCGGCACTGTTACGGGGTCCAAATACCTCCTCGAAAATGCCGATCATCGGTTGTTAATCGATTGCGGCCTTTTCCAAGGCTTCAAGGAGTTGCGGCTGCGGAATTGGGCGCGCTTTCCGGTAGACCCCCGTCAGATCAATGCGGTTCTGCTCACGCATGCTCATCTGGATCACACCGGCTATCTGCCGCTGTTGGTCAAGCAAGGTTTTGGCGGGCCGGTCTTCTGCTCCACAGCAACCGCGGACCTATGCGCGATCCTGTTGCCGGATTCCGGCTACCTTCAGGAAAAGGACGCGGAATTTGCAAATCGCCATGGCTTCTCCAAGCATAAGCCTGCGCTACCGCTTTACACTTTGAAAGACGCCTTGGGCTCTCTTAAGCAGTTGAGGGTGGTCGAATTCGAGCAGTCACTGGACCTCCCGGGAGGCGGGGCCGCCTTGCTTCGACGATCGGGTCATATCCTGGGTGCGGCTTCCATCCAGCTTGACTGGAACGGCAACACCATTCTCTTCTCCGGCGATCTCGGCCGCTACGGCGACGCCACCATGGTCGATCCGGTTGCGGTTGCGAATGCCGACTACGTTGTCGTGGAGTCGACCTACGGAAATCGCCGGCACGAAGCGAGGGATCCCGAGGATGCTCTTGCTGAAGTCATCGGTCGCACGGCCGGAAGGGGTGGAACGGTGATCATCCCAGCATTCGCGGTGGGGCGAGCACAAAGCCTCCTGTTCCACCTGCACCGTCTGAAGGCTTCCCGACGCTTGCCGGACATCCCGATATTTCTCGACAGCCCGATGGCCGTCGATGCAAGCAAGATCTTCTGCAGGCATGTCGCTGATCATAGACTTACGGAGCGCGAATGCCGCGATTCCTGCGCCGTCGCGCACTACGTGCAAAGCGTCGAAGAATCGAAAGCCCTCATGGCCAACTCCATGCCAAAGGTGATTATCTCGGCCAGCGGTATGGCGACCGGCGGCCGGGTCCTGCATCATCTGAAAAGCTACGCACCGGATAGTAGGAATACGATTCTATTCGCTGGCTTCCAGGCCGGAGGAACGAGGGGGGCTTCCATGGTCGCCGGCGTCGACGGCATCAAAATCCATGGACAATATGTGCCGGTTCGTGCGGAGGTAACGAACCTGGAGATGCTCTCCGCGCACGCAGATGCCTACGAAATCCTGAGATGGCTGAAGGGCTTCAAGACCCCTCCACGCAGGACATTCATCACCCATGGGGAGTTCAGCGCCTCGGACGCCTTACGCAAGAGAATTGCAGAGGAATTGGGTTGGGCCTGCATCATACCCGATCAAGGCCAACAGGTAGACCTGGCATGAGCGAAGTTCGGCCGGTCGTGCGGGCGTCCGACGGGCACCGACTCCGCGTCCGTCGCCTGGGCGTCGATACGCAGTTCGAACCCGTTATCTTCATGCACAAGGAGTGCGCGGTCTGCCGGTCGGAGGGATTTGTCGCGCACAATCGGCTTCTGCTGCGAGCCGGAGAACGCCATGTCATCGCCACACTGTATCAGGTCACTAACGATCTGATCGCTCATGACGAGGCCGCATTGTCCGACTCGGCTTGGGGCCGGCTCGAGCTGACCGACGGAGACACCATCGCGATCAGCCATCCGGATCCGCTGGCATCGCTGAGCCACATCAGAAGCCGGATCTACGGAAACGGTCTGAGCGCCGAGGCGCTGCTTTCCGTCACTGCGGACATCGTCAACGGAAAGTATTCCGACATTCACCTCTCGTCGTTCATCACTGCATGCGCTGCGCGTCCTCTCGACCACGGCGAGGTTCTCGGACTGACCAAGGCGATGGTGGACGTGGGCGATCGGCTGTCCTGGAATGCGGAGATCGTGCTCGACAAGCATTCCGTGGGCGGGCTCCCCGGAAACCGGACCACTCCGATCATCGTGCCCATCATCGCGGCCCTCGGGCTGACGATGCCGAAAACGTCGTCTCGCGCCATTACGTCGCCGGCAGGCACGGCCGACACCATGGAAACCATGGCGCCGGTGGACTTGGCCATTCCGGACATTCATCGGGTGGTCGAACGAGAAGGAGGATGCATCGTCTGGGGCGGCGCGATAAGGCTCAGCCCCGCTGACGACATCCTGATCCGAATCGAACGCGCCCTCGACCTGGACTCCGAGGGCCAAATGATAGCATCGGTCCTGTCCAAAAAGATCGCCGCCGGCTCGACGCACCTCATTCTCGATATGCCGGTGGGGCCGACTGCCAAGGTCAGGAGCCGGGAAGCGGCCGACGCCTTGTCAGCCGGGCTGGTCACCGTTGCCGGCGCGTTCGGGATCAAAGCAAGGGTGATTGCCGGGGACGGCACCGAACCCATCGGCCGCGGCATAGGGCCGGCGCTGGAAGCCAACGATGTTTTGGCTGTTCTCCAACGTCTGCCAGCAGCACCGCGCGATCTTCGGAACCGGGCCGTCGCCCTCGCCGGTGCGCTGATCGAGCTGGGCGGTTTGGCCGAGGACGGGCGAGGAGCAGCAATGGCCGCTCAAACGCTCGACGATGGCCGCGCGTGGGAGAAATTTCAAAGGATCTGCGAGGCGCAGGGCGGCATGCGCACGCCGCCGAGCTCTAGCCATCGCCAGCCACTCGCTGCGGAACGAACCGGACGCGTGGACTTGATGGACAACCGCAAGATCGCGAAGTTGGCAAAATTGGCCGGTGCGCCCGAAGCGAAGGCGGCTGGCATCGAACTTCACGTGAGGCCGGGCGACATCGTCTCGACCGGACAGCCTCTGTGCACGGTCCACGCCGAAGCGCGAGGCGAGCTTGCCTACGCCATGGACTATGCCGCTGCGAACCCCGACATCATCACGGTCCAGGAGCGATGACCCCAACTCTGCTATTTTCGATGCCGGGCAACGAGCGGTTGACGACGGAACTTGCCGACCAGCTTGATTGCGAAACGGGGAAATTGAACACGCGGCAATTTCCGGACGGAGAAACCTATCTTCGCTTTGCCACCGATCTCAACAAGCGATCCGTCGCGATCGTCTGCACGCTGGCGCATCCGGACGAAAAAATTCTTCCCCTCATCTTTGCCGCCGCGACCGCGCGCGAGCTTGGCGCGTCGAAGGTGGGGTTGGTCGCTCCTTACCTGGCCTATATGCGACAGGACCGCCGCTTCAATGCCGGTGAGGCGGTGACGTCCCGGCAGGTGGCGCGCCTTATCTCCGAGGCATTCGACTGGATGGTGACCATCGACCCGCATCTTCACCGGTACGGCGATCTGAGCGAGATTTACTCGATACCTACGCGCGTCGTTCACGCGGCACCGCTGATTTCGAAGTGGGTCAAGGCGAACATCGAGAAGCCCCTCATCATCGGTCCGGACAGCGAGAGCGAACAGTGGGTTGCGGCAGTGGCAAGCGACGCCGCAGCACCCTATTGTGTTTTGGAGAAGGTTCGTCATGGGGACCGGGACGTCCGGATTACGCTTCGAAATCTCGAGGCTTGGCAGGGACGCACGGCCGTGCTCGTCGACGACATCATTTCGAGCGGACGCACGATGATCGAGGCCGTTCGGTTGCTTGCAGGGCAGGGCTGGCCACCGCCGGTCTGCATCGCCGTCCACGGATTGTTCGCGGACCACTCCGATGAACTGCTCGTCGGCGCTGGCGCTCGGGTCGTGACGACGAACAGCGTCGGTACCGGGAGGAGCGAAATCGATATTGGGCCCCTACTGGGGGATGCGATTAAGGCAATCGAGAGCGTTCAGCCTCGCCTGTAGTGCGGGACGCCACCCGCGCCCGGACGGATCGCGAACACACGATGGCTCAACGCGTCCAAATTATCTTTCCATCTTCTTCATGGAGGCGCTGCCCGGCATCGGCATCATGCCGAGGACCATCTTTCGCTGTTCGGCGGTGAGTACGTTGGCAGCTTCGCCGACTGCGCGTATGAATACGAGTCTTGCGTCCGATTTGATCTTTTCGATTTCCCGCACCTTTGCTTCGATGGCGGCCGTGTCCGGTTGGTCGGCGGCAGTAAGCATCCACAGCGCCTGTTCGGCTTCCTCGGCCTTCCGCTTGGCGGCCGACTGATCGATGAGCGAGCGCTGCTTGATCCCGTTCAACAACGTCGATTGTTCGACCGTCAATCCAATTTTGACGGCATAGTCAACGAAGAAGCCGCTGGCCCCGACGTGGTAGAGGTGTGAGGCGCCGGGAAAACCGGGCAGAGCGGATGGCATGGCCATGGCGCCGTCCGGCCCCGGTGCCTTCCCCATCGAGCCCATGCAGCACATACCGCCATTCCCGCCACTCATGGCACCTGTACCGCTCATGGGGGCGGCTGGTTGAGTGGCGGCGGCGCCGCCCATCTTGTCCATGTCATCCATCATCGCCAGCAACACGCCCGTTTCCCGTGCTCCCGCAGCGGAGGGTGCGGCTTGCACGGTATTGACAAACCCGCCCAATACCAGAACGAGAAACGCGGTCGGGATGGTGAATAGGCGATAGGTCAGCGTCGTCTCGGCGATCCGTTGCATGGCGTGGTCTCCTTGAGTCAGGGCATCATGGTGAAGGCAGCGTCACCTGCTTTGACGCAAGTCAAAAAATGAAACAAAAGGAGGATCCGACGAGGATAGAGCCGAGCCGGGGCGGGCAGCCGGCGCCACCGCGGCGGCAGGCTGGCCTTTCGAAGAGGCCGAGGGCTCTGAGGAGGAGTCGGGCCACGCGACTGATCGGAACCAAGATGTCGTCGGCGCAGAAGGCCGCCACGTGGGATGGACTGGTCAACAGCCTTTCCCGTATTGAAACTCCGAGGGGGCCGCAGGGGCTTGGCTTCATCGCACCGAGATGTTCGGTGATGCGCGAGCCGCACCCTTAGAGCTCGTTGCCACTTGAAACAGTCAGGTTAGGCCGTACCCATACTGATTCTGTGCAGATTCGTCCGCGCCCCGTCATGTCCCTATTGCAGTTAATGATGTTGTTCGGGCTTGCTGCGGCCTAGCGCGTAAAACTCGGCATTGGGGCGCATGGTTAAGTTGGCCATCCGGCTGCCATGAGCAAAAAACGCCGTTATTGCGCCAATGTCCCAAGTGTCTTCATCACTGAAACCGTGCTCAAGCAGCGCTTCAAAGTCCTCATTACACAGTGCGTGAGAGGTGGTCGCCACTTTCACGGCGAAGTCTAGCATCGCAAGCTCCCGCGGTGACAGATCTGCCCTGCGGTAATTGAGAGCCACTGGGTCCGCGATTTGTGCGTTTTTGGCACGAAGTCTCAAGATAGCGCCATGATGCGCTACGCAATAAACGCAGTGGTTTATCGCGGTGGTGGCCACAACGATCATTTCCCGCTCTGTCTTGGTCAGCCCACTGGCTTTCGGCATCATCAGCGCATCGAAATAAGCAAAGAAGGCGCGGAATTCGTCTGGGCGGTGTGCCAAGGTCAGAAACACGTTCGGAATAAAGCCGAGTTTTTCCTGTACGTTGACAATCCGCAACCGTATGTCGTCGGGTAATTCGTCAACGCTTGGCACGGGAAACCGGCTGACCGGGTGGTCTTGCATGGCGGGATCCTTTGTTTTCGGATGCTTCACAATGCCTGCAACAAGTCGGCCGCCTGGAAGAAGTGGGCACCGGAAGCGTCGAGAGTTCTTCAGCTTGATTGCAACTCTCTTGACCGCAATGTTACTTACCACTTACGACGTCGCTGTGCTTTGACCTGCCTCAAGCCGCGTTCTTGAATTTGAGCTGATCTACTCAGTGATGCTTGAACCAGCCGACGCCCTTGATGTCATTCCACGAATCCGTCCGATGGCACAGGAAGCACTGGTTGACCTGTGCATGCTCCTGGCCGGTGACACCTTTGTCCATCATCTGGAAGTGCATCATGTAGTGGCTTGGCGGCGCCTGATGGCATTGCGCGCAGTCCTTGGAAGCCGGGGACGGGTGCAGGAACCCTGCAATTCGCCAACTACCGGTCTCATGACAGTTGGCGCATTCCCGGCCGAACAGATCCCGATGCGGCTCGCGGTTGCTGTGACAGCTTGCGCAGTCCAGCCCGGTCTTTTCTGCCAGCCGTGATACAGGCAATCCGAGAAAACCCTTCAAGTCGTCGACCATCTGGCGGGGCACGCTCGGATGGCTCTGCTCGCCCGATTTCAGATGTGAACCAATTCCAAGTAGCGCGGCGTGGTCCATCTTGATCGGACGGATGGCACCGGCGTGCTCCACATGACATCCGCGGCAGTCCTGAACGTCGGCATGAAATGCGGTCGGTTGCTTGGCGAGGTCGGCAGCGGCCGTCGAATGGCAGCCAATGCAAGCGGCTGCCTCTACGCCTCGCGTCGGCGCGTGACATGATTCGCAGTTTCCTGCCAGGAAGCGGTGCTTTTCGGAGAGGGGGCCGGGCAGGAAGAAGGCCTGCCAACGCGGAATCGACGCAGATCCGGATTGATAGAGGGAAACTATGGTTGCCGCGCCGCCAACGAAGGCGATCGTGATCAGCACCGCGTACCAAAGGCCAGCCTTCGTCACGATATCCACCGCAGCCCGTAGTAGATCTCGCCGGCGACGTGAAGCGCTAACAGTAGATACATCAGGATTGCAGTGGTCACATGGGCGACGATCCACGGCATGAACATTCGCTTTACCATCTCGCGCGATCCGATGGCGTATTCGAGATCGGCTATGCCTTCCACAAGTCTTAGGATGGGCACACCCTGCGGAACCGAATCGCGGAAGGGCGGCCCTTCGGCATCGGAGGATTGTTTATCTGAAAGAGCAACTGCCGTCCGATCATATGCAGTTCGCAAGGTTGCCAGCCGAGATTGCTGCTCACGCAGCTCGATCGACGTCTGGGGCAGATAGTATCGGCCGACCAATCCGGTGACGACCACCAGGAGCATGCTGACAACGAGCGCGATGCCGAGCGGGCTCTGATAATTATGCCCGGTGTGAAGAATGGCCAGAAAGGCGCCGAAGACGCCGGCGTAGACGTGAAAGGCGAGTAGCGCCCGCATCGATGCAAGCCGCGCAATCAGCGATCTGAAGGACATGCTGTACTTGGCGACCGGATAGACCAACAAGGACAGCATCAGGGCGGCCGCAGCGGCGCCAAGCACGAAGCCCGACAGGCTGCCGGCAAAGCGCGGCGAGCTATGGAGAACGAACGCCGGCACCAGAAAGAGCAGGGCGGTGAGGACCGCGCCAACGGTCACGCGTTCGTTCTCGCTCATATCAAGCCTCGACGACCAGATTGCCGATCGATTTTGCCTGGCAGGCCAGGATGATGCCGTTCGCCTTGTCCTCCGGCGTCAAGGCCTCCTCGACCTCCATGGTCACATTGCCTTCGAGAAGCTTGGTCTTGCAAACGCCGCAGACCCCGACGCGGCAGGAATAATCGATGGGAACGCCAATGGATTCGGCGATCTCTAGCACGCTCTTGTCCGGCGGCAGCGGGACGACCTTGTCCGATTTCGCAAACCGGAGCGAGGCGGTAGCCGGGCCGATCGCCGACACTCCAATGGGTGGTGCGCTCACCGTCCCGGCGGCACCGGAGACCTCGCGGATTCCGGCGACCTCCGTGAAGCCCGGAGGGGGCACCGCGCCCAAAGCGGGACCGAAGGCTTCCGTCTTAACCTGCGCCGAAGGTATCGCGAGATCAGCCAGAAGTTTCCTCATTGCTTGCATCATGCCTGGCGGACCGCACAGATGGACACGGCGCTTAGCGATGTCGGGTACCGACTGGATCAGGAATTCTCTGTTGATCGGGCCTTCGGCCCCCATCCAGGAGGTGCCGGCGCTGCGCGCCATCGTCGCCGCCACGTGCAGATTGTGCATTTTCCGCTGGCGATGCTCGAGCTCGTCGCGGAAGATGAACTCCTCGGTCGACCGGGCCCCATAGACAAGATAGATCTCGCCGTTCCAACAAGTGTCTGCGAGGTAACGGATTGCGGCCATCAGCGGCGTGATGCCCACACCGCCGCCGATCAGTACGACGCTGTCAGATTCCACGCCGGTGAAAGTGAAAACGCCGGAAGGCGCTATCACATCGATGAGGTCTCCTTCGGAAATCTGGTCGTGCATGAATTCGGAGAAGACGCCCTTCTCTTCACGTTTGATCGTGGTCTCCACGTAAGCGGTTTGGGCGGCAGAAGAGGCGATAGTGTAGGACCGCCTGACGCGCTTGCCGTCGATATCGGCCGAATACGTCAAGAACTGACCCGGGGCGAAGGAGAACGGAATCGGTCCTCCCTGGGGGTCCCTCAGCCGAAACGTCTTCACCTGCGGAGTTTCGCGGAATATGGCTGCGACCCTCAGTTGCCCCTTCCACAGCCCGGTGCGAGGTGAACTGGCGGGCGCAACCGTCGCCTTTGACGATGCCGGATCGGCGGCGGCAACGCCGGACGCGCCGGCTGCGGGGGAGCCAGCCGTTGGAACTGCTGGTACGGCAGGAGCCGATGTACCCGGAGCGGGTCGAGCGCCTGTCAGCCGATCGATCAATGCGTTCGCACGGCGCATTCGGGAAAGATAAATCGCCAGCATGGCCGCCGCGAACGCCGTCACCAGCGCCATCGTGACCAGGTGAAACCAAGATAGACCGAGGGGGCCGACGGGATCCTGTATCACCGTATCCGGCGCCAGGTTCATCTCTCCCTTGAACCAATCCAGCGCGATTTGCCGCGGCGGCTTTCCCTCGGAGAGCGATCGAAGGATCGTGTTGCCGCTCTTCACCTGAGCCAACGCGTCGCGCATGCGCGAGGTGGCCTGTTCGGCACCTACGCTGTCTCCTGCGGCGTTCGCATGGCGAAGTGCGTTTTCAGCACTGGCTATCTCCTCGGTCCCCGCGTTGATCCAGGCGCGCGCCTGTGCTTCGATGCGTTGGCGCTGTTCCGGAGAGAGGTTCGGCATCGCCATCAGCGACGCGTAGAATTCCTTGCGCGAGGCGCCCATGCATCCCGCACCCATGCACCCGCCCATCATTCCGCCCATGGCGCCACCCGCGCCGGGGGCACTCGAGCCCATTCCGGGCATCGACTGAGCCGGGCTCGGGCTGCCTACAGGTGAATTGCTCTGCGGAGTCGGCGGGGTGGCTGGCGGCGATATCGTAGGTGTGTCGGGAGTGCTCGCCCCGCCCTTGGGGTGGTGCTCAGAATGCCCATCAGGGGCCTGCGCTATGACCGCTCTGTGTGGATCATCGTTAAGGGGTCCGCCTGTTCCGATCCAGCGCGATGGGAGGCTCGACGCCGCCGAAGTAATATCCGGAGCGCTGTTGCCAGTTTGCTTGAGATGACTGAGGGCCGGATGGACCCATGCGATTAGGATGCCCGCTGCCAATAGGATGCGCGCCACTTGGTCTGGCATGGACTGCACCCGCCGGTTTTATCAGAACGTGGCGATCAGCGGCAGCAGGATCGTATCGGCGGTCTGTTTTTGAGCTTCATTCAGCGTGGGATAAAGCCTGGTAAATGCCGTTCGGGCCGACCTCACCGCCTCAAGGCGTTCGGCCAGGTGGCGCTCATAATGCTCGATCCGGTCTGCGGAATTCGTCTTGTCGTCCATGACGAGGAGCTTGCGGGCATCGACCAGATGCTGCCGTCCCGACCGTAGGGAGTCCGCCAAAGCATTCCAATCGGCCATCTGCTTATCGGTGATCTGCATCTCTGCCTTCAGAAAGGCGATCCTTCCCTCGATACGCTCCGTGACGTCCGTTGTGCCGGAGGTGGCACCCATCCCCGGCATCGAGCCCATATGGCTCCGCATCATCTTCTCCATCATCGTCATCATGCCGTTCTCCTGCATTTGCGCAGGTGGCTTCATGCGATCGTCCATCATCATACGGTCCTGTCCCGCCTTTTGAGGCTGACCTGCCGGCGGATTCATGCTGCCTGGCTTCCCCATCGGATCTGGCTGCATCGGCTTCATGTCGTCCATCGCAAGAAGGAGCCGGGACGGGGTTTGGCCGTTTGCCGAATTGCCGGCATGTGGTGCAGCAAGGATCGCCAGCGCAGATGCGAGGCCCAATAGAGTGCGGAAGGTGCTCATACTATTTCTCCATGCATGCGTCGGATCGAAGAGCCGTAGCGGCGATCCGCAAATCCTAACCCGAGGGACGCCTAGAGATTTGATTTGGGTCAAAAACCGAAACGGGTCTGTCGCTAATGATTGCTTAAGCATCGACGCCCGTGGATGGGTGACGCCCTTGTATTCGCTTGCGGGTGATATGAATCAAGGCACGGGCCGGTAAACCGCTTAGCTTGAACGGCAATTTTGCACTCACAGGCTAAAGACAGGCTGGATCTCATGCCCAAACGCTCATCGGAAGCGGCCCTAGATGTACGCGCGACCGCCCGGGAGCGTGCACCCGGTCTCGTTGAGAGCGCTTCCCCGCACGGTGATCGTGCAAATTACTCCAATTCGTTCCCAAGCATTTGGGATCTCCTCGTCTATCAACGAGACTGCTGGGAACGAGCTATCCTCTTCTGGGATACATTGCGTGAGCGGGGCGACAATATGCTTGAGCACGAACGGCTCGGCCTGCCTCCTCTGCTCGACTTTCGCACCGAGACGCTCCTCGACGCACGGACTTTTCAACGGCCCGTCAACTACGTGCTGCTGAGCATTTCCTCATCGCCGGTTGAAGCCGAGCCCTGCCACCATCCTGCCAAGCCGCCGGTCATCATAATCGATCCGCGTGCGGGACATGGTCCCGGCATCGGGGGCTTCAAACAAGACTCCGAGGTCGGAGTAGCGCTCAACGAAGGGCATCCCGTTTACTTCGTTTCCTTCCTCCCGGAGCCGTGCCAAGGGCAAACCCTCGGCGACGTGCTGCAAGCATTGCGCCGCTTCGTTGAGGAAGTCGCAACGCGTCATCCAGGCCAGCCCCCGGTGCTCTACGGCAACTGTCAGGCCGGCTGGGCAGTGACGTTGCTCTCCGCGGATTGCAACGGTCTGGTCGGACCTGCAGTGCTCAATGGATCGCCTCTTTCCTATTGGTCGGGCGAAGCAGGAGTGAATCCAATGCGACTCTCCGCCGGGTTCACCGGCGGGGCCTGGCTGACCCATCTCATCGCCGACCAAGGCGACGGGCGGTTCGACGGCGCGTGGCTTGTGCAGAATTTCGAGAACCTCAAACCCGAATCGGTTTGGGAGAAATACGCCGGCCTGTTTGCAGACATCGACCACGAACGTGAACGCTTTTTGTCGTTCGAGCGGTGGTGGAACGGCTACTACTTCCTCAGCCGCGAGGAGATTCTGGCCATCGTCGAGAACCTATTCGTCGGAAACAAGCTCGAGCGCGGTCTTCTCAAGATATGTCACGGCTGCTTCGTCGATTTACGCCGGATCCGGAATCCGTTGGTTATTTTTGCGTCGTACGGGGACAACATCACACCGCCACATCAGGCGATCGGTTGGATACCGGTCGTCTACAAGACGACCGACGATCTCCGCGCCGCGGGCCAGCGAATCGTCTTCCTCACAAACCCTCACGTAGGACACCTCGGCATCTTTGTTTCGGCCGCGGTGGCTCGCTTCGAGCACCGGGCCATCCTGGAGAGCATGGCGGAAATCGAGGCGCTGAGCCCGGGCTTCTATGAGATGAAGATCGAAAATCCGACGGGGGACCCGGATTGCCGCAAACCGCACTACTCGGTGCGCTTCGAGTCTCGGCGTGTCGAGGACCTCCATTTTTCCGAAGATAATGCTGCCTTTAAGCGAGTGAACGAAGTATCCGAGGCGACTGAACTTCTCTACAACAGCTTTTTCAGCCCCTGGGTGCGGATGCTCTCCAATCCTTGGACCGCCGAAGCGGCGAAGTGGCTGCACCCAATGCGGCTTAGCCGCTATCTGTTCTCGTCCAGCTTTTCTCCAGGACTCCGTGCCATAGCCGGAGTTGCGGAAAGCCTGCGCAGGACGCGCCAGCCGCTCCCTTACGATCATCCAATGCTCGCTAACGAACGGGCGTTGATCGAGGGCACCACCGCAATGCTGGAGGCTGTTCGGATGCGGCGCGACTCCTCGCTTGAAGCCGCGTTCCGACTGCTCTACGGAGGGGACACCGAAAGTGCTAAGCAGAAGAGGCAGGCTTGAGCGCTCGCTACACAACGAGCCACTTGTGGTCCCGCAGCGAGTGTGTCGGTCACAGGCCGCCGTCTTTTGTTTCGGTCGCGTCGGCGCGCTCGCGCCGCCAAGGCAGTCGGCCGTCGATTTCGATCTGAAGCGAAAAGCTCAGGAACGTACGTATCACGATGATCAAGCCGAGAACCGCAAGCCGCTCGAAGGTCGGCACGATGGCAACCATGCCGATGATGTCTGCTGCGATCAAAAATTCGAGGCCGAGCAGGATCCCGCGCCCGAGATTCGCCCGATAGGATCGGAAAGCGCCGTGCCATTCACCCCGATACATCTGCCGCATGGACCACACGCTCGCCGCGATCACGCCGCCTATGATGACTGCAACCCCGAGGACCTCCACGATTGAAGCAATCCAATGGAGCGTATGCAGCACGATGGCCCTGGCCTCCATACTGAGGACGAACTCGGAAGTCAGCATTTCGGCTCCTTGTCAGTTGCGTGCTTTCCGCAGCCATGGCCGAGCGGAGACGGTGCTGCAGCCCCCGCGGGTGGCATAGTGCTTTGCGGCGTCGCCAACGCGAGCCTATCGATTTTCTTCGACCAGGAGCGATAGTAGGCAACACCGGTCATGATCGACAGGCCAGCGGCTCCTACCAGCATCTGGACATGGAAAGAGTTCGACGTGGTCTCCAATACGAAGTGGGCAACGAAGGAAAGAAAAACCCCGACGCAGAAGACCTCCAGCGATTGTTGGCCACACTTGATGACTGGACGGAATACCGGCCAGCCAAGACCCGACCAGTCGAACGGGATAAATCGGACGACAAGAAGGGCCAATGCGAGAAGGTGCAGGATCCGATAGGGAGCAAGATTGGTCTTGTCGTTGGGCCGGAAGGCCTGCGTCAAATCGCTCACAATTGGAGCGTCCAACTCGGGAATGAGCGTCGCGAGCGTTGCCACCAGCGCAAACAGCAGGAAAGCGGCGCTAAGGACCAAAGGAATCCGGGCAGTCACGATGGGACGGACGGTCCGGGCTCCCCCAGCCGCAAGCCATGCACCCAACACGAACAGCAGTTGCCATGTGAACGGATTGAAAAACCAGTCACCGGACGGATAAGAGGGCAGATTCCAATGAAGAAATCTGGCGGCAAAATAAAGCAGCAGCGATCCGGCGAGCGCCCAGTTTCTATGCCGTAGCATGAGCCACAGGACCGGGGGATAGGCCCCCATCAAGACGATGTACAGAGGAAGCACGTCGAGATTGAGCGGCTTGAACTTCAAGAGGAGCCCCTCGGTCAGTGTCTCCACCGGGAATTCCATCAAGCGCGCGACGTTGAACTGGTCCATCAGGTGGGGAATGTCGAAACGGTGCGCCAGGTAATGGACCGACGTGAGATAGAATATGAACAGAAGTACATGGGCGACGTAGAGTTGCCAAACGCGTCTAAGCAGTCGCGTAGCGCCGATCACGAAACCGCGTTGCACCATCATCCTGCCGAAAACCAGGGTGGCGGTGTAGCCCGAGATGAAGACGAACAGATCGGCCCCGTCGCTGAAGCCGTAGTTGCGCGAGGTCAGCCATGCGAGCGCGGTGCCCGGGATGTGGCCGAAGAAGATGGCCCAGTTCGCCAATCCGCGAAAGAGATCGAGCCGCAAATCTCGCTCGAGCGACGGGACAAACAGCGTCATCTATTGCAATTCCGGGCGTGCTGGTGATGCCGATCTATTTCACCGAAAACGCGCTCGGATTTGATCCACATCAAAAAGTCATCCTGCATTCGTCCTAACCTGCCTCCAGGAAGTACCCAGCCCCGCTTCCGATGGGAAAAAGCCTGCAGGCGTTTGTCTGCAGGCTTTTTTGCGCGCGTGGACGGGCGCTGAAGCGTTAGAGCTTCGTCACCCGAAGGCGCAGCGCGTTGCCGACGACGCTCACCGACGAGAGCGCCATCGCTGCGGCGGCGATGATGGGCGAGAGCAGTATCCCGAATGTCGGATAGAGAACGCCGGCCGCGATCGGGACGCCGGCCGCGTTGTAGATAAACGCGAAAAACAGATTTTGTCGGATGTTGCTCATGGTGGCCTCCGACAGCTTGCGAGCCCGGACGATGCCACCCAGGTCGCCTTTCAGCAGGGTGACGCCAGCGCTTTCCATCGCGACGTCGGTCCCGGTGCCCATCGCGATACCGACCTCGGCGGCGGCGAGGGCCGGCGCGTCGTTAACGCCGTCGCCGGCCATCGCCACGATCCGGCCCGCTTTCTGCAACCTGGCGACGACGGCGCTTTTCTGGTCCGGAAGAACTTCGGCTTCGACGTCCTCGATCCCGAGCTGTCGTGCGACAGCTTTGGCGGTGGTGCGGTTGTCGCCGGTCAGCATGATGACCTTGACGCCTTCCGCCTTCAGATCCTTCAGCGCCGCCGGCGTCGACGCCTTGACCGGGTCCGCGATCGCGAACAGCCCGGCCAGTTTGCCGTCGACCGCCATGTTGATCACGGTGGCGCCTTCACCCCGCATGCGCTCGCCCTCCGCCTCCAGCGACTGTGTCGCGACGCCCAGTGATGCCAGGAAGTTCGCGTTGCCTAACAGGATGGATTTTCCTTCGACCTTGCCGACGGCGCCCTTGCCGGTCGGAGAATCGAACTCCTCGACCTTGCTCAGGACCAACTTGCGGTCGTTGGCGGAACGGACGATGGCGTCGGCGAGGGGGTGCTCGCTGGCCCGTTCGACGGTGGCGGCAAGGCGCAGAAGTTCGTTCTCGTCGTGACCCGGGGCGGGAACGATCGAGACCACCTTCGGCCTGCCTTCGGTGAGCGTGCCTGTCTTGTCCACCACCAGCGTGTCGATCTTTTCCATGCGTTCCAACGCTTCGGCGTTCTTGATGAGCACGCCGGCCTGGGCGCCGCGGCCGACGCCGACCATGATCGACATCGGGGTGGCGAGCCCGAGTGCGCAGGGGCAAGCGATGATCAAGACGCTGACGGCGGCGACGAGCCCGAAGGCCATCCGCGGCTCGGGTCCGAAGTAGGCCCACGTGCCAAATGCGATGAGCGCCACGGCGATGACGGCCGGAACGAACCAGCCGGCGACCTGGTCGGCGAGTCGCTGGATCGGCGCGCGCGATCGCTGCGCTTCGGCGACCATCTTGACGATCTGGGAGAGCAGGGTGTCGCGGCCGACCTTGTCGGCGCGCATGACGAAGCCGCCCGACTGGTTGAGGGTGCCGGCGATCACCTTGCCTCCCACTTCCTTGGTGACGGGCATGGATTCGCCGGTCACCAGCGATTCGTCGAGCGACGAACGGCCTTCGAGGATGACGCCGTCGACCGGCACCTTTTCGCCGGGTCGTACCCGCAGCCGGTCACCGACGGCGAGGCTCTCGATCTGGACTTCATGGTCGGAACCGTCGTCGCCGATACGGCGGGCGGTTTTCGGCGCCAGCTCGAGGAGGGCCTTGATCGCTCCGGAGGTGGCTTCCCGGGCCCGGAGCTCGAGCACCTGGCCGAGAAGGACGAGGACGGTAATCACGGCAGCCGCCTCGAAGTACACGGCGACCGCGCCGCCGTGGCCGCGGAAGGTCGCCGGGAAGATGCCCGGCGCGACGGTGCCTATCAGGCTGTAGACGTAGGCGACGCCGGTGCCCATCGCGATCAGCGTGAACATGTTCAGGTTGCGCGTCACCAGCGATTGCCAGCCGCGCACGAAGAAGGGCCAGCCGGACCACAGTACGACCGGGGTGGAGAACACAAGCTGGATCCAGTTAGACAGCGTCTGGTCGACCCAGCCGTGAGAGCCCACCAGATGGCCGCCCATCTCCAGCACGACGGGCGGGATCGAAAGCGCCAGACCGACCCAGAAACGCCGCGTCATGTCAGCAAGTTCGGGATTGGGCGGCGCATCCAGGCTCGCGACCTCGGGCTCCAGCGCCATGCCGCAGATCGGACAGTTGCCGGGACCGACCTGGCGGATCTGCGGATGCATCGGGCAAGTGTAGATCGTCCCGGCCGGTACTTCGGCAGGCGCTTTCTCGTTCGTGTTGCCGAGGTACTGCTCCGGAGCGGCCTCGAACTTGGAGCGGCATCCGGCCGAACAGAAATGATAGGCTTTCTCGCGGTACTTCAAACTGTGCTTGGAGGTCGCCGAATCGACGTCCATCCCGCAGACCGGGTCGCGAACGGTCGTTGCGGCTCGATGCTCATGATGAACATGGCCGCCGTGGCCGCTATGATCATGTCCGCCGCCGCAGCACCCGCCCGCTGCCTTGGGGGTCGGACCGCTCGCAGCGACCCCTGGGCCGGGAGCCTTCGATGAACAGCCGCAGCCGCCGCCGGAAATCGCATCGCCATCTTTGCCCATGTTGCTCTCCATGACCGCTTGCACCCCGTACCCGCAGGGGGTATATAGAACCTATGCAAAAGGCCATCAAGGACTCATGTAAAAAACGCCTCGGCCGGATCGAGGGCCAGGTGCGCGGTCTCTCGAAGATGGTCGAGGACGACCGCTACTGCATCGACATCGTCACGCAGATCTCGGCGGTGCGCGCTGCGCTGCGCCGGGTCGAGGAGGAGGTTCTCAAGGATCACGTGTCCCATTGCGTGGAACACGCCATCTCCAGCGGCGACAAGGCGGACCAGCGAAGGAAGATTGCTGAACTGATGGCCGTCGTTGGACGGGCCGAAAGATGAGGTTGAAACTTTCCCATTCGCCGAAGGTTCCACCTTGGCTTGGGCCCGGTTTGCGTCTAGGTTTTGCGAATCTTCGCCCATCGGGCGGCAGGGAGCCGAGCGATTGATGCTGAGCCGACTAACCAGGAGCAGGAGACTGATGGCAGGGCGGTTGCTCGCGCTGGCCTATCTTTTCTGCGTTCTGGCGCCGGCGATGTCGTTCGCCTTCGCGGACGGCGCCCGCGCCGCGCCGTGCCTGACCGAGAACGAACACGGCGCCGGCATCGTGCACGTGCACGAACACGGTGTCGTCGCGCAGCACGTCCACGCAGACGGCCGTTCGCACGACCATTCCTCGATTGCCGTCGCTTCGGCGCTCGATAACTTTGCCGCTGCGGCAGCTGATCCAGATACATTGCCGCTGGACCACCACAAGTCTTCCGGCGGACAGTGCTGCGGCATGGTGTGCGTGAGCGCATTGCCGGCCACCTTGACCGAGTTCGTTCGGCCGATTGCTCCGCGGTCCATCTGCCTTTCGGCCGACTATCGGGCGGTAGCCGACAACGCGCCGCCGCAACGCTATCGTCCCCCCATCGCCTGATCTGACCGTCTAGACGCGGTGCCGCGCCCGTGGAGGGTTCGCGCGCCTGTGGTCCATCGTCAGTTCAGGGGAAAGACATGCGTACGCAGTTTGGGGCGAAATTCGCCGCCGTTCGATCGGTGGCGGGGAAACAATTCAATTTCAAATCGGGTGTTCTTGCGCTGGCCTCCGCGGCGGCCTTTGCGCTGGGCGGCTGCATGCCCGTGACGGTGCCGCTCGCGGGCGCCGATCCGGCGGACCCCAACGTAAAAGTCGCTGGCGTCGGATACCGGTCCACCGTCGCTCCATACACCCGGCTCCGCCCCGTCGCACCGGCCGGCTGGAGGGAACAGAATCAAAGCGTCGCTCCGACGCCGAAGCCGAGCAATTAGGGGGCGGCGATGAACCGAATTTTTTGGCCCCTCGTGCCGCAATCGATTCATTCCCGGTCCCGGGCTCAGCGTCTGGCAGCGTTTTTCGCGGCAACCCTTCTGTCCGGATGTGCGTCCTTTTCGCCCGATCGGGGGATGGGCGTCGTTGCCGATGTTGCGGATCAGACCATCAAAAAGGGCGTAATATCGATCCGGACCGAGAGCGATGCCGCACACGCACAGGACGTCGTGCGAGGATTGCTGCGTCGGAGCCTGACGGTCGACAGTGCGGTTCAGGTCGCGCTTCTCAACAACCGAGGGCTTCAGGCGGCCTATAACGAGCTCGCGCTGGCCGAAACCGACTTGATAGCCGACAGTCTGCCACCCAACCCGACGTTCTCGATTTCGCGCATCGCCGGAAATGGGGCCTTGGAAGTCGAACGACGCGTCGTCGGCGACATCCTTGCGCTGGCGACCCTTCCGTTCCGTTCGGACATCGCGCGCGAACGCTTCCGAAAGGCTCAGCTTCGCGCCGCCGAAGAGACGCTGCGGCTGGCGGCCGAAGTCCGGCGGGCTTATTACCGCGCCGTCGCGGCCAATGACCTGATGGTACTATTTACCGATGCAAAGTCGACTGCGCAATCCACGGCTCAGCTTGCGGAAAAGCTTGGCCGGACCGGCTCGTTGAACAAGCTCGACCAGGCCCGCGAACAGGCTTTCTACGCCGAAACCACCGCCGATCTGGCCGCGCTGCGGCAGGAGGCGACGAGTTCGCGCGAGCGTCTGGTCAGGCTTCTGGGGCTTTGGGATGGCGACATCGCCATCCGGCTGCCGCAGCGGCTGCCGGCTTTGCCCGGTCGTCCGCGCTCGCTCCCGGGAATCGAGGTCGATGCGGTGGCGCATCGGCTCGATCTGCAGATGGCCCGCATCGAGTTGGCGGCGCTCGCGAAGTCGCTGAATCTGACGCAGGCGAGCCGCTTCGTGACGCTGATCGACGTGGCGGGGATCGACAGAAAAACGCGCGATCCGGAGGGCCTGCCATTCAAGGAGCGCGGCTTCGACGTCCAGTTCCAGATCCCGATCTTCGACGGCGGCGAGGTCCGTGTCCGTCAAGCCACCGAGACCTACAACCAGGCGTTCAATGTTCTGACCGAGAAGGCCGTCAACGTCCGCTCGGAAGCAAGGGACGCCTACCGCGTCTACCGCTCGACCTACGACATTGCGGGCCACTACCAACGAGAGGTTCTGCCGCTTCGACAGATCATCACCGAGGAGATGCAGCTTCGCTTCTCCAGCATGCAGGTCGACGTGTTTGCGCTGCTGACCGAAGCGCGACAGCGGCTTGCGGTTCTGCGTGCCGCCATCGAGGCGAAACGCGAATTTTGGCTGGCGCAGTCCGAATTGCAGACCGCCGTGAACGGCGGTGGCCGACGCTCCGGCGACGAGCAGCCTTCAGGTTCACGATCCACGACCACGGCCCAAGCCGGCGGGGCGCATTAGAGGAGACGAAGATGCTATCGCGAAGAGGATTTCTCGGGACGGCGACACTGGTGAGCGCAAGCGCCGTGAGTGGACGGGTGCAGGCCGCCGCTATTCCCGAGGCGCCGATCATGGAGAAGACGGTGATGCAGCCGCCGCTCCATCCAACGTCGGGTCCGGACTACCGGCCGGTCGTCACGTTGAACGGATGGTCGCTGCCGTGGCGGATGAATGGCGACTGGAAGGAATTCCATCTCGTCGCAGAGCCGGTCGTACGTGAATTTTCCCCAGGAATGAAGGTGCATCTATGGGGGTATAACGGTCAATCACCAGGCCCAACGATCGAGGCAGTCGAAGGCGATAAGCTGCGCATTTTCGTCACGAACAAACTGCCTGAACAGACGACGGTCCATTGGCACGGTGTGCTTTTGCCCAACGGCATGGATGGCGTCGGTGGACTCAACCAGCCCCACATTCCCGTGGGCCAGACCTTCGTCTACGAGTTCCAGATGAAGCACAGCGGGACGTTTATGTACCATCCGCATTCGGACGAAATGGTTCAGATGGCAATGGGCATGATGGGAATGATCGTCGTGCATCCGCGCGATCCCAGCTTCCGTCCGGTCGATCGAGACTTCGTCTTCATCATGAGCAGCTATCTGATCGACCCGGGCACTTACCTCCCAAAAGTGACTGAAATGACAGACTTCAACATGTGGACCTGGAATAGCCGCGTGTTTCCGGGCATCGATCCACTCGCGGTGCGGCTAAACGACAAAGTGCGAGTGCGCATTGGCAACCTCACCATGACGAACCATCCCATCCACCTTCACGGGCATAGCTTCTCCGTGAGCTGTACCGACGGAGGCTGGGTACCAGAAAGCGCGCAATGGCCGGAAACGACGATCGATGTACCGGTTGGCGCCATCCGCGCGTTCGATGTTGTCGCTGACAATCCTGGCGACTGGGCGTTCCACTGCCACAAGTCGCACCACACCATGAATGCGATGGGACACGACGTGCGCAATTTCATCGGCGTGTCGAAGAAGGACCTAGCAAAAGCCGTCGGCAAACTCGCGCCCGACGCGATGGTCATGGGATCGACGGGCATGGCGATGGGGGAGATGGAAATGCCCGCACCCGACAACACATTGCCCATGATGACCGGCTCAGGCCAATTCGGTCCCATCGAGATGGGCGGCATGTTCACAGTCATGAAGATTAGAGAGGGGTTGGCGCGGGACGACTACAAGGATCCGGGCCCCTACAAATATCCTGCAGGGACCGTCTCCTTTCCAGTCGACGCACCTTCGGAGCAGCCCATGCGCAAGGATAAACCGGCGAGTACGCCGAAGGACGGCGATATGAAGGCTATGAAAGGCATGAAGGGAATGAAAGGCATGTAGTCGTCAGGAAACAACGGCCGCTTCAAGCAACAACAGAGGAACAAGACAATGAAACACGCCACGATCTCGCTGATCGCGCTCGCCGCGGTGACGTCGATCTCCGCCATCGCGTGGGCAGGCGAGGGCCCTAAGGGCCACAGCCACGACGATTCTTTTTCAGCCGGCGAACCCGGCGATCCCAAGAAGCCGGCGCGCATCGTTCAGGTCACGATGGGCGAGATGGACCAAAAGATGATGTTCATGCCGATGAAAATCGATGTGAAGAAGGGCGAACAGATCAAGTTCGTTCTGCGCAACAATGGAGAGCTCGAGCACGAATTTGTGCTTGCAACGACCGCGGAGAATCTGAAGCACGCGGAAGCGATGAAGAAAAATCCGGACATGGAGCACGACGACCCGAACGCCAAGAGGCTTGCGCCAAAGAAGACGGCAGAGATGGTCTGGAAATTCAGCAAGCCCGGCGAGTTCGAGTTTGCCTGTCTGATTCCCGGGCACCGAGAGTCCGGCATGACTGGCACGCTCACGGTGAAGTAATACCAGCACGAATCAACCTGAATACAAAAAGGAAAATTTGTATGGGACAACTCAAGATTGCCGTCGTCCTTGGTTCGATCCTCACCTCCGCCGCGGCATTCGCGCAGAACGCCATGGTCCAGGGCGAGGTGAAAAAGATCGATGCAGTGGCCGGAAAAATTACGCTCAAGCACGGACCGATCAGGAACCTTGAGATGGACGCAATGACGATGGTCCTGCGCGTCAACGATCCAGGCATGCTCAAGAACTTGAAGGTAGGCGACAAGGTCAAATTCGAAGCCGAGCGCGCCTCGGAGGGAGTGACCATCACGAAGATGCAAAAGTCCAAGTGACCGGAGGTCGCTCGAATCTCGCTAACGAGTAAATAAGATAGGCGGGTATCAATGGGGTTATATGCAGATCAAACCGTACATGGGAGTTCAAGATGAAGGCAAATAAGTTCGCAATTATCGCGCTCGCGCTGTCACTCGCGTGGCCGTCCGCTGGCGCATTGGCGCAGGCCGCGATGGCTAACGGCGAAGTCAAAAAGATCGACGAAGCCGCCGGGAAAATCACCCTCAAGCATGGTCCGATTAAGAACCTCGATATGAACGAGGACGGAATGACGATGGTGTTCCGCGTCCAGGATCCTTCGATGCTCAAGCAGGTGAAGGTGGGCGACAAAGTTCAGTTCGAAGCCGAGCGGGCCACCGCCGGCATCACGATCACGAAGATGCAGAAGGGAAAGTAAGGGCGGAAGCATCCGGCGTCATGACGAAGCCCTTCGCATGGCGCCGGAGTTCCGGTCGAGATTGGAGAAACGGATGGAGGCATTGTTGCGCCGAACCGACGAAGCCGCGGCAGGACGATCGCTCTCTCTCGATCGCGGGAACGGAATGCTCACCGGCGCGGGCGCGCTCGATCGCATCGCGCTGCTGGCGTTGCAGGCGGGATCCCTGTTGACGCAACCATACGGACATCGCGGCTACAGGCTCGGGTGCAAGGCAGTCGCCAACTTCGTGTCACGGCGCGACATCGTCGTGCGACTGAACGAGGACGCCGAATTCGCGATACCCTTCTGCGACGGATACTGGAGCAGATTGCTCAACCGAAGATACCATTATGAGGAGGAAATCGAAGCCTTCTTAAGGAGCGCCAAAGACGTGAGATACTCTTTCGTCGATTGCGGGGCCAACTTCGGCTACTGGTCCGTGCTCGCATCGAGCCGGCCGTTCGGCGGTCAGCAGACGCTTGCCATCGAAGCATCTCGCGATAACGCGAAGCGGCTTGCGACCAACGCGCTCCTGAACGGCGACCGTTTCCGGTGGCTCAACGCCGCCGTAGGCGAAAAATCCGGTGGATTCGCGCGCATCACCGGCGCCAGACACGAAGCATTCGGAACGCTCGTCTTGGCCGAGCCCGAGTCTGAAGCCGTGCCCGTCGTTTCGCTGGACGGCCTCGCCGCTGACAGCCTGATCGATCCGGTGCTACCCGTCGTGATCAAGCTCGACGTCGAGGGGGTCGAGATCGAAGCCTTGACCGGCGCGCAAGGGCTGCTTCGGCGCGATTGCGTCGTCATTTGCGAAGAGCATGGGCTCGACCGGACGCACGGCATCACACGACATCTGATCGACGCGCTGGCCCTCAGGGTGTTCGCGTACGACGAGGCCGAACGTCGTTTCATGCGGCTCGACCGAATTGAGCGCCTGGACCGTATCAAGAAACACGCTTGGGTCGGCTACAACGTCTTCGCGACCTCCAGCGCGCTATGGGAGGAGCGGTTGCTCGCGGCAACATGGAGGCATCGATGATCGCTTCGCCGCCGCCCATGCGCTGCCTGGCCACAAGAGAGCGGCGCGACGATCGTTCCGTCTGCGACAGCCCGGATTGCCGTTCATTACCGCGACGCTGCGGTGATTTCCATTCAATGATAAACGCAGGAGGCCATCCGTAGCGCCCACGTTTTGAACATACATACACCGTCGAAAATCTCGTGAAGTCCCGTTGACAGCGCGCGCTGGTGCTTGCCTGAACACCAGACGAGTCGCTCGTTCCGTTGTTTTCGAAGTTGCGGAACAACCGTTTTCAGCGGTCGTTTGTCAGCGTGCTTTCAATCAACGGAGAATGTGATGACACGAAATATGTTGAAGATGCCCGTTGCCACCCTCGCGATCCTACTAGCGCTGACGATGCCGTCGTTCGCCGAGGAGGCCGGTCAGGCCTACATGAAGTCGATGGAAAAAATGAACGCCGACATGAAAAAAGGAATGGATCCGGACGCGACGAAGGCGTGGGCGAAGATGATGGTTGCTCACCATCAGGGTGCGATCGAAATGTCGCAGACGGTACTGAAGGAGACGAAGGATCCCATGATCCGCGAGATGGCGGAGAAGGCAGTCAAGGATCAGACGCAAGAGCAGACGACGCTGAAGGAATGGATCGGCAAGCACGGAGGTTAACCGGCCCGGACCAACCGCGAGGACACCATGATCGCACTTCCGTACGACTATTTTCTGATCGCCTGGTTCGTCCTCGCGGCGGGCTGCACCGCGTACGTCGCTTTCGACCAGTTCAACGGCAATCCCGAGCCGACCGTGATGAAGTGGGGCTTCATCCTGGTCACTCTGTACATGGGTCCGTTCGGATTGCTGCTCTATGTGCTTGCGGACAAGGAACCCCGACCGGGCGAGCACGAACACTTCACTTCGCCGCTCTGGAAGCAGGGTGTCGGCAGCACGATCCACTGCGTTGCGGGGGATGCCACCGGCATCATCCTGGCGGCCACCGTGACCGCGCTGCTGGGGCTTCCGATGTGGATCGACCTGATCGTCGAGTACGTTGCGGGCTTCTCGTTCGGGCTGTTCATCTTCCAGTCCCTCTTTATGAAGAAGACGATGGGCGGCACCTATTGGGAGAACGTCCGCAAGAGCTTCATGCCGGAATTTATCAGCATGAACGCGATGATGGCAGGAATGGCACCGACCATGAGCCTGCTGATGATGGGGCGGGACATGCGGGCGATGGACCCGCTCGAACTGGTGTTCTGGGGAGTGATGTCGCTGGGCGTCATGGTGGGATTCGCGACCGCGTATCCCTTCAACGTCTGGATGGTGAAAAAGAAGATCAAGCACGGCTTGATGACCGAGCGCGGCGGCAGCGAGCAGCGGCAGGAAGGTCACGAAGGCCATGGCGGCGGCGAACCGCCCAAGCATGACGTGGGCGAAATGAAGCACGGCAGCGGACACCAGATGGGCTCCGACGCGACGACGCCGCAACTGGCCGCGCTCGCCGGCGTCACGTCGCTTCTCCTGATTTCCGGAATGGTGATCCCGGGCTTTTCCGTCAACCTTGGTCTCAGCGCCCGCGACGTTGACGGCTCCATCATGCCGCCGGGGATGATCAACACCTTCGACCTGCCGGGCGAGGCGATGAAGGACATGGCCGCGGTGAAGCCGCGTCAGGTCGCGTACGTGGCGGCGCCCAATGCGAGGGGCGACAAGGTCCTCGAGCCGCGCATCGAGAACGGAGTCAAAGTCTTCGACATCAAGGCCGAGATCATCCGCTGGAACATCCTGCCCGACGTGGCGGTCGAGGCCTACGCGTACAACCGCCAAGTCCCGGGACCGCGGCTACAAGTGACGGAAGGGGACCACGTGCGGATAAACTTCCGCAATGCGCTTCCCGAAAGCTCGACGATCCATTGGCACGGACTGATCTTGCCGAACGAAATGGATGGGCCGGCAAAGGTTACCCAGGATCCGGTGCCGCCCGGCGGCTCCTACACGTACGAATTCGACGTGGGTCAGAGCGGCACGTACTTCTATCACAGCCATGATCATCCGGACCGGCAGCAGGCGCTCGGCCTGTACGGCGCGCTATTGATCGCGCCGAAGGACTCGGCGGCCGAGGTAAGGGCGGACCTCGACTATACGATTCAGCTCCAGGAATGGCTGAAGCGCGAGTGGTTGACCTATCCGGCCATGCTGATGGAAGGGGCGCTGCCGAACTACTTCACGATCAACGGCAAAGCCTATCCGTCGACCGACACCGTGGCGATGAAGGTCGGGCAGACCATCAAAATCCGTTTCATCGGCACCAACAACAACTTCGTGCATCCGATGCACGTCCACGGCGGACCGTTTGAAGTGGTCGCCGTCGACGGCGTCAACCTGAAGGACAGCGCGCGGTATCAGGCCGACACGGTCAACGTCGGACCGGGTCAGCGCTACGACGTGATCTGGACCGCGCGAAAGCCCGGAAAGTGGCTGGTGCACTGCCACATACCGCATCACACGGCCAACAACAATGTGGAGCAGCACGGAGGCGGCGGACTGATGCTGGTCCTAAACGTGCAATGAGGCGGAGCAACCCAAGGAGCGAGCGATGAGCGACGTTAGCGACAAGATGCAGAAGTGTATCGACGAATGTCTGGAGTGTTATCAGTCCTGTCTGGGGACGGCGATGACCCACTGTCTCGAGACGGGCGGCAAACATGTCGAACCAGCACATTTCAGGCTCATGATGGCGTGCGCTGAAATGTGCCGGACGGCGGCGCATTTCATGCTGCTGAACTCGCCGCATCATCGGCATGTCTGCCGGGAGTGCGCGGAAATTTGCGCGGAATGCGCCAAGGATTGCGAGCGCCTCGGCGGCATGAACGACTGCGTCCGGGCCTGCAATCTGTGCGCCGAAAGCTGTCGCGCCATGGCGGCCTGACGGACTCGAAGGACGGCCGACGTAGCTTGGCGCCGGCTGTCCACGGGCGCGAACGGGAAGGGAGAGTGCTCGGATGAAATATGCCTATTTCGCAATCATGATTGCGACCTCGACGGTCGTGATGTTCGGTCTCATATACCTGAACGGTTATGGGCGCGACCACGTGTTCTTCAGCCAGGCCTGGGTGTGGATGGCGTTGGTGAGGGACGCTACGACGGCAGCGATCATGATCGGTTACATTTGGTTGAGGTACGCAAACCGGCAGGCGAACGTCGGAATTGTCATTGGCAGCGCCGTCGCGGCACGGGCGCCGGACCTTCCGTACAAGCCGGCGAAATGAACGAAAAGGTGCGCGGACTTGCTGCCGGCGACGGCGACACCAAAACCATAGCGCGCGCGGCGTCCAACACGCCGCGTGGCCGGGATCTGCGTCTCGATCTGTTCCGGGGGCTCGCTAATTGGGCGATCTTCCTGGACCACATTCCCAACAACGCCGTTGCGTGGCTCACGACTCGCAATTACGGCTTCAGCGATGCGGCGGATATCTTTGTCTTCATCTCCGGATACACCGCGGCATTCGTGTACGGGCGCAGAATGACGCGGCAGGGTTTCGTTGCCGGCACGGCCCTGCTCTTTCGCCGCGTATGGCAACTCTACGTGGCCCATGTGCTCCTCTTCGTCTTCTATGCCGCATCCATCGGTTATGTCGCGCAACGTTACGGCCATTCGCATCTCCTCGACGAATTCAACGTATCGGGGCTCATCGAAAAGCCCGTGGCCACACTGTCGCAGGGGCTGACCCTCGCCTTCAAGCCGCTCAATCTGGACGTTCTGCCGCTTTACATCGTTCTGATGGCCGCGTTTCCCCCGATGCTCTGGTCGATGATGCGCTTTCCCATGTCTGCGCTTGCGGCTTCGCTGGGGATGTATCTTTTGGCGCGCCACAACGGGTGGAATCTGCCTGCTTATCCCTCGGGCGGTTGGTACTTCAATCCGTTCGCCTGGCAATTCCTGTTCGCCATTGGGGCGTGGGCGGCCTTGGGCGGGGCAGAGACAACCGCGAGCGTCAGGCGGACGCCCGCGCTTCTGGTCGCCAGCGCTGCGTTTCTCGTTTTCGCCCTGATCGTGACGCTCGCGGGCCGGTTCGAGTCGCTTGGATCGATCGTGCCGCCCGAGCTTCTGGCCCTCTTCGAACCCAACGACAAGACCAACCTTGCTCCATACCGGATACTCCATTTCCTCGCACTGTCGATCTTGGTAGTGCGGTTCGTGCCGGCTGACGGAGCACTGCTGCGTTCCCGCGCGCTGCGACCCGCGATCATCTGTGGCGAACGCTCGTTGGAGGTCTTTTGCGTCGGCATCTTCCTGTCGTTCGTCGGACATTTCGTCCTTGAGATCTATTACGAGGGTTTGATCGGCCAGGTCGCGGTCAGCGTCGGCGGCATCGCGATCCTCACTCTAGTTGCCGCTTATCGATCATGGTCCCGAACTCTGGACCGCCAGCCGATACCGAAATCAGCGTCGGCTCGAGAAGGCCGTTCAAACAAGATGGAGTCCTCGCCATGAAGAGAGCAATTGCGGCAATGGCCGTAGTGGTTTCGATCGGAGTGGCCGCAGCAAGCTGGTTCATTTTATTCGGGATGTACCATATCGGTGTCGACACTCCCCATTGGGACATCACCCGGAAATTAATCGAAGTCGTTCGCGACCGCTCGATCGCGGCACGTACGAGGAACGTCGAAGTGCCAGATCTCCGTGACGAACAACTCGTCCTCAAAGGAGCGGGGCAGTATGCGGCGATGTGCGCCAACTGCCACCTTGCCCCCCAGCAGCAGGACTCGGAAATCCGACCAGGCCTCTACCCCAAGCCGCCCAATCTTTCCGAGCAGCGTTTCGATCCAAAAACCGTGTTCTGGGTGACCAAGCACGGATTGAAGATGAGCGGCATGCCGGCATGGGGTCTCGGGCACGACGATGCGACCATCTGGAGCATCGTAGCATTCGTCACCAAGCTGCCCGGCCTGTCCGCCGAGCATTACAAGGACATGGTGGCGAGAGCGCCTCCGGACGAGGAGATGGGGACCATGGACAAGAAGGACGGTAAGAAGCCGGAAAAAAAGGGCGAGAATACCGGGACTAGGATGCCGATGCAGACCGAACAAAAGGGTGACCACAAGCACTGAGCCCAAAACGGACGATGTTCGCGCGTAGGCAGGCGGAGGATGTCGAATGGTAGAAGACAAACGGTCAGCGCCGCGTCACAGGGTCCTGAAGGCCGCCACCATTTCCTTCGGAGGAGGGGCGATTAGCTGCACGGTTCGCAACCTTTCCGTTACCGGCGCCTCGCTGGAGGTGGCGTCGCCGCGGAATTCCCGACTCAATCGTCCTCGAGCTCGCAGAAGGCGGGTGACGATGCCGGGTGATCTGGCGCAAAGAGAAGCGGATCGGCGTCCGGTTTGTAGACCGAAACGACAAGCCCGATGCATCGTCTTAGCTGTGCAGAAAGGGGCAAGTCCGGTATATGGGTTAATTTGAACCTGTGCTTGGCGCCGGGGCAAGGCCGAATGATCTCCCGGCGGGATTTGAATGGGGTGGTTGAGCGAATGGACCAGACTTGGGTCGAAGACCTCATACGACATTGGCGGGATGATGAGGCGGGGACATACCGGACGTGGTTTCTGTGGGACGCGCGCATCAAGAACTTCCGGTCGATCAGGCGCGGACTTCAGGAGGTAATCGCGGAAATTAGAGCCGATACGTTCGGAAATGCCTACCGGGGATCTTCTCTCGAGACCGTCCTGGATTCTATTGCGGAGCAGCGGCAGGTCTTCAAGGGCGCGGACCATGCGTTCATGTGGAAGCCAAAGTTGAGAATCCCGGACATCTACGAAAATCGATCCAATCAGGTGGTCTTCGGAAATTTTCTCGATACCTGTCTTTGCTGCAACACCGAGGAACATGTGATCGAGGCGATCCAGACGCTCGACCGCGCGACCATCAAGGGGCTCGGTCCCGCAGCGGCAAATCTGCTTTATTTTCTGCATCCGACGATCGCGCCGCCGTTCAACACCGCCATCGTGAGGGGATACAACGCCTTGACGGGAGCTGATGTGAAATTGGGCCGGTGGGAGCAGTATCTTGCCATGCGTCGGGGAATTCTTTCGCTCAACTCACAGTATCGAAATCTGTTGTCCAATGATCTCGGAGCCGCAGCGGCGTTCCTGTTTGAGGTCGGCACCGGGCGTTACCCTCTTCCGGAACGCGAGGACGGAGGCTCCGTAGAGCGGTGGAAATCAGATCTTGACCATGTCCGCGCGGAATCAGCGGCGTCTTCGAAAGCAGCAGCAGCGGCGCGCGAAGCGGATCACACGCATACCGAAATCCAAGGCTGGCTGCGCGATCTTGGCGTCGCGCTTGGTTTTCAGGTTTGGGTCGCATCAAACGACGGCGCGCGGTCCTACAAAGATGGCCGGCTGGCAGACGGCTGCCTCGACCGCTTGCCAACAGCCTTGGCCGAGGCCGGCGCTGTCGATGCCATCCGTCTCATCGACGTGATCTGGATCGAACAAGACGGCGATGTAGCAGCCGCGTTCGAGGTGGAGCACACGACAAGCATCTACTCTGGTATCGTCCGGATGCTTGATCTCGCGCTGGGCATCGACGGTGCCGCGGCGCGAAACTTCTTCCTCGTCGCTCCTGATGATCGTGAAGACGAAGTGCGTGCGCAATTCGCTAGGCCGGCATTTTCGCGTGTTAGCGAACTAAATTTGCGCTATTTGCCGTATAGCGAGCTACGGGACCACCGTGACGCCATCGCTCGCTTCGGCAACGGCATCAAGGGAATCCTGGCGATTGCACGGCCGATCAAGCCGATCGCATCGACGACGCAAGTCGCCACCAGCAACGCTTGAAGCTGCCAACGGATTCGAACGGGCGCGATTCGATCCGACCTTAAGGACCGGCCTGCCGCTCGTAAAGACGTCACTGGATCCGACTAAGTCGAGTGGAGGCGAGGTTGCAACGGGAGAAGCGCCTCGCCTCAAATTCGCGGGCCGAAAAATCCGGGCGCATCCGATCTATTCGCGGACGATTAGTCCGGGACGGTACCGAGCTTGTTGAGATCGTCGACGCTTTGCGAATTCTTGAGCAGCCCGCCCACCTGTTCGTATGACCGGGTCAACTCGCTCAATCGGCTCATCTCCTGGACGTTTTGGACGTTGGATTTCTCCAGCGCTCCGACCGAGAGTCTTACGGAACCGGTCGGAATATCCAAAGCGGGTGTCTGACCCTGAAAGAGGTTGGACCCCACTGCCTGCAGCGGTCCGTCGAACCGAACGAGGCGGAGACTGCCAACTACACGTTGCCGGGAACTGATTGTGCCGTCGGCGGCTATCGTCACCGAGCGCTCTTCGGCCGCGATAGTGATCGGACCGCTGCGAGAAAGTATCGGCTGGCCCTCCATCGTAACCAGACGTCCCGTTGAATCTACGGTGAATGCGCCAGCCCGCGTATAGCGCTCCCCTTGGGGCGTCTGAACAGCAAAATATCCATCTCCGACGATGGCCACGTCGAGAGGGTTGCCGGTGAGTTGAATGGCGCCTCCGGAGGCATCTGGATACTGAAATCCGGCATTCACCAGCGAGACGGGACGCCCCTTTTTGCCATCGCCGTCGTTCTCCTTCGCCGGCGAGAGATATTCCTGAAAGGAAAGTTGGCGGGCGCGGAAGCCGGTAGTATCCGCATTCGCGACGTTGTTGGCAACGTTGTCCAGCCGGCGTTCCAGCGCGATCAGTCGCGAAAGATGGATAATCGTGGTTTCGCCCATATGCGACCGCCGAATCAGTCAGCTTAGTTGGCCAAAACTTAGCAGATTTCCGAATTCCGCGCCTACCCGACTGTTCGGGCGGTACCGGGTTTGCGCCAGGCTGGAGGATCAAGTAGGCGCGCTGATTAGAGCAACCATCCGCAAAAACTGGTTATACGAACTCTCCGCCATAAACGGCAACGCGATCAAAAAAGTGACGAATGTCGCAAGGATCTGGTTAAGCGTTGATCACTTCCAGACCGTTCATGAAGAATCTCCCTGCCGAACTACAATCTTTTGCGTCTCGATTGGTTAACGATTGATTAACAATTAGCCGCCTTCTCGGCAGCGAGCCAGCTAACGAGCCTTGTCGCGTATACGCCGAGTTAGCTCGGCGCATACGCTCAACTCTGCGTAGCGGGGCCTACAGCAGTCGCGGCTCACATTGACGGAAGCTGGACCGAATTCTTTGCGAGAATTGGATTCTCGCGCATACGGCACCTGTCTTCGCACTCTACTATTGGCTTCGGGCGGATTTCGGTGGCAAAGGCGGCAAAGCGCTTAGCGCCGAGGTGTAGCAATTTGCGGATTTGTGTGGCCAGTGCTGCCGATCGTACCAGCCGGCACCGGTTCGTCTGCACTATGCGCTCGAGTAGCCGCGACCGGGAAGGAAAGCCGAGCAACGGTTCTGGATCAGCGGGATTTCCGAATATCGGTGATCATCACAGCGTTTCTGAGCTTAGCTACTTCAAACTGCACGAAATCTCCCGGCCGCAAATCTTTCAGCATGCGACGGTTCGTTACATGGAATGGCATTTCCATGGCCCGCATCCTGATGCTGCCGTCGGCGCTTTGCATATCTTCCGTAAGGATCGTGACTGAAGGAGCAGCTCCCGAACCCGTGTCGATAGCTCGGATCTGACCTTTCGCATGCACATGCCCCAAAGGAGAAATAAGGTATCTGTGTTCCCGATCCAGCTTTTCCATCCACTCGCTGGGCGTTGTTGTCAGCGTTTGAGCCGCTGCAGACATGAAACCAGTTGTGAAGCCGAACGCTATCGCTGCAAAAACGACTGCTTGGCGCAAGATTATCTCCTCCTGTTTGCGGACCGCGCCACGGAGTGCTCGATACGGCAGGCTCTATCGATGTACTATTGCACAGCAAGTCCCGGCGGTTTTTGATTTGCATCAAGCAACACGGATGGGTCGCAGGTTTGTGCAGAAGTTTACGGCGCCAACCCAACGCCCTGACTCGAGACTCTTCGGCTATCGCGATCATGATCCTTGGCGAGCGGTTAGGAGGAGTGCCGGCGCGACACAGCTTGCTGGCGTTGCCCCTGACGGTCCGCAATCTTTCCGTCAGCGGCGCCTCGCTTGAACGGAAAATTATGCTGGTGACGAGCCGCTGAACGGTTTCTAGCCAGAATTGCGATGGGGTGGAAAAAAGGAGCGGCGGTAGGAGATCTCATAGGGCATAGTCGAGACGACAACGCCGGGACCTACCCGACGTGATACTCGCAGCATCATAAACTGAGAGCCGGATGCGTCATGAAGTCGATGCTCTCCTCGACGAAATTCGCTCGACCGAGTTAGAGATGCGACCAAGCAGGCCCGAAAAGTCGGGAATGTCGATCATCGCCAGCAATAGGCCGACGATCCAAAAGAGATTTTCGTGAGTGAACATCGCGAGAAGCCCGAGAGTTGCTACAAGCTGATATTGAACCTTCTGTCCCTTATGCGCGATGTGCTCGGGCAGATGGTGCAGACGTAGCATCAGGACGCCGAACATGAAGACGATTAGCACCAGAAACGCTGCCATCAGGATTAGCAAGATGTCCGTTTCGTCGGGGCCCACAACGAACCAAGGCGCATGGGCGTAATGAGCTGGCGATCTAATGTGGTCCATGGGAGAGCCTCGGCTGGTGGATTCCCTATCGACTACGAGGCAGTCTATGCCGCCCCTTTGATTTACGTCGAGAAGACGCAACAGGGGAGCTTTAATGATACTGAACCTTCTTTTCCTTCTGGGCGATGTGCTCCGGCAGATGATGCGGTCGCAACATGAAGACCCCTACCAAGAAAACGAACAGCACCACAAACACGCCCATGGCGACCAGCAGCACGTCGGTTCGCCCAGGCTCTGCAATGAACCATGGCAGTTTCGCGTGAGGAGTAGAGGGTTCAGAAGCGACCATGAGGTCCTGCTTGGCTTCCTAAGACTCTTAGCTCTCGCTTATCGCCAGCCGAGCACACAGCGCTTCGTCGCCCACTCCCTTGATTTATATCAACCGGAATAGTTCGAGAGAAGCGTTGCGGCCGAGCATCACGGCCACGTTGCTTCTTAGTCGCGTTGGCGACGCCGATCAGCGAGTAATTAGAAGCCAGCCCAGCAGGCTGACGTCAGCGCGGCCAGCCGATCAATTTGTGCCCGCAACACTCGATGATGCCATTGGCCTCGCACGGGTCGAGCACCCCGCAGTCACGGCCGCAATGCGTGAGTGCGGGGCTGTGCATGCCATCGAGCTTCCGCGGTCCCGACGTTTGGCGTGTCACAGCAAGAGGAGCTTTCCAATAAACCTGGTTTGTCTCGGCGTTGCTGAGGGCGGGAATTCACTTGTCGCCACTTGTGAGGAGCTGTTTCGCTCGCGATGCCGCTCTATACTTGTTTGCGGCGCCGAACCATTCTTTCTGCTCCCTTCCGCGCCAAGGTAGCGACGACGCTCGCGGACAATCCGAGCGCCGCGACTGTTCCGTTGACCGTTTGAGAGCGTTGAGCGGCTCAAGAAAACGTAGCCGCCCACAAAAACGAGATGATTCCAGGAACGAGGCCGCCTTCACGGTCTAACGAGAGAGCCGAACGCGCCGGTCTCGATTCAGTCCTTCTTCGGTCCGATGTGGTGCGGGACCTCGGTTTTCGGACCACCGCTATAGTGATGGGTGCCTCCGTCTGACTTTTTGGTGCCGGCGGTTTCCTTCTTGCCCATGTGATGCGGCACCTCGGTTTTCGGTCCGCCCGAGTAATGGTGGCCATTCTTGTCATCCGACGTCGTTGTTTGTGCAGCCGCGGGAAGCGCGGTGAAGCAGATAGCGACGGTCGCAATGAGCAATTTACGACTGATCATGAGTTCCTCTCCGTTTTGAATCTAGGTGAATTGCGATGTGAACTCATTAGGCCCAGGCGTCGCTCAGCACGTTGATGTAGGTCAAGAAGCATCAATTATCGCTTCTTCGGAACTGCTGAAATGTTTGGCAGTGCCGTTAGATCGTCGAACTCTTTTCTGTGCAATCCGCAAAGCGCTACTGCCCGGATTGTTGATATGGGTCAAAAACCCGCGGCCGCGCCCGTCCTATCATTGCTGACAGCTATCAGGAGAAGCATGCCAATGTCGGTTCAGGACCATTCTGGTCATCAGGGACAACCGCGGGAGGGTATATCGCTGAAGTCCCGTGTCGGTTTGGTGCTGGTCGCGTTCCTGGTTGTCGCAGGCGCGCTGCTATTCACCGAACACCGCGCACATGTGCTCGGGCTTCTGATTTGGCTGCCGCTTCTCGCTTGTCCGCTAATGCACATCTTCATGCATGGAGGACACCATCATCACCATGGAGGTCGCGACCGCCTCGGCCACGACGCGGAACCGAGGCCATCATGAACGACGCGGCACCCGCCTACGGCTTGTGGAGCCTGGTCATCGTCAACTCCGCGATCTTTATCCTGTTTGCCTACACCTTCTTCAAGCCGCAGACACCGAGGGACTGGCGCTCTTTCGGTGCGTTCAGCGCGTTTCTGGTCGCACTGTTCGTCGAGATGTACGGCTTCCCGCTCACCATCTATTTCCTGTCAGGATGGTTGCAGTCGCGCTTCCCGGACGTGGACTGGTTCTCGCATGACGCCGGCCATCTCCTGGAGATGATGTTCGGCTGGAAGACCAACCCGCATGCAGGACCGTTTCATATCCTGAGCTTCGTCCTGATCGGCGCCGGGTTCGTGTTGATCTCCACAGCCTGGACGGTGCTCTATGATGCGCAGCGGACGCGCCGCCTCGCGACCGCTGGCCCCTATGGATATGTCAGACATCCGCAATATCTGGGATTCATCCTGGTGATGCTCGGCTTCCTGGTGCAATGGCCGACCATTCTCACGCTTGCCATGTTCCCGATCCTGACGATCATGTATGTGAAGCTGGCTCGCGACGAGGAGCGGGCGGTGAGGGCGGAGTTCGGCGAGGGTTATGACAAGTATGCCGCCGAGGTGCCGGCATTCATCCCGAAGATAGGCCGGCTGCTCCGAACGCAATCTTCGGATAGTTAGTGTCACAGCTGACGGTCGGAGAACCCAATGCGGAGCAAGGAAACACGCTGGCCTGCTTCCGCAATCCTTCTTGCGCTGTTCGGCATCCTGCTGATCGGCGTCGGCTGCTATTTTCTGTTCCTGCGCCCCGCCTTGCTGCCGGAGGACATCCGCTACATGCAGTTTACGCCAGCCGAGTTGCAGTCGATCGGCCCGAGATTAGGATCATGGCTGATGCATGTGTTTCGGGTAATGGGCGGCTATGTAGCGGCCACCGGCGTCTTGCGCTTACGTTGGCCGTGACGGCGTTTAGTGAGCGGAACCGATGGGCCGTTCTCGGTGCCGTTATTGCAGGCGTGACATCGATCGGCTGGATGGCCGCCGTCAATTTCATGATCAACTCGGACTTCAAATGGGTCCTGTTCGGGTTCGCGCTGACCTGGGCAGCCAGCATCGCGGTGTTTTCGGGGCGATGCAGTACCGCTTCCGGAATTCGCCGGGTTGACCTAGCGCAACGGCAGATGCGCCAAGATAGCGCACCCATAAAGCGAGCCATCTTGCGCCTGGACCGGTCGCGTAGCGCTCCGGCAGCGGTGGCGCTACTGGGCCAGGTTGCATATCGCCGGGATGGAAATGTCATATATTCTGATGCTGGTTGCTTCCTACGTCGACAATGGAAAGCAGCTCCCGCTTTGGAAAGACCTGCCTCATTTCACGTACTGGCTGATTCCGATTGCCATCGGGATGCCGCTCGTCGTTCGCGCCGGTGGTGCGAACTCGAGATTTCACCTGACGCGGTAGGATGCGACGGCGCAAACGTTGGTCGAAAGGAAGAAGCTCAAGTTCTCGGAGGCACAATATTGTCTGAAACGATCGCTGTTCTTAGATGTGCGAACGTCCAAGCGACACATCGTTAGTTGCCGCGCTGTTTGCGTTCGGCAACGATTTTCCGCCGGATTTGCTTGCTCACTCGAGTGAGGCAGAGCCGGCGTTTCAGTGTGGGCGCGCATATATGCACTGGACCGCGATTCACGAAAAGCCGCCCTGGCCCCCTTCCTGACCAGGGCTTCGGGGGGTGACCCAGAGGAGGCCGAAGAGGAGCGCCGCTTGGATGCCTAAGTGCTGCGCCGAGCCTGTCATGCAATCTTAAACGATTCAGAATGATGCAGATCGTCCTTTGGCGAACGGACCTCACACTCACAAGAAAAGTTGATTCTATGTTGAGTAGGCTTGGATTAGTGTCGCGGCAGACGAGCTACGTGTAGGTCGAAGAACATGGATGAATCGGTAAAATACCCGGGCCGATTAACGAGACGAAGCGCGTTCGGTCTTGTAGCCGCGCTCTTGGCGTTGCCGCGTCATGTTGCCGCTGCCGAACCGTCGGAAATTCTGGTTCACAAGGATCCGAACTGCAGTTGTTGTACGGGCTGGGTTCGTCATCTTCAAAGCGCTGGTTTTGCCGTCACGGTGCGGGAAAGCACGGTGCTCCATCTCGTCCGCCGCCGCCTCGGCGTGCCGGACGATCTGGCGGCATGCCATACGGCTGAAGCGAGCGGCTACGTTCTTGAGGGGCATGTTCCCGCAGTGGCCGTCCGTCGGTTGCTGGAGACACGACCTGAAGCCATCGGCTTGGCGGTGCCCGGGATGCCCGTGGGATCGCCAGGGATGGAAAGGGAGAGGGCTCCGGCCGAGAGGTACGAGGTTGTCCTTTTCGGCGCCAAAGGTCGACAAACGTTTATGCGCTTTGTCGGTGGAGAGGCGGTTGGCTGAGCCTTAAGCTGCTGAATTAACTATCAATTAATGGTCCGTAAATCTCTGGACTGGCGCACTTGTGATTTGACGCGGGCCTTCCAAAGTTCCGCGTCTCGTGTGATGTTAGGTTATGAATCTTCGCCGACTCATCAGTCATCTGCTTGCGGTCCTTGTGATCGTTGGGCTGGTTGGTGCGCCGCTGGTAGCGCCGGCGGCAGCAAGACAGCTGCCTGTTGGCGAGATGAGCGACATGTCCGCTATGTCTGGCGACATGCCATGCTGTCCGGACGGTCAGAAAAACAAAAACTGCCCGGATTGCCCGCTTATCGCGATGTGCATGTTGACGGTCGCCCAGGTTGAGCCCTCCGCGGCAAACGTTATCCAGGTTTCTTTCCAAACTCGCAGGCTTTCCTACGCGCTCGTCGATTTGATCGCCGATGGCCTCATTGGCGCCCCTCCGGACCATCCTCCTCGAATCCTGGCCTGATTGGCGTCACAACGCCCTCTGCTGCTGCGCGGCCTCTGGGCCACGCGCAGAACGCATGCCGTTCGCGGCACATCAGGATTTCGAGGTTACAACATGAAGAGCTACCTCTACGCACGCGCCTTCCAGGCCGCGCTCATCGGCATTGCCATTGCCGGTTCGGCCACGCTCGCGCGTGCCGACATTAAAGACTACGAGTTCCAACTGGTCGATCGGACCGTCAAGAAGGGCGACGCGATTATCGCGGTCCGGCTTGTCCACAAGCCCGACGGAAAGCCTGTGCCCGACGCGGTCATTTTTGCTACACGCTTGGATATGGCTCCTGACGGTATGCAGGAGATGGCTACCAAGGTCACGCCGATGCCTAGCACAGAGCCGGGCGTATACGAGTTCAAGGCGACCCTGAGTATGGAAGGGGGTTGGCAGCTTTCCCTTGGCGCCAAAGTGCAGGGCGAGACCGGGACAGTCGAAAACAAGCTCGTCCTTAAGGCGACGCCGTGATCCGCTCTCTCGGAATCACGCGGCTCGCGGCCGTTGGAGCGACCACAGCAATGCTGTGGTTGTCTCCGGCTGCAGCAGGCGATCAACCGGTGCCCGGGGCGACGGTGGAAAGCGTCGTCGCAATCGCCAAGCGCCTCAACCCGACCGTAGCGGCGGCCTCGCTCGATTTCGACGCGGCGGTGCACAAGATCGGAACGGCCGGTGTGTTGGCCGATCCGACCCTCATTCTCGAAGCGTGGGACGTTAACCGGCAAGGCGTCGGCCAACGTCGCATCGGCCTTGAACAGGATTTCAAGCTTTGGGGCAAATATGGTCTCGAGCGTAGTATTGCGCAGGCTGACGCTGACGCCGCAAAATTCCAGGGCCGTGCAACCGTCATTGATTTGATCGCGCAGGTCGTAGCCGCGCATGGCGAATACAACGCCGCGTATGAGGCCGTAGGAATCTCGACCGAAATCAAACGACGCTATGACGAGATCCTCGGTCTTTTGCGGTCGCGATATGGCACAACGTCGGTCGATCAGCAGGACGTCATCAAGGCTGAAATCGAAGCCGCTACCGCGGAGGGCGACGTCATTCGCCGGCAGGGCGAACAGAAAGCCGCCGCAGCCAGGCTGAATGCTCTGATCGGTCGCCCATCCTTGGCTCCGTTGGCTGCGCCAACCGGGTTTCGGACTGTCAAGGCAATCAGCCTCGCGCAGGTTCAGGCGCTCGCACGATCGGCAAACCCGATGCTGGCGCTGGCCGGTGCGCAGAGCAATTCCGCAGCTCAAACCAAGTCTCTCACCGACCTCAACTACTATCCCGACGTAACGCTCGGTGCCAAATACGTGCAGCGCCCCGGTACAGAGGACACCGGCGAGTTCATGCTGGGCGTCAAGCTGCCGTTGCACTACGAAGTCAAGGATGCAGAGCAACGTGCGGCAGGCGCGCGACTTGGCGCCGCGCAAGCCCGCAACGAGGCGCTGCGGTTGCGGATCGACGGACAGATCGCCGACGCCTGGTTCAGCGTCGATGCGCTGCGGAAGGTCGTGCAGATCTACGCGTCGCGCCAACTGCCGCCGTCCCGCTCGTCGGTCGACAATGCGCGAAACGGTTTCCAGGCCGGCACGTCCGATCTTTCTGCAGTTTTCGAGGCGGAACGAAGGCTTCGCACGGTTCAACTCGACTTGCTGAAGCTGAAGGTGGAACTGCAGGCGAAATATGCCGAGATGGAGCGTCTGGCGGGAGGTTCGCTATGAGAGGAGCGTATTGGGCGGCTTCACGTCAGCGTGAGCTCGTAACCGACCAGCGATTTGGGCCGAACTCACTGAGGAAGCTCAAATGATTTTATTTGTGCGCAAGTGCCCGCCCGATTCAAACTCGCTGAGATGTTCGCTATGAGACGGCCTGTAGGCGCCTTCGTGATTGTTTCCGCGATCCTGGCTGCCGGAGTAGTCGGATTGGCGCTGGGACGTTCGAACAGTCCGCTTCCCGGATGGCTCGACGCTGTTCTGCCCGTCGTCGCCAAACAGAATCCGGCTCAGTCTGAAGCGAGCGGACCCGTGATCTACTATCGCGATCCGGACGGGTTGCCGAGCTATTCGCCTACTCCGAAAAAAACTTCAGCGGGCAAGGACTATCTCGCGGTCCGCGCAAGTGAAGACGTGAGCTTCGAGGAGAGCCCGCCGGAAACTAAGACCGCGAAGAGCGGGGATCGAGGCAAAATCCGCTACTACCGAAACCCCATGGGCCTTCCCGACACGTCGCCGACTCCGAAGAAGGATTCGATGGGGATGGACTATCTGCCAGTTTATGAAGGTGAACAGGACGACGATTCATCGGTCAAGGTCAGCGCCGGAAAGCTGCAAAAGGCGGGTGTTCAGATCGAAGTCGCCGAGCGCCGTACCCTGAACACAATGGTTCGCGCGCCGGGCATCGTTCAGGAAGACGAGCGCCGAAAAGCGGTCGTATCGCTTCGTTTTGAGGGCTTCATCCAATCCGTCGAAAATGTCACCACCGGAACGCACGTCCATAAGGGCCAGCGGCTGATGCGCATCTACGGCCCGAGCCTGTCGAGCGCCGCTGCCGAATATCTGTCGGCGCTCAATGCCCGTCCGGATACAGGCATTGGCAATCAAGCGTTAAAGGGCGCACGCCGACGCTTGGAAAACCTCGATGCACCTGAGGCATTCATTGCTGAGATAGAGCGTACGCGCGAGATCCCGGTCTATGTCAGCTGGCCTGCGCCGCAGGACGGCGAAATCGTGGAGCGCATAGCAGTCAACGGCATGCGCGCGGCTCCGGGCGATGTTCTGTTCCGGATCGCAGATCACGACGTCGTCTGGGTATTGATCGATGTCGCGGAGCGGGATCTTTCCCTGATCGAGGTCGGGCAAAAGGCCAGCGTCCGCCTACGCGCCTATCCAAACCGGCTTTTCACCGGGAACGTCACGCTGATCTATCCGCACTTGATGGCGGAGACGCGGACCGCGCGGATCAGAATAGAATTGCCCAATCCGGACCAGGTGCTGCGTCCGGACATGTATGCGGATGTGGAGATCGCAACAGGAGCCGAGACGCCCGTGCTGACTGTGTCCAGCAGCGCAGTCATCGATAGTGGCGAGCGGCAAATTGTGCTTGTCGACAAGGGCGACGGCCGGTTCGAGCCGCGCGAAGTCAAGCTCGGACGGCGAGGCGGTGGCCGCGTCGAAATCAAGGAAGGTCTCGCCGAAAACGACAAGGTGGTCGTCTCCGCGAATTTCCTGATCGATGCCGAAAGCAATCTCAAGGCCGCGCTCAGTGGCCTGGACAAGGGAGAGAAGTCGCAATGATTGCGCGACTCATAGATTGGTCGGCCCGCAATCTGATGCTGGTTCTAATCGGCGCGGTCTTCGCCGTGGCCTCCGGAATTTATGCGCTGCAACACTCAGCACTGGACGCGATTCCCGACCTTTCCGACACCCAGGTGATCGTCTACACCGACTACAAGGGACAGGCCCCGCAAGTCATCGAGGATCAGGTCACTTATCCGCTGACAACGGCGATGCTGACGGTCCCAAAATCAAAGGTTGTCCGTGGCTTTTCCTTTTTTGGCGTCTCGTTCGTTTACATCATCTTCGAGGACGGCACGGATATCTATTGGGCGCGCTCACGCGTTCTCGAATATCTTAGCGCGGCTGCGCGCAAATTGCCCAATGGCGTGACGCCCACCCTGGGACCTGACGCGACCGGCGTTGGCTGGGTCTATCAATATGCGCTGCAGTCCAAGGACAAGAACCTGGCCGACCTCCGGTCCCTGCAGGATTGGACCATCCGCTACGGCATCGCCAAGGCCGAGGGCGTCGCCGAAGTGGCAAGCGTTGGTGGCTTCGTCAGGCAATACAACATCATCGTCGATCCGAACCGCCTGCGGTCGTTGAATATTCCGGTTGCGAAAGTCCGCGATGCGGTTCGCGGCAGCAACATGGATGTGGGCGGCCGAACCGTTGAACTCTCGGAATTCGAATTTGTCGTGCGAGGCAGGGGATACATCAAAAGCATCTCCGATCTCTCGAATGTTGTGCTGAAGACCGAGAAAGGCACGCCGGTCTTGCTGAAGGATGTCGCGCGGATCGAGCTCGGCCCCGACGAGCGGCGAGGCATCACCGAACTTAACGGCGAAGGCGAAGTCGCCAGCGGGATCGCGCTGCAACGTTTCGGCCAGAACGCGCTGGATGTGATCGACAATGTGAAGGCGCGTCTGGCCGACATGGCATCCGCGCTGCCTAAGGGCGTCGAGATTGTTCCGGTCTATGACCGCTCTACTCTGATTCACAACGCGATCGAGACATTGAAGCGGACGCTGACGGAAGAAAGCATCGTCGTGGCGCTGGTCTGCATCGTGTTCCTGTTGCACGTACGCAGTGCGCTGGTCGCCATCATCATGCTGCCGGTCGGTATCCTGATGGCTTTCGCGGCCATGAAGGTGCTCGGCATCGGCTCGAACATCATGAGCCTCGGCGGCATCGCGATTGCGATCGGCGCCATGATTGACGGCGCTATCGTTATGATCGAGAACGCTCACAAGCATCTCGAACGTGCGCCGCCCGACAAGCCGCGTCTGGAAGTTCTCATCGAAGCGGCAAGCGAGGTCGGACCGGCGCTCTTCTTCAGCTTGCTGATTATCACGGTATCGTTCCTGCCGATCTTCACCATGGAATCGCAGGAGGGCCGACTATTCAGCCCCCTGGCTTATACCAAGACGTTCTCGATGGCTGCGGCGGCGATTCTGTCGGTTACGCTGGTTCCGGCGCTTATGGTGCTATTCATTCGCGGCAAGATCGTTCCGGAGCACAAGAACCCGATCAATCGGTTTCTGATCTGGGTGTACCGGCCGCTGATCCAGGGCGTGTTGAAGGCCAAGACGCTGACGATCTTTCTCGCAATCGTCGCCTTGGCGGTAAGCCTCTGGCCGGCGCGCCAGCTCGGCACCGAGTTCATGCCGAGCCTGAACGAAGGCACGCTGATGTACATGCCGACGACGTTGCCGGGCCTGTCGGTGACCAAGGCGGCCGAGATTTTGCAGACGCAGGACAAGCTCATCAAAACAGTTCCCGAGGTCGCCTCGGTGTACGGCAAGGCCGGACGCGCCGAGACCGCGACCGATCCCGCGCCGACCGAGATGTTTGAGACGGTTATCAATCTCAAGCCCAAAGCGGAGTGGCGTCCGGGCCTGACCGTCGACGGCCTGATTGTCGAACTCGACAAGGCTTTGCAGTTTCCCGGCGTCTCCAACGCCTGGACCATGCCGATCAAGGCCCGCACCGACATGCTCGCAACCGGCATTCGGACCCCGGTCGGCATCAAGGTCATAGGCAAGGACCTGACTGAAATGGAGAAGCTGGCCCGGCAAATCGAAACCGTCGTCAAGGCCGTTCCAGGCACATCGAGTGCTTATGCCGAACGGGTGATTGGCGGCTACTATCTGGACGTCGTTCCCGACCGAGAGGCGCTCGCACGCTACGGCCTGATGGTCAGCGATGTCCAGGACACCGTTTCGTCCGCCCTCGGCGGCGAGACGATTACCACGACTGTCGAAGGTCGCGAGCGCTATGGCGTCAATCTGCGTTATCCCCGCGACCTGCGCAGCGATCCCCAATCGATCGCACGGGATGTTCTGGTGGCAATGCCCGGCGGCGGAACGGTGCCGCTCGGTGAGGTCGCCGCGATCAAGCTGACACGGGGCCCGACCACGATCCGGACCGAGAACGGTCAACTGGCGGTTTACATTTTCGTCGATATCCGCGATCGCGATCTCGGCGGCTACGTGGCCGACGCCAAGGCGGCCGTCGCCGCAAGCGTGCAGTTTCCGCCAGGAAATTACGTGGTCTGGAGCGGCCAGTTCGAATATCTGGAGCGCGCCACCGCTCGGCTGAAGATCGTGGTGCCCGTCACGTTGCTGATCATCTTCCTGCTGCTCTATCTCAATTTCCGCAGGTTGACCGAGACGCTGATCGTGATGCTCTCGCTGCCGTTCGCGCTCGTCGGCGGTCTCTGGCTGATGTGGTGGCTTGGTTTCAACATGTCCGTCGCAGTGGCCGTGGGCTTCATCGCCTTGGCCGGTGTCGCGGCGGAGACCGGCGTCATCATGCTGATCTATCTCGACCAGGCGATGAAGGAACTTCATGCCGAAAGGGCGGCGGAAGGCAAGCCGTTCACGCGAGCAGACCTTAACGAAGCCATCATGCTGGGTGCGGTCGAGCGGGTAAGGCCCAAGATGATGACCGTCGTCGCCATCATGGCCGGCCTCATCCCGATCATGTGGAGCACGGGCACCGGTTCCGAAGTCATGCAACGCATCGCTGTGCCGATGATCGGCGGCATGATTTCGTCGACCATTCTGACACTCGTCGTGATTCCGGCCGTCTATGCGCTGATCAAGGGCTTTGGGTTGCCGCGCGAACCGAACACCGCCGTTTCAGCAGAAGGGAGCAGCAAGGATCGGGAGAAGACAAGCGTCTTCAATCGTAGCCAGGCGGCAGAATGAGGGGGGCCATTTTTTTGATCCTTGCCACCGATGTAGAGCAGCCCTGAGGCCCCAAAAAGAAACCCAAAGGAAATTCCAATGACGAAAATCACCATGATCGGCATCACGCTCGTCACCCTGGCAACCGCCTCGGCGCCAGCACTCGGTCACGAACAGCACGCCCACGAATCCTACGCTGCCGGCGAACCCGGCAATCCGAAAAGACCCTCGCGGATGATCGAGGTCGAGATGAGCGAGATGGCGTTCACGCCGTCACGCATAGAGGTTAAGCGCGGCGAACAGATCAGGTTTGTCATCCGCAATGTTGGCTTCGAGGACCATGAATTTCTGCTCGCGACCAAGGAAGAAAACCTGAAGCACGCAGAAGCGATGAAGAAGAACCCGCGCATGGAGCACGACGACCCGAACGGCGTGCGCCTCGCCCCGAAAAAGTCCGCTGAGATCATCTGGAAATTCATCAAGGCGGGCACGTTCGAATATTCCTGCCTGATCCCCGATCATCGCGAATACGGAATGATTGGACAGGTCACCGTCAAGTGATCCGACATCCTAAAAGACCACCATCGCCTGTAACCAAACCGGCCCAACCTGCGAACTCATCAAGATAGGCGAGCATGACGACCCAGGAGGTCGAACTTAAGGCCCTGATGCTCGCCAGTCTGGACGGCGACGCGGCTTCGTACCGCTCACTGCTCGACGGCTTGAGCCGTCGTCTGCGTGCCTATTATAAGGGCAAGCTCGCCAGGATGGGGAGGGGTGCGGTAGAGACTGAAGATCTGGTTCAGGAGGCGGTCTTGGCGATTCACCTCAAGCGACATACCTACGATCCCGTCGAGCCGCTCACCCCGTGGGTACACGCCATCGCGCGCTATAAGCTGATCGATTTCTTGCGTCGAACCCGCGCCTCGTCGGCCGATGTGCCTATCGATGAAGCAGATATGATCATGGCGCATGACGACAATGTCGACGCCGAGAGTTCGCACGACCTGAAACGGCTAATGCAGCGGCTACCGGAGAAAATGCGATGTTCGATCGAGGCCGTCAAACTGGATGGACTGAGCATAGCCGAAGCCGCGGATCGGTGCGGTATTTCTGAATCCGGCGTGAAGGTGAACATTCATCGCGGGCTCAAAGCGCTGGCTGCGTTGATTGCGAGGGAAACACGGACATGAAAACAGACGATCTGGTTGCCCTCCTGAGTACAAATCCAGAGCCGGTCGATCGCCACTCGGTCGCTCGCACGCTTTTCGTGGCGCTTGCGGCGGGGATAGTCGTGGCGCTGGGCATCGCGTTGCTCGGCCTGGGGGTTCGCCCCGACTTGGCAACAACCCGCGCGCTGATTTTTCTCGCCGTCAAACTCGCTTTCGCCTTCGGGATCGTCGCTCTCGCGCTGATTTATCTGACGAGGCTGGCCCGTCCCGGCGGAGAGCGAAAGGCATCGCCCTTGCTCGTTGCGGTGCCGTTTCTCGTCGTCTTGGGTCTTGCGGCCATCAGCCTCGGTTCCGCGCCCCGCTCGCATTGGGGCAGGATGATCGTGGGGGATGAGTGGCTGGAATGCCTTCTCTCCATTCCCATCATTGCGATCGTTCCCTTCGCGGTTTCAATTTGGGCCGTCAGGAAGGGTGCACCTACCAACTTGGTGCGGGCAGGTGCCTTCGCTGGCCTGATCGCGGGAGGCGTGAGCGCGATTGGTTATGCGCTCCACTGCACTGACGATTCGCTGCCGTTTATTTCCGTCTGGTACGGCGGAACGATCGTGCTGTGTACTCTGGCGGGTGCAGCATTGGGACCGCGGCTGCTGCGCTGGTGAACGGTGGATCAGGTGGGCACGATTGTGCCTTGCACCTTCGCATCTGCGATATTGAGGCGACGGCTTGTTACGACGACGATGGCTTGCTTTCACGTCAGCGTGAGCTTGTAACCGGCGGACGATCCACCCCGAACTCCTCATTAGAAGCGCACAAGGCGTTTCGAACAATAATGGAGCCGGACCATGTCAATCAAATATCTTCGCACGATTTCTCTCTTGCTGCCGTTGGTGGCGATATCTGCGACGGCCTCCGCGGGCGAGACGATCACGAGCAAGAGCTATTGGCCGAATGAGGCCAGGCAGAGCACGCAATCCAGAACCGTTGGGTCGCCAAGCGATATTTACGCGTACGACCCGACAGGACCACGTCTGCGGCCCGCGGCGAATCCGAACGCCGCTGGATCGGCACCGCATTATCAGGGCGGCCCGAAAGGTCGCTGATGACGCACACTGGGGGCAGGTAATACTAGAATGTGCGCCGGCCAAAAAACGCACGCGGGTCGTCGGGCGCCATCTATTGACCCGGCCCAGAATTGAACCCCGGCTGCGGATCAGGATTACATCCGCAGCCGGAGGGGACAGTGTACTCAGCGCGTGTCAAAACTGGCGCGCGGCGCATTTGGATCGTCAACTTGACGAACGCCACCGAAGCGCTTCGAGCGTGAAACAGATGCCGCGCGTGAGGTATTGCAGGGCGCAACAATGGCGGCGAGATCACGGCCTCGCAGGTACATCATTTTTGGGGTCAACCCGCCCTGCCGTGCGATCCACGCGCGCACAGGAGCCGGGTAGGTATTCATTAGATCTTGCGTCCCGGACGCGCTGACGACGCGTTTGCCGGAGCTATCGAACGTCCACGCGGCATGGAAACCAAACACCGCATTAGGGGTGGCGCAGATTCGGTCGCTCGGGACGAGTCCGAGCACCATCGTGCAGGCCGAAACGCATGTGCCGGAAATGACGACGGGTTCACCGGAGTTGCGCACCTGTTGGAAGTGCGTCGTGTAGTCCTTCATCTTACCGCCGACGTCGTCGCTGATAATTACGGTCGCGGAAGCCGATGTCGCGGTTAGCGCCATCGATATTACGGCAGCAATCAGGCACGCTCGCATGTGCTTTTCCTCGGCAGTGTCGGATCAATCCTGCGCCACGCGTCGCAAATCGCGTGCCACCAGCCGAGACGGTCAGCTAAAGAGCTGATTTCAAATCAGTTTTCTTGGAAGGGGCGACGCGGCTCGCGCTTGCGTAGCGGGAAAGAAATTTCGCTGAAGCCTAAAAACGAGGCAGTCTTACGCCTCTTTGATGAAGACCAATGCAACAAGAGCGTAACCTGCCAGTGGCACTTTTGAATGAATGCCGGAGGAAAATCATGACCGTCAGATACATCATTGCTGTTGCACTCATCACGCCATTCCTGACCATGTCCAGCATGGCTCAGCAGTATGTGGGCGGCCCTAAATCCGGTATTGCCCCCACGACGCGCCAAATCAGCAGCGGAGGCGATATCTACGCGCAGGGTGTCGATGTCTACGCGCCACGAGTCAAAGCCAACAAATCCCACGCTTATCGAGGTGACACGAAGACTGTCGTTCCGCGCACATGGTAGTTAAGAGGACGTCCGCTTCGGGGTCATTCGCGTCGATTTGGTATGTCCGCAGCATGTCCGGTTAGCGGGTAACCGGAGCCTTGAATCACGCGGTGTGAACTCACGGACGTTGAGTGGGCTGCCAATTAGACTCCTCCTACCGAACGAGCCGCGTGCGACTTGATCGAACGTCCTCAACAGATCAAGCAATGTTGGGGCGCTGCGACCCGATAGGACAAGGTCGCGGCCAACTATCTTGCCTTCATCAAGCCCGCGTCAATTCGCATTTGGCTGCGTGCTAATGAGTCCGCGCCCTGGACTAGGGCGCTGGACTGATCGATTGTACGGTGTAGGTGTTGCCGGATCCGCTCAGGGTGAATTTGACCTTGTCACCCGTCTTCAGCTTCGCAAGATCAACTGAAGGAGCGACCGCGAATTCCATCTTCATTGCCGGCCAGTCGATGGCGGGGATCGGACCATGATCGAATGTGATCTTGTGGTTCGCTGCATTCAGGGCCGTGATCGTGCCGGTTGCATCCGCAGTTTTTGTCTTCTTCGTGTCGTTCATCTTGGAGTCGTTCATCCCCGGCATCTTCTTCATGTCGGACATCTGGGCCTGCGCGCCGCTTACCGGCAGGGTTAATGTTGCGCTGATCAATGCCGAAGCAAGCACGGCACGCAGGGGCGGATAGTGGGCGTCATCCATACATAATTCTCCCGTTGTTCAGACATCCGTCGCCAATAACTGTCTAGTTCGCAAGGCAGACGAGTCTGGTTACAAGCTCACGGTTTCGTGAAGAGCGGCGTCAGCGCCGAAAATGCATCTACGGCTCTCGACCGACGGCCCTGACCCAGGCGGCAGTTCGCAGCGATACCGGAACGAACAGACCGGCAAAGATTGCGGCAAGCGGAATCCACCACGCAAGCAAATTCGTACGTTTGCTGCCGAGCCAGTCGCGCGAGGCGTTCGTCGTCGGGGTGCTCATCGCCGACTAGGCACAGCACGAGGCAGCGCCAGGCTCGCCTGCGCGCTGGGCCTGAATCGGTGGACACGGCACCGAGCCGTAGGAACAGAACACGCAGCAATCGCCCGCCTTAGGCTTTAGCTTTGTGCCGCAGCCGGTGCATTCATAGAAGAACTGACAGGCATCGGTCGGCATGGTCTCCGGTTTCGAGGTGGCGCAGTGCGGACAGGTGATGGTCGATTGAAGAAGCATCGGATCAGCTCCTGGGAGCGGAGGGATAGCCGGCCTTCGTGGTGGCCGATGTCAGTTGGTTCACGTCTGCTTTGGCATCGTCATAGTTCACCGTTGCCGTCTTGTTCTTGTAGGACACCGCAACCTTGGTAACGCCGGGAACGGCTTCCAGGCTTCCCTTAACGATGGAAGGGCACGCTGCGCAGTCCATGTTGCTCACGGCCAAGGTGATCGTTTTGTCCGCGGCCATCGCTGCTGGCGAAGCGATGATGCCGATGGCAAAAGCGGCGCAGGCAAGAAGCTTCTTCATGGCGAGTTCTCCAGTCAGTTGAGGAAGAAAGGTGCGACGAAATCTAGGCCAAGCGCGGCGACGGTGAGGATCGTTGCGAGGATGAGGCTTGTCTTGACGATGCGGTTCGGCAGGGTGCGTGCGCACGCCTCGCCATCGGCACAGGCGCGCGTTGAGGATCGATAAACCAGCCAATAGCCGTACCCGAGGAACCCGAGCGTGGCGGCAATGAAGTACGGCTGGTAGGGAGCAAGCCGTGTAAAATTACCGATCCATGCTCCGCTGACCCCGAGTCCGAACAGAACGAGGGGCAAGATGCAACAGGACGATGCCGCGAGCGCCCCTAGCAGGCCGCCTGCCGCCATCAAACTTTGCTTCCGCCGGTTGCCGGCAATGTGATCAGACTGATCGACGGTCATGGATTAAAACCCTGCATCCTGTAGCGACTACAGGATCAAGGACTATTTCATGCGGACCATCACGTCTTCGGGAGCCGAGAACATCTCGATCGGTGAGCTATCCAAGCTCAGCGGTGTGAACATCGAAACCATCCGCTATTATGAGCGGATTAAAATGCTGCCGACGCCGCCCCGAACGGCGAGCGGTCGACGGGTCTATGGACCGGCCGAAAAACGCATATTGGCTTTCATCCGGCGTTCCCGCGACCTCGGGTTCACTCTTGAGGAGATTCGCGCCCTGCTCGCCTTGGGAGGGCCGGAGCGCGCTCCGTGTGCGGACGTGCACAAAATCGCGACCGCGCATCTGGCGAACGTTCGCAAGAAACTCTCCGACCTCGCCAAGCTTGAAACCATCCTGGCGGAAACAGTCGCGCAATGCTCTAACGGTGCCACTCCTGACTGCCCGGTGCTCGATGTTCTGGATGCCGGTCGGCAAAGCTAGAGCAGATGTACGGTGTCTGGCGCGCCAGTAGGATATGCAGCGCATCAACTGTTGCGCCGTCGCTCTTGCCGCATCAACTGGAAACTCTGCCGCGCGCTTGCGCCAACAGCGGCCATAGAAGCGAACGAAAGATGAGCGGCACCCCCACAGCTATTGGGATCAGCCAGTACGTGAAATGAGCAAGTCCTTCCAGAGTGGAAGCTGCTTTCCATTGTCCACATAAAAGGCGACCAGCATCAGAACGTACGATAGCCCCATCCCTGCGATGTGGACCCTTACCCAGTACGACCAGCGCCGTCGGAGCCACGTGCGCCCAATCCAGGCGCAAGCGAACGACATCGCTCCGAGAATGAACAAGTGGTAGTTTTCGGCCCAGCGCATAAACGACAGGCAGCTGGCGGAGATGAAGAGCGCCAGCAGACACCAGAAATAAATCGTTCCGAACTTCGAATGACGTCCGCGCCGCTTCGCGCTCAAGATCGCGATTGCCCCAATGGCGAGGCAGGCCAATCCCAAAGGAATATGCACTCCGAAAATCACCGCTAGAAAGACAGGGTCGGTCGAAGGGATTTCAATGCCCGCAACGATGGTCGTTTCTCCGCCTGTCATGGCGTTACTCGCGCCTTGCAATTCATTGCCGACTCAACCGACGAGGATGGTCGTTTGACGGCAAATGCTCCGGCGCCGCATAAAATGCAAAGTGCACTGCACCCGATCAGGACGGCCGCATAACTTCCCGTCCAATCGATGCTTGCCGCGAAAGGCAGTGGGCCGAACGCCGCGCCAGCAATGCCGAAGACGAACGACGACCCCCTGATTGCGCCAAGATGGTCGCGGCCGAAATACTGCGCGTAGCCGGCGGCGCTGATAGCTTGCTGTGAGCCGTAAGCGCCGCCCAGACTCAACGTGTACAGTACGCTGACGGCGATTCCGCTGCCAAACGCCGGGAGAGCTGACGCCAGCGCAAGTAAGAACATCGCAAGGGGGACTAGTTGCCGCGGTTCATGGCGATCCACCAGAAATCCGGTGCCGAGCGTCGCAACAGCTTGAAAGCCGGCAAGAAGCGACAGCAGTAGCAACGCGTCGTTGTGGGCGATTCCGGCGGTCCGCATGATCGAGAAGTGATTGAGCAGGAACGCGGTGCCGATGGCGTTGGTCAGAAAGCCGGCCGCGCACAGCAGCCAGAACACGCCGGTACGGAGCGCCTGCCCCCGCGTAAACGATGGCTCCTCCCGTGGTTCTTCTGTGGCAGGCGGCAGCCCAGCGTCCGTGCTGAGTCCGAACTTTTCTGGCCGATCACGAAATAGCGCGGCGGCGACCGGCAGAATGGTGAGTGCGACGAGCCCGGCAAGAGCGAGATAGGCGCCTCGCCAGCCGCAGAGCGCGATGAGAGTATCGATCAGTTTCGGGAAGGTCAGGGAACCGGCCGCCAGTCCCAGACTGGCCGCCGCAGCGGCGATCCCGCGTCGACGCACAAACCACAGATTGACGACCTGCTGGCTGACGAGGCTAAGGCCGCCGATCGCAGCGCCACGCAACAGCCCGAAGCCGATCAACAGCGTCGTTGCAGATTGAACCGTCGCCATGAATACACAGGCCAAGGCAAGGCCACCGGCGATGATGGTTGCCGTGAGGCGCGGCCCACGCCGGTCGATCCAGCGGCCGATCACTGGAGCCGGCAATATCCCCGCGAGCGTTCCAACGGCATAAGCGATCGAGGCGGAGGTACGCGAAATGCCAAGATCGGCAGTGATGGGATCAAAGAAAACCGAAACGCCCGCCGTCTGGCCGGGCAATGTCATGAAGGAGCCAAAGGTGCCCGCACCCAGTATGATCCAGCCATAGTGGAGAGCCGAAGATCGCGGGTCCACCGTTCGCAAGTGTCAACTCGCTCGGCGCGTCACCGCCGCCGGCAAATCGCTCTCAAAGCCTTCGCAGCAGTGCTCGCGCAAGAACTCGATGACTGCATCTATCTGATGGTATTGCGCTCGGCAGGTCACCGCGCGTCCGGTTTTCTCCTGCGCAACGAGGCCCGCGCCAACCAGCCCGCGTAGATGAAAGGCGAGCGTCGAGGCCGGCACATCGAGGCGGGTTTGGATGTCGGTGATATTGAGGCCCGACGGTCCGGCCCGAACGAGTAGCCGATAAATGTCCAGGCGAGTCAAATTGCCCAATTCGGCGAGGCAGCGCGCAGCGAGCTTGCGGTTCATGGTCCCACATACCGCAATCTCAAAAAGATTACAACTATAATCCTAGTTTTATAGTTTTATGAGCCGCAATCGAACATTCACGTCCGACCTAGTCTGGAGCTTGCAAGTGATACGTTCCGGCTTTCAAGCTTTGATGGAGGGATTTCGACGATTTCGCCGTCCTCCGGATTCGGCAGCATTGCGCCGCAGGCACGCCACGGCCGAAGAGCTGAAAGAACGAACCGGCTTCCAGCTCGTCTTCATGGTGTACGGCCGGCTTGCGCAGCGGGCCTCACACTATCGAATTTCAGTCATTGGTCTCGCTCGCGCGGTGGAAGACCATCCATATCTGTTCGCCAAGCCGGAAAGTTTGATAAACCGCGTCGGTCGCTGTTACACAAGGCGAAATGCGTGAAACCTATTACTCAACTATGCGGATGTCGATGATGCAAATCGGGTAGTGCGGATGCTTATGGCGAATTGGCTCATGGCGATGCTGGTGTGAATGCGGCTCCGCTCCCGCCGCTTCAGCATGTGAATGCTGGTGATGTTCGTCGTGCACGTGGCTGTGGTCATGCTCGAGAAATTCGTGCTGGTGGTCATGCTCATGTCGCTCGGTGAGATGCAGCCAAAGACCGCAGCCCATTAACAATCCGGCGAGCGCCAATTGGCCCGTAAGCGGTTCACCGAGCAGCAGGATCGCGACAACCGCTCCGATAAAGGGGGCCAACGAAAAATAAGCCCCAGTCCGCGCAGTGCCCAAATGCCGTAGCGCAAGCACGAATAAAATCAGGCTCACGCCGACGCCCAGAAACCCAACCAAAGCCGCAGCGCCAATAACGGAAATAGACGGAAGTGAGGAGCCCACCGCGAGAGCCAAACCAACGTTTACTGTTCCTGCCACCAACCCCTTTATCAAGGTCGTTACAACCGGGTCTGCGGAGGAAAGTTTTCGTGTGAGATTGTTGTCGAGGCCCCACGCCAAGCAGGCGCCCGCGATCATTCCGCCGCCGGCATCGAACTTGATGCTATTTCCATCCCACGACAGGACCATCGCGCCAATGACGATCGCAAATGCTCCGAGCAATAAGCGGCCGTCCACATTTTCTTTGAAGATCAACCATGCGATGCCCATGGTGGCCAGACCTTCGAGGTTGAGAAGCAAGGAGCCAGACGAAGCGGAGGTCTGCTGCAGGCCCAACATGAGCAGCAACGGGGCCAGGCATCCGCCGAAAATCACGACAGCGGTCAGCCAAGGCAGGTCCTTGTAGCGCAACGCTGCCTCTGCTGCAGGAATGCCAATAGCGTTCCGACCAGAATGGACAACGGCCAGTCCTGCGCCGGCACCAAGATACAGCAATCCCGCCAGCATCTGCGGCGGAACTGAACCCAAGAAGAGTTTGGCAAGCGGCGCCGAGGCCCCGAAAAGTACCGCGGACGCCAGCGCCATTGGAACGCCGGGCCAGAGATGAGACTTGGGGCTCTGCAACATGCTTTTACCCTACCACGGGCGGGTCACCTGTGTGATGCCTCGTGTCGGTAGTCGTAACCTCTTGCTGCTTCAGCATAGCACGGTGACCCCATGGTGAATGGTATGGAGATTGCCATGACGTTGGGCATGGTTCGTTCCGCGCGCTGATTCTCTTCGTTCTGATCTGTGGCGTCGGTGGCGCTGGTAAAACATCTTCTCCGGAATCGCGCTTCCGCCGGAAAGAAGAGGACCGCAGCGGTCGTGGCGGCCCGACGCCACAGACGCCAAGTCGCTGATAGTGTGGAAGGGTGTGCCCGACCGGCGGGCGCCAGCCGGGGTGTAGACTCGCCGTTGACGTTACTTTCGGCCTTCGTGTTCCCAGTGCGCCGTGATATCCGCGCCGGATTTTGTCAGGTGAACGTGCTGGTCGACGTGGTCGATCCAGGCGACCGGTATGAAGTGGTGATGGTCACCATCCGGCGAGCTTTGCTTGGTCAGCTTGATCTTGTCGGTTCCGTCTAGATGATCGACCTTGCCGACGGTCTTTTTGTCGGATGAAATCACGTCCATGTGCTCTTTGATTTGCGAAGTGTCCGGCATCGGCAATCTCCTGTGGGTTTGGAAATGAGAAACGCGCCACGGTCGCTAAGGTTGCTTTGCCAGTCAGTCGGCCCGCTCGCGCGCGAATCCGCGCCGCAGGCCCTAGCCGGCCGAGGGTAATGATGGCCGGCTGGCTCTACACTTTGATCCCGAGTGTCGCCGTCGTGCTGGGAGCTGCCGTCGCACTCTGGCGGCGACCGACGCCGGTGATCGCCGCGGCCATTCAGCATTTTGCGGCGGGCGTCGTGTTCGCCGCCGCGGCCGGGGAACTCCTCCCGGACATAAAACATCGCCAATCGGTTTGGGCGGTCGTCCTTGGAGGAGCCGCGGGCATCCTTCTCATGCTCCTGATCAAACGTCTGGGCGAAAAGGCCAAAGGCACCCTTGGCCTGGTGATCATGGTCGCGGTGGACATCTTCATTGACGGATTGGTCCTCGGCATCGGATTCGCCGCCGGCGCCAAGCAGGGTTTCCTCCTTACGGTTGCGCTCACGATCGAAGTGCTTTTTCTGGGGCTGTCGCTCACCGGCGAATTGTCGGAAGCCATCCGGCAACCTATGAAGGTTCTTGCCGTGGTCTCTGGTCTCGCGGTGCTATTGCCGATCGGGGCGGCTGTCGGCATTCCCGTCAGCCATCTGCCTAATTTCTGGGTCGCGGCATTCTTTTCGTTCGGTCTGATAGCGCTGCTATATCTCGTCACCGAAGAGCTTCTGGTGGAAGCTCATTCGGCGCCGGAAAAGCCGTGGGTCACCAGTCTTTTCTTCGTGGGTTTTCTGCTGATTCTTCTGTTGGACGAACTCGCCGGTTGAATACCGAGGCTTCTTCGTCGCGGGACAAGACGTGCAAACACACCCTTTTCGAGCATGGCTGTCCAAGGTCGGATGGGAGGCCGCGTTCGCGGTGACGCTGGCAAATGGGTCAGGCATCATTTTTGACCAGCAAGGTTGAAGTTCCCAAACGGACTGCCAACATTGTAATAGTGTTCGCAAACGAAATTTGTTATCCCGACGACATGGGACGTCGGTTCGGTCAGAAACTGCCGAGAATGCAAGCACCGGGGCTTCGCCGGACGTTGCTGATATTCCTTGCCTTTTCCTACCTTTTCGTCGGTCTGGTACACACGATTTCCTGCACGGACGAAGCTGTCGCAGCCGCCATTTCATCTGATTCTGGCAATATGCCCGACGACGGCCCGGATGAGGGCGGCAAAAAATCGCCCGTGCTTGCGGGGCATTGCTACGTTTGTGCTCCGGTCATGATGCCGGCGCTCGTCACGGATGCCGGGCCCTCCACGCGCCCTGTGACGCTGTACTTCGCTCCGCCTAAGCTCCAGTTCGAAGACCACCCTCGGCTTGATACGCCGCCCCCCAAACATCTGGCCTGAACATCGCCGCCGCGCGGTCTAGCCGCGTCGTCTTCGTGCTTTTCAGGTCTTTTGTATGGTTTTGGTCCGAGATGCCCTGCGCCTGACGTGCGCATTGGTTTTACTTACATTTCCAGCTCGAGCTGCCGAACGTTCTTTGCCAGCTATTTCCTTGCCGCAGGCACTGCAGCGGGCATTGGCTGCGAACCCGCGCCTGACGGCGGCCGAGCGGGATATCGGCATCGCCGGCGGGCTGCGGATCCAGGCCGGCGCGCTCCCTAATCCGGACGTTTCGTTCGAACTCGACAACGCGTTGGGATCGGGGCCCTATAAAGGCTTGCGGTCGGCAGAAACCAACCTGCAACTCAGCCAGCTCGTCGAATTGGGGGGCAAGCGCGAAGCGCGGATCGCGGCGGGCGAGGCGGGCATCGGCACTGCCGTTTGGCAGCGCCGGGCAACTCGGCTTGAAGTGCTCTCCGAGACCGCGATCGCGTTCATCACGATCATCAGCCTACAACGCCGCATCGAAATATTCGATGAGCAGATCGCAAGCTTCGATCCGCTCATTCCGCTCCTTCAGAAGCGCGTCCAGGAAGGCGCGTCGTCTCCGGCGGAGACCTTGCGGGCCCAGGTTGCCGCCGATCTGTTCCGCGTCGAACGCGAGCGCACCAAAACGCAGTTAGCCCTGGCCCGTCGCGATCTGGCGATACTCTTGGGCGACAGCAGCCCGCGGTTCGGCAAAGCAGTCGGACGGCTCGCGACTATCGGCCAGCCACCGCCATTCCAGACCATCATCCAGGCCATTGAAGCTAATCCGCAGTTGCTGCGGTGGACTGCGGTCACGGCCCAACGCAATGCCGAGCTCCTGATCGCGCGGCTGAAGGCGATTCCCGATCCGCGCATTTCTGCAGGCTGGCGGCATTTCCAAGATACCAACGACAACGCGGTCCGGCTCGGCGTCTCGATTCCAATCCCGGTGTTTGACCAGAACACGGGCAACATCATCGCAGCCCAGGAGACGCTGGCAAAAACCGATGCAGAGCGCGCCATCAACAAGCTTGTCCTGATCAGCATCGTGGGCCGCGCCTACGACACTCTCACCGGGGCCCTGGCCGAGATGAACCTGCTGCGTTCATCGGTCATTCCCAATGCCCGCAGCGCGTCGGAAACGATCTTCAGCGGTTATTCGCAGGGTCGTTTTACCCTGCTTGAACTGCTCGATATCCGGGGCTCGCTAGTGCAGGCGCTCCTGCGCGAGCAGGAGGCGCTGCAGAACTTTCATATCGCCATTGCGACGATCGAAGGGCTCGCCGGCAACCCGTTTACGCTAACCCGCGAGAGTTCAAGATAATGAAGGCAATTGTCCGATATTCCGTATTCATTCTGGTCGCGGCCGCCCTTGCCTACGGCGGATACCGGATGTTGCTTCCAGCGACATCGAAGACGACACCTACCGAGAAGGCCGAGAAGGAAGAACATGCGGACAGCGTCGCGTTGAGCGATGCCAAGATCCAGGCGGCCGGGATCGAGCTGGCAAAAGCTTCGCCCGGCGTGCTGCGGGACAGCCTCTTGTTGAATGGCATCGTCCAGCCCAATCAGGAATCGCTAGTCCAGGTGACGCCGCGCTTTCCCGGGATCGTGCGGGACGTGCGCAAGCGCATCGGAGACGTTGTTCAGAAGGGCGATGTCCTGGCGCTTATCGAAAGCAACCAGAGCCTGACGCAGTATGAATTGAAGGCGGCGCTCGCTGGCACCGTCATTGATCGTCAGACGACTTTGGGGGAATACGTCTCCGAGCAGAAGCCCGCCTTCGTGATCGCCGACTTGTCGACGGTGTGGGTGGACTTCTCGGTGTACCGCCGCGACTTGAAGCGCGTCAGCATCGGTGACCAGGTCTTCATCGATCCGGCCGATGGCGGAACGGCCATCGAGGCCAAGGTTTCGTATCTGTCGCCGGTCGGCAGCAGTGACACCCAGAGCGCGATTGCCAGAGCCATTGTGACGAACTCCGAACAACGGCTTCGTCCCGGGTTGTTCATCACGGGCCGGCTGACCCTGTCGGCAAAGAAGGTCGGGGTGGCCGTCAAGTCCTCGGCGCTGCAGACGGTCGAAAACCGGACGGTCGTGTTCGTCCGAAACGGCGAAAAATTCGACGCCCGCGACGTGGAGATCGGCGAGCGAGACCCTCATCTGGTCGAAATCATTTTCGGCGTTCTCGAAGGCGACGTCTACGCTGCGCAGAACAGCTTCATCGTGAAGGCCGAGATGGCAAAAGGAGCGGGCAGCGATGAGCACTGATGGCAGCAAGACTTTGATCACCGCTCTGATCAGGCCCCACATGGAAGGTCACGTCGTCCGCGCGCTGCACGACCTTCCTGACTTCCCCGGCTTCACCTTTGACGAAGTGCGGGGACAGGGGAGAGGGCGCGGACAGGGCGGCGGTTACATGTCGACGGAGACGGATCTTTCCTACCATCAATACCTGGAGCTGAGATTGGTCTGCCGGTCCGAACTCGCCGATGACATCTGTGGGCGCATCGCATCAGCCGCGTGGACGGGACGCAAGGGCGACGGCGTCGTCTACACGACGCCTGTTCAGTCGTTTGCACGTATCCGAGAAACCGGCAAACGTCCGGAGCAACCCCATGATTGATGCGATCCTTTCATTCGCCATCCGCCAGCGTTGGCTCGTTATGATCGGCGTCCTGCTGATGGCGGCCTTCGGCGCGTGGAATTTCACGCGCCTTCCGATCGACGCGGTGCCGGACATCACCAACGTCCAGATCCAGATCAACAGCCGGGCGCCCGGCTATTCGCCGCTGGAAGTCGAGCAGCGGATCACGTTCCCCGTCGAGACCGCGATGGGGGGACTCCCGCATTTGGACAGCACCCGGTCGCAGTCTCGCTACGGCTTGAGCCAGGTCACGGTCATCTTCAAGGACGGTACCGACATCTATTTCGCTCGGCAGTTGGTCAACGAGCGAATCCAGCAGGTCAAGGACCAGCTACCCGCCAGTATCGAAACTGCCATGGGTCCGATCTCCACGGGGCTCGGGGAAATCTACCTATTTACCGTTGAAGCAAAACCGGAAGCACGCAAGGCCGGCGGTGGCGAATACACGCCGAGCGATCTGCGGACGATCCAAGACTGGATCATCAAGCCGCAGCTACGAAACGTACCCGGCGTCATCGAGGTCAACACCATCGGCGGGTTCGAACGGCAGTTCCACGTGCTGCCGGATCCCGCGCAGCTGATGGCCTACAAGCTCAGTTTCCGCGAAGTGATGACGGCGCTGGCAGCCAACAATGCAAACGTCGGTGCCGGCTACATCGAACGCAACGGCGAGCAGTACCTCGTCCGTACGCCCGGGCAAGTCGCTAATGTCGAGGAAATCAAGGAAATCGTTATCGGTACGCGTAACGGCGTGCCTGTACGGATTGCGGATGTCGCCGACGTCAGAGAAGGCAAGGACCTGCGGACGGGCGCAGCAACCGTTAATGGGAAGGAAGTCGTGCTCGGCACCGCCATGCTCCTGATCGGCGAAAATAGCCGGACGGTGGCCCAACGCGTTGCCGCCAAACTTAAGGAGATCGGACGATCGTTGCCGGACGGCGTGATTGCGAGGGCCGTCTATGATCGGACGCATCTCGTCGAGGCGACGGTCGCGACGGTCGAAAAGAACCTCGTTGAAGGAGCACTGCTCGTCATCGTCATCCTCTTCTTGATCCTCGGCAATTTCAGAGCCGCGATCGCGACCGCGTTCGTCATCCCGCTGGCGATGCTGTTCACCATTACGGGCATGGTGGAGAACAAGGTCAGCGCTAATTTGATGAGCCTTGGCGCCATCGACTTCGGCATCATCATCGACGGCGCCGTTATCATTGTGGAGAATTGTCTGCGCCTGCTGGCGGCGGAGCAGCGCCGGCTCGGCCGAATACTCAACCGCCAGGAGCGTTTCGAGACGATACTGGCGGCATCGCGGGAAGTGATCGGTCCCAGCCTGTTCGGAACGCTTATCATCGGCGTCGTATACCTTCCGATCCTGACGCTTACCGGCGTCGAAGGGAAGATGTTTACGCCTATGGCATTGACGGTGCTGATGGCGCTCACCGGCGCCAGCATCCTGTCGCTAACGTTTGTGCCGGCAGCGGTGGCCTTATTGGTGACAGGCAAAGTGTCCGAGCATGAGAACTGGTTCATGCGCGGCGCCCGTCACGTTTACACGCCGCTGCTCGCAGCCTCGATCCGGAACAGATGGGGCGTGGCGGTCATTGCGGGCCTATTGGTCGTCGTTTGCGGCATTGCCGCCTCCCGCATGGGCGGCGAATTCATTCCCAGCCTGGACGAGGGCGACGTCGCGCTGCAAGCGGTGCGAATTCCGGGAACGAGCTTGACTCAGTCGCTGGAAATGGAGGCTATGGTCGAAAAGCGGCTGATGAAAATTCCGGAGGTCAAGGAAGTTTTCGCGCGGACCGGTACGGCGGAGGTCGCTACCGATCTGATGCCGCCGTCCACGTCGGACGGATACGTTATGCTGAAACCGCGAAAGGAATGGCCGGATCCGGAGAAGCCGAAGGCGAGCGTAGTCTCGGAAATCCAGGAGGCGGCCGAAGAGATCCCGGGCAACGTCTATGAGATATCGCAGCCGATTCAGCAGAGGTTCAATGAACTGATATCGGGCGTTCGCAGCGACGTCGGGGTCAAGGTATTCGGCGACGACCTGGATACGCTGGTTCAATCTGCAGCACAGGTCCAGGCGATCCTGCAAAACGTTCAGGGCGCGGCCGACGTCAAGACCGAACAAGCGTCTGGGCTGCCGGTACTGACGGTAAAGCTAAACCGTCAAGCGTTGTCCCGTTACGGCATCAGCGTCGGCGACGTCCAGAACCTGGTCGAGATCGCGGTCGGCGGCAAAAATTCCGGAATGGTTTTCGAGGGCGACCGGCGGTTCAATATCGTCGTCCGCCTTCCGGAGCATTTGCGTTCCGATATCTCGGCGCTCAAGGCGTTACCTGTCCCGCTGCCGCCGTTGGAGAACCAGCCGAAGGCGGTCCCCGCCGTCTGGGGCAACTCACCGCTATCCCAAATTCGCTACGTGCCGCTTTCCGAACTGGCTCAGATTGATCTGGCGCCCGGACCCAACCAGATCAGCCGGGAGCAGGGCAAACGGAGAGTCGTCGTCACCGCCAACGTGCGCGGTCGCGATCTGGGGTCGTTCGTAGCCGACGCGCAGCAACAGATCGAAGCCAAGGTCAAGCTACCGCCCGGTTACTGGATCGGCTGGGGCGGCCAATTCGAGCAACTGGTGTCCGCGACGCAGCGGCTGACCATCGTGGTGCCGATCGCCCTGCTGCTGATCTTCCTGCTTTTGTTCATGAGCCTGGGCTCCATGCCGGATGCGCTGCTGGTCTTCAGCGGCGTTCCCCTGGCCTTGACCGGCGGCATCGTGGCGCTGCTGCTACGGGGAATTCCGCTGTCGATCAGTGCCGGCATCGGCTTCATCGCCCTGTCAGGGGTGGCGGTTCTCAACGGCCTCGTCATCATTACCTTTATCGAAAGACTTCGAAAGGAGGGACGTCCTCTCGTCGAAGCGGTCAGCGAAGGTTCCCTCACCCGTCTGCGTCCCGTGCTGATGACCGCGCTCGTGGCTTCGCTCGGCTTTGTCCCGATGGCAATCGCAACCGGCGCCGGCGCGGAAGTGCAGCGGCCTTTGGCGACCGTCGTGATCGGCGGAATCATCTCGTCCACCATCCTTACCCTGTTGGTACTGCCTGCCCTCTACGTGCTGTTCAGACGAGAGGATCTGGAGAACGGCGGATCGAAATCACCCGCGACCGAAGGAGCCACGCCATGAAATACGCACTATTGTTAATCGCCACCCTACTGTTCGCTGCTCCGGCCTCTGCCGAGGAATACGAAAAAGGTCCCAACGGCGGCCTGATGCTCGACGTGGCCGGCGTCGACGCGGAACTGCTGACTTCCGGCAATTCAATCACGATCAATGTCTTCGATGCGAAGAACCACACGCCGATCGCAACCAAGGGCTACAGTGCCGCCGTGCTCGTCGCTGGAGGATCAGCGCGGGAAACCGTTGCGCTCGCTCCACAAGGAGAGAATTCGCTGAAGGGCGACGCGAAAACCGCCATAGCGTCGGGAACGACGATCACGCTCACCATCAAGACTGCCGAAGGAAAATCCGGTCAGGTGAAGTTCAAGAAGTGATGATCTCTGCGCACCACGAGAGCAGGACGTCGAGCGGGCGTCGAGCGAACGGCGATGCCGGCTTCGGAACTAAGCCGCAAGCCCGCATGAACGCGGCTGGTCCGCGCGCCGGCCGTCAACTCTGCGTCGTGGCGCTGTCCTGGGCCGCCGTCCTCTCTGCCGACGTAGGCGGCCCCGCCCGGTCGGAAGGACTGAAGGCGACCATCGTCGGTCTGGGTGCCACGACATGTCGACGGTTCGAAGACGACGTGAGAACCAGTCCTGCCGTTCGAAGAGATTACCTGGCGTGGGCGCAGGGTTTCATGAGCGGAATCATATCGAGCCGGCCGCCCGGCGTTGATGAGGGTCTCGACCTCGCTCCGGTGTCCTTTGATCTGATCAAACAACTTCAATTTCTGGAAGATTACTGCGCGCGGAACGTCTCGCTGGATTTCTCGGACGCCGTAGCTGCGCTTTACAAGCGGCTGCGCGAGGAGGGGAAGACTTGAATTTGAAAGTGCCCCCAAAGCCGTCCGCTGCGGGCAGGGAATCGATCGTGAGCGACAACTCACAGGCTGAAAAGATGCGTTTCCGCATCAAATCTTCGAATGGGAACGTTGCAATCGCGACGCTATGGATGAAATGAACACAGCGATTGCAAAGAACGAAGCGGGTCGAGATCTCAGGTTGGACCTTTTCCGCGGGCTGGCGAACTGGGCGATCTTTCTCGACCACATTCCCAATAACGTAGTCGCGTGGATCACGATGAAGAACTACGGGTTCAGCGACGCAGCCGACCTGTTCGTCTTCATCTCCGGCTACACGGTCGCGCTCGTCTATTCGCGGACGATGGGCGCCGATGGCTTTGTCGTGGCCGCGGTCGGCATTCTTGCTCGGGCTTGGAAGCTATACGTCGCGCATATACTGCTGTTCGTTGTTTATGTCGTCGCGATCGGCTACGTGGCCCAGAACTACGGCCACGCCTATCTGCTCGACGAATTTAACATCCGGCGTTTGATCGCCGATCCGATCGAATTCCTGAAGCACGGGCTGCTGCTGGAATTCAAGCCGCTCAATCTGGACGTCCTGCCTCTTTACATCGCGCTGATGGCCACGTTCCCGCCGTTGCTCTGGCTATTGGTGCGGACGCCCGGCCTGGCGCTCGCGGCTTCGTTCGCAATCTATGTTGCGGCCCGGACCTTTGATTGGAATCTCGCGAGCTATCCCGATGGCGAGTGGTATTTCAATCCCTTTGCCTGGCAGTTTCTGTTCGTGATCGGCGCCTGGATCTCGCTTGATGGAGCCGGCCTGTTGAGGCGGTTGATGGCATCCCGCTTGGTCTTGTGGTCGGCCGCGCTCTTCCTGTTGTTCGGCTTCGCCGTCACACTCGCTGCGCGTTTCGGTTTTTCGTCGGCAATTCCGGCACCGATCGCCGATCTGTTCCTCCCGAACGACAAGACGAATCTGGCACCGTATCGGATCTTGCATTTCCTTGCGCTCGCGCTGGTCGTCGCGAGATTGGTCCCGCGTAGCGCGAGGGCGTTGAAGCTTCCCGTCCTGCGTCCCGCGATAATCTGCGGCGAGCGCTCCCTCGAAGTATTTTGCGTCGGAATATTCCTGTCGTTCGTCGGGTGCTTCCTCATCGAATTGGTTTCCGACTCAATCGCCTTTCAGTTGCTCGTCAGCCTATCCGGCATCGCCTTGATGACAGCCGTCGCCTACTACCGAACGTGGATTAAGAACCTCCGACCGGCATCGACGCCCGACCGTTTGAGGGTCGTATGATGTCAGAGCGTCATGGAGCGAAAACGATGGCGCCAGCGGCTTCGATTACCACGCGCTTTCGCGTCGACGGAATGGACTGTGCATCCTGTGCCACGAAGATCGAAAACGCTCTCCGGCGAATGCGCGGGGTCACTGAGGTCGCCGTCTCGGTGACGGGCGGCACGGTGACGGTCCGCCGCGACGCCGGCGGGGTAGACGCCGACAATATCCGCGATCAGATCTCGAATCTCGGCTACCGGGTAGCTCGCTCTGACCCCGATAGGAGCAATGCTTTTGGCGACGACGAGGGCATGTCCGCATCCCCCGGCAGCCATTCTCATCTTGATGCTCCTTCGGATCAGCCTTGGTGGAAATCCAGCAAGGCCGACTTAACCATCGCGTCTGGAACAGCTCTTGCGGTCGCTTTCGCAATGGGAAAAGCCTTTCCAGCCATCGAGCAATGGGCGTTTTTGCTGGCGATGATGGTCGGCCTGATCCCGATCGCGAGGCGCGCATTTTCCGCTGCAATGGCGGGAACGCCGTTCTCGATCGAGATGCTGATGACAATTGCCGCGGTCGGCGCGGTCTTCATCGGGGCGACAGAAGAGGCGGCAACGGTCGTTTTCCTGTTCCTGATCGGCGAAATGCTTGAGGGCGTCGCCGCCAGCCGCGCCCGCGCCAGCATCCAAAGCCTTACCAAACTCGTTCCGAAGACTGCCCGGCTTGAGGAAGACGGTCAGGTCCGCGAGGTCCAGGCGGATTCACTTTCGGTCGGCGCCTTGATTCAGGTGCGTCCCGGCGACCGGATCCCGGCCGACGGCGTCATCGTGTCCGGAGAGAGTTCGATCGACGAAGCGCCGGTCACCGGCGAAAGCACGCCGATCCGCAAGGGCCGCGACGACAACCTGTTCGCCGGTACCGTCAACGGAGACGGGTTGCTGAGGGTGCGCGTGAGCGCCGCTGCGGCAGACAATACGATCGCCCGCGTGGTGAAGCTTGTCGAAGAGGCGCAGGAGTCCAAAGCGCCGACCGAACGCTTCATCGACCGCTTCTCGCGATACTACACTCCCGGCGTGGTCGCGGTCGCGGCCCTGGTGGCCAGCGTCCCGCCGTTGCTCTTCGACGGCACGTGGAGCAATTGGATCTACAAGGCCCTGGCCATTCTTCTGATTGGCTGTCCTTGCGCCCTGGTTATCTCTGTGCCTGCAGCAATCACTGCCAGCCTATCCGCAGGTGCCCGCCGGGGCCTTCTGCTAAAGGGGGGAGCCGTTCTAGAGCAGATCGGCAAAATTACCGTCGCCTGCTTCGACAAGACGGGCACGCTCACTGCGGGTAAACCCGAGGTCACAGATATCATCGGCTTCGAGCGCAGCGAGGGCGAGGTCCTGCGTTTCGCTGCTACGCTCGAGTCCGGATCAAGTCATCCGCTTGCTAATGCGATCCTTGCCAAGGCGGCGGAGCAGCAAATCCGGTTGCCGCCGGCTTCTAATGCCACGGCGGTCGGCGGCAAGGGGGTCGGGGCGATGGTGGAGGGCATAAGGATATTCCTCGGCTCGCCAAAAGCAGTCGCTGAATTCGCCCCCGTCACCACCGAACAAAACACCCGGATCTTGACCCTCAACGACGAGGGCAAGACGGTTTCTTTGCTCGTCATGGACGACAGGATCGCCGGCGCGATCGCCATGCGGGACGAACCCCGTCCGGATGCCAGGACGGGCTTGAAGCTGTTGTCAGACGCAGGGATCAGGACGGTGATGCTGACCGGCGACAACCGCCGTACCGCCACCGCCATCGGCCGGCAATTGGGGATCGACGTCGAAGCCGAGCTTCTACCCGAGGACAAGCAGCGTATCGTCAGCCAGTTTCAGAAAGCCGGCTGGTCCGTCGCCAAGGTCGGCGACGGCATCAACGATGCACCCGCGCTCGCCGCCGCCGATGTCGGCATCGCCATGGGCGGCGGCACCGACGTCGCGCTGGAGACCGCCGACGCCGCCGTGCTGCACGGGCGGGTGTCCGATGTCGCGGCCATGGTCGATCTTTCGAAGCGGACAATGACCAACATTCGCCAGAACATCACGGTCGCGCTCGGGCTAAAAGCGATATTCCTCGTCACCACCATCGTCGGGATCACTGGGCTATGGCCGGCCATCCTGGCCGACACTGGCGCGACCGTGCTGGTAACGATGAACGCCCTGCGGCTGCTCCGTTTACCTAACAAGCCTGCAAGCACAGGGAAGGACGGGAATTGAAGCGAATGTCCAACATCCAGATGGCGCGTAAAACGATAGCCTACGTCGCCGTACTCTCGCTTGTCGTGGGGCTGGCAACCGACGCGGCCATCGCGTCCGCCACAACGGGCGATGCCGGCGGAATCACGAAGTTCGATGCTGCGCTGCTGGTCCGAATCGGCGTCGCGGTGGCGCTCGCTTTCCCGATCGGGTGGGAACGCGAGTTTCGTGGTTCCGAGGCCGGCGATCGAACATTCATGCTGGTCAGCCTGGGTGCGGCCGCCTTCACGGCAGTCGGCGTCGAGAATTTTCCGGCGACCGCCGAAAAAGTGATGGCGGGCGTCGTGACCGGCGTCGGCTTTCTCGGGGGCGGCATGATCCTGAGGGACGGGGGCGCCGTCCGAGGATTAACTACCGCCGCGGCAATCTGGTCGACGGCTGCGGTTGGCATGCTTGCGGGGGTTGGCGAACTTCTGATCGCTGCACTTGTGACTGCAATTGTGATCCTCATCCTCGAATTTGAATTCCTGCCATTAATCGGCCGGCTCGATGCCCGCCGCTGGCGGCCGAAAAAAATCAAGCCGGAAGGGAGTAAAGATGAATTCTGACCGACGCTTCGTCGCTAGGCGTCTGCTTCATTCAATTCGATAAGAATTTCCGTCCACGACATAACCAGCAGGAGACGAAAATGGGCTTCGATCAATATCACGAACCGGCGGATGAACTTTCGCAGGAAACGCGCACCTTTGCACGAATGATCACGTCGCTGATCGAGGAAGCCGAGGCCATCGGCTGGTATGAACAGAGAATGTCGCTTGAAAAGGACAAGGAGGCCAAAGCGATCATGGCCAATGCGCAGAAGGAGGAGTTCAAGCATTTTGGAATGAACCTCGAATTCCTGCTCCGCCGCAACAAGGACTGGCGGACCGAGCTTCACGGCATCCTGTTCACGAAAGGCGACATCGTCAAGCTCGCGGAGAAGGCCGAAAAGAAGGTCGACTAGGCATGTCCCGATGGGAGGCCCTTATAGAAGACAAGCGCAAACTGCGACGAACACGCGTTTTGAAGGCGGCAATGATTTCGTTCGGGGGATCGGCGATCTCTTGCACCGTGCGCAACCTCACGAAGTCCGGTGCCATGCTGGACGTCGCGAGCCCGCTCGGCGTCCCAAGGGAATTCGCGTTGGTGATTTCTTCCGACGATATTCGCCACGAATGCCGGATCGTCTGGATCAAGGAACAGCGTATCGGCGTCTCCTTCAAGCCGGATCGAGAATCTTGATCGTGCCGTCGATGTCGGCCTCAGGGAGAACTCCATGTCGCGTTTCCTCATAGCAGCGTTGATTTGCCTTACGGCGTCCGGCGCGCTGGCGCGTGCTTCGGGGCAGGCCTCAGGCCGGTTGGTGCCGCTATCCTCCCGCGAGTACGACCAGCTCTCTCCCGCCATCCGCTCCGCACTCGATCTGGCGAAGCGCGCGTGCGGGGATGAATACATTACCGTGCGCAATGGCTTCCTGCGGTATCTGCAGGGAGGCACGGGTGAAGAATTCACGGCGGTGCACTTCGACCAGATCGGCTGCGGGAACAGAGCAGAAGTCTGTACGTCAGGTGGATGTCTCCATCGCGTTTTTGTCTCCCGAGTCGGTTTGCAGCGGGAGGTCTGGCGTGGAAACGTTTTCGAAATCGACATGTTAACCGTTTCCGGCGTCCCTGCCCTAGAAGTGCATTGCGGCGCATTCGACCATAGCTGCTGCAAACGATTGATCTGGAACGGAACCCGGTTCCGTTGAAGCCCGAATTGAAAGTGGATCGTAGAGAAATGACGTCATCAACAGTTAGTCTCCTGCGCTTCGACCGCGAAGTCTTCCATCACGTCTCAAACAGTAGGAATTGAAGTAATGCATGGTGGAGGTGCGGCGGGAACCGCGGCCGCGCAACACGCGGGACGGCTGAGATGGGCGCTCGCCTTGACTGCGACGTACATGGTGGCCGAGGTTGTCGGCGGTCTGGTCACAGGCAGCCTTGCGCTGCTCGCCGATGCCGCGCACATGATGACCGACGTCGGCGGGCTGGCACTAGCTCTGCTCGCGATCCGTTTCGCGGAGCGCGAGGCAACACCGCAGCGGACGTACGGCTACCTGCGCATGGAAGTGCTGTCCGCGCTCACCAACGCGGTCGTGCTGCTACTGCTCACGGTCTACATCCTCTACGAAGCATACCAACGGTTCCAGGCCCCACCCGAGATCCGGAGCGGACCGATGCTGGTCGTCGCGGCGATCGGGCTCGTTGTGAATCTCATCAGCATGCGGCTGCTTGCGGGAGGGTCGGCAGAAAGCCTGAACGTCAAGGGTGCGTATTTCGAGGTCCTGAGCGACATGCTCGGCTCGATCGGGGTCATCGTCGCGTCCTTCCTCATCATGTGGAAGGGCTGGGTTCTCGCCGACCCGATCATCGGCGCCGGCATTGGGCTGTTCATTGTCCCAAGGACTTGGACGCTGCTGAAGCAGGTCACGCATATCCTGATGGAGGGCACGCCCCCGAATGTCGATCTTGGGACGCTTGAACGGAAGCTCATGGAGATATCCGGCGTGACCGCCGTCCACGATCTTCATGTATGGACCGTTACGTCCGGATTCGACGCGATGAGCGGCCATCTCGTCGTCGCCGACATGTCGCGGGGACGCGAGGCGCTGCGGGAAGCACGCCGCATGATGCAGGTCGATTTCGGCATCGACCACGTCACCGTCCAGATCGAGGACGAAGCGATTAGAGCCGAGGAGGCCGTGCTGCATGTCTAACGTAAACAGCAGGAGCGAGGGCGCCGATCATGGTCATCGGCACGTCGGCCATGGCGACGGTGGAGGTCATGTCCATGGCGGCGACCACAGGGATGGCGCCGGCGATGAACACCACCACGATCATGGCGGCGCTGGACACGTTCATGCGCCGGCTAGTTTTGGCAAAGCTTTCGCCATCGGCATCTCCTTGAACACCGCGCTCGTCGTCGCCGAAGCCGTCTACGGCTATCTCGGGAACTCCACGGCGCTGATGGCCGACGCCGGGCACAACCTGAGCGACGTTTTCGGACTATTGGTGGCTTGGGCGGCCTCGATCGCATCCAAGCGCGCACCAAGCGGACGGTTTACCTACGGGCTTCGCGGCTCATCGATCCTCGCGGCGCTCGCAAACGCAGTCTTTCTGTTGGTGGCCACCGGCGCGATCAGCTGGGAATCGGTGCAGCGTTTCCGGGATCCAGAACCGGTCGCCGGCGTCACCGTGATGGTGGTGGCGACGATCGGCATCTTCGTCAACGGTGCCACGGCACTGCTGTTCGCAAGAGGACGAAAAGGCGACATCAACATTCAGGGCGCGTTCCTGCACATGGCGGGCGATGCGGCGGTGTCGGCCGGCGTCGTGATCTCGGCGGCGCTGATCCTGTGGACCGGATGGTTGTGGTTGGATCCCGCCATGAGCCTGATCATCTGCGCGGTCATTCTCTGGAGCACATGGGGTCTGCTGCGGAGTTCGGTAGGCATGTCATTGAGCGCAGCACCCGCAGAAATCGACCTCGACGCGGTCAGGCAGTTCCTGCTCGATAGGCCGAACGTGACGGAAATTCATGATCTGCACGTATGGCCGATCAGCACCACTGAAACCGCAATGACCTGTCATTTGGTGATCCCGTCCGGGCATCCGGGCGACGCATTCCTGATGGAATGTGCTCACATGCTGCAAGAATTCTACAAGATCGGCCACGCGACCCTTCAGATCGAGATCAGCGAGGGTAACGCCTGCTCACTCGCTCCAGATAGCGTGGTTTAGATGGACGAACGCGAAGAGGAAGGAGGCGAGCGCGCCAACCGGCTTAAGGCGGCGATGGAAGCCAAACTTGCCGCCGAACCTGCCGTCAAGGGGACAATTGCGTGTCCAGGATGTGCGAGCGACGGCGATTGGTACAGGGAGCCGGGTGGTTGGTCGTTCGGGTGCGGTGATTGCGGGCTACGCGCGACCGGATTCTTTTCCCGCCGGTCGGCAAACTGAGTGGGTAGAATGCGGATGTCTCCTCGCAAGGCGCCTATGTGACGCTGGGGATGACCACAACAAAAGTGACGCGCAATATTGCGAGGCGCCGCGCGGCTTTGCGATGTTTGAGCACGCCGCAGTTTGCGCGGCCTTGGGCGTCTCGACCTGTGCGCATTCGCAGCGGCTTCAGCGGGGGCAATATCTGTGTGCCAATCAATTGTTCGACGAAACCCTCCGGCCCCGGAAAGTTCGCCTCGAAACGGGAGGATACCTTTCTTACAGGCGCAGGGGTGGCTCACGGCGGGTTCGGTTTGCTCGACCGCCGCTAAAGTTGGATTCGGGCCCACGAGCTTGGCCATCGGCGCATATGTCCTGTCGCGAACATAGAGTCTGTTGCGAATCTCGGTCGGCAGGTCCCTGAGCGCAACGTCGCCGTTCGGCTCGATCGTGATGCAGGGCCTCTCCGTATAGTCCATCAGCACGACGAAGATAGCCATGACCTGTCATCTCGTCATGCCCGCCGGGCACCCGGGTGACGATTTCCTCATGAAGGCGGCCCGAGTGCTCAGGGAGCGCTAAAAGATCGGTCACGCGACGCTGCAGATCGAGATCGATGGGAACAATGCTTACGCGCTGGCGCCGGATAACGTAGTCTGAATGACATCTAGTATTGCGAATGCACGCGGAAACCGAGCACCGAGACAGGCCCGCGGTCGCGGTTATACGCAGGATTCACGATGAGCTGATAGTCCAGCGTGACCTTGGCGGCAAACACCGGGAAGCTATAGTACGTCTCGAAAATCTTCTCATTGCCGGGATGCGGCAGCATCCCGTCGCCAACCAGAATTCCCAGTCCGTCGGCATTGAGAAACGCCTGATGGACGTTTGTGATACCGTTGACGACGCCGGCAATTCCGAAGGTATCGCCGTCGCGCCCCCATTGCTTTCCCGATATCGAAAGGCCGGCTGCAACGGTCCGGTCGACGTCGGTGAATTCATAGGGTTCTTTTTTGCCATCCGCGATGCCGGCGCGGGCGAAGAAGCCAACATTAGGGATCAGTTGCTGCTCCAGATTCATGCTGATGCCGCCACGGCTTTGGTAGCGTCGCACAGCAGCGATATCGGCAGGGCCTCCGTTTTGCGCGGCGAGCTGGATGGCGTCCTGGAAGCTTCCCATCCGGCCTCGCGTCAGAAATCCGCTGATCGCGATTTTCCCGGGTTGATCCCAAATGGCATATCGCCGCTCGATCTCGCCGACCCACTGGAATTGGCTGAACCGTGAATCGAGGCGGGTAGCATTCGGTGCGACGGATAGGTCGAACAGACCGCCGCGGAAGGTCCAGGGACCTTGGTACCATTCTGCAGCCGCGCCTACTGTGTAGGCCCAGGCGTCGGCTGCGTAGTCAAAAGTTCCGGTGTCGATGATGGTCCAGTTCATGAAATCGGAGCGGGGATCATGCGCGTACTTGTTGGTGTCGAAAATATCGCCGACGCTGAATTTTCCGACGGTAAACACCAGCCGATCGGAGGTTTGGGTTCCGGAAAACTGGTTGAGTCCGGCATCGACTTTCTGAACTTCGCCGCCGAGGTCAATGGTCTGACGCAGGAATGCCCGGTGCAGACGCGTGTAGGGATAGCTCGCGCCGACCTTGTAGGCCTCGCCGCTTGGAAATCCCGCGGCGCCTACCGACGAGCTCAATCCAAAGCCCTGATCGATTTCCGGATTGATCCAGGCTTCGGCGCCCTTCCAGAGCCGGACCCCCGCATACAAGGTGGTGTCGAAAGTCTCGCGTCCGGTATTGGGGTCGAGACTGTTGCGGCCACCATAGGGAGCCCGAAACGGCGGAGCGTATTGACCGACATAGGTGGCCTGGGCATGGAACGCGAAGCGGTCCGTCTCCAGTGCAGATGGCCCCTTGGTGAGGAAATCCGGGATGCGGCTGTCGTCGCCGATCCTGTAGTTGAGGCCGAGCCGGATGCTTTGCATGGCGAGGTCGGAATTGAACGCTTCCGCCGCACCCGTGAACCTCATGCCCTTGTAGCCAAATCCGGTCGACAGATACTCGGCTTTTGCTGTCCAGTTTGCCGCGAGTGGAATTTCGATCCCGGCTCCCGCGGCCCATCCCAGTCGCCACAACAGCCTGGTGTCCACCGTTCCAGGCGTTGCAAAGCCGCCAAAGGAAACGCCGTCAACCTGTGTACGTGTTACCTGATCGTAGCTCCAGGCTAACCCACCCGTTCCGTAGAGAAGGAAATGATCGAACGCATAGCCGATACGGGCGCGCGCGCTCCCGTAGTGAATGACCGCCTCGCCGTAGGTAACCTGGCCAGTTAAGGGCGAAGTGACCGTCTGACTGCCGCGCACGGAATAGGGTACCTGCACGTCCGAATTCGGAAACGATATATCGGATTCGAAGCCCAGCAGGACGCGAGACGGAAAGACGTAGTTGTACCCACCCTGAAACCCGGCCAAGTAGCTACCCGTCCCGCCCATGAAATCGAAGTGAAAGGGAAGGTCGAACGATCCGCTCAGACTCGGAGCGCCGGCACCTGGCGGAATTGCGGACCAGTTTGAAATGCCTCTGATCGCTCCTACATGGACGCCGGCGTACCAGCCATTCCAGTCGTAAGACGCAAGATACGGCGCGGGCGCCTTAACCGGAGGATTTGCGGGCAGATCAGCCGCGATGGCGCAGGAGTGCGTCGCAAGCGCAATCCCGATCCCACCGCCGATCTTGCAAATCCTCTTCATGCCGCGCCCTGCAACCCGAACGAAACTTAGACCAAAGGAATATGACATTCATTCCCTAGACCTTCTTGCGAGTTATTCGCAATAGACCAGGCGGATAAAACAACAACTGATCAAGAAATTGTTGCGCTGCACACAGACGCGCACGCCCCGTCTCGGCCAGTCGTCGATGTTTCCGCAGGGCCTATTGGGCGGGCAGAAGGGTATTTCCTACATGGGAACGGGGTGTGGTCTTTCACGACCGCTTTTCCGGTGATTGCTGCTGGGATTGTCCTGATTTCCTTGCGATCAACCGCTGTCGTTCGCTTGCCGTATTATCCTCGTGGCCCGATTTAAATTTCGTAGTGGCCAATTTTGGAGTATGAGTCCGTTTGTTGGTTGCCTGCGGAGGCTCCAATGTGTCGCATCCGCTTCCTAATGTTGGCAATGGCGTTCACGGCCGCAACTTGGTCAACTTGCCAAGCGATCGGGTCCTTTCAGACCAAACCGGCATTTCCGAAGGTGGTGATGGCTGGTGTTGCGCCTCCACCATCAGTCAGATTGCCCGATGGGTCCGCACGCGATCTCGTTGGTGGCTGCGGTAGGGGTCGTATCCGCGATCATCGAACAGCCGGCTGCCGCGGTCCGGCCGATATCAGGTAAGGCATCGGCCAGTATCAATGATCCTGTCCAAACCAGCGGTTTGCGCCGGTGGCGCCTCCTCATTGAGGTATGGCCGATGAGTAGCTTTTCGAGGAAGTTCGTCAGAACGGTCGCTTTGGGCCTGACCGCGGTTGTGGCTTTGGCGACATGCCTCATCTCCCCCAGCTTCGCTCAACGCGACCCTCTCGATCTCGCACAGGCCGGCTTCGTTGCGAAGGATCGGGGCGATTTCACGCTGGCGATACGCTTGTTTGATGAGGCGCTTCAGCGTGGCTTGTTCTCGGACAAACAACGCGGCCTTCTCCTTTACACCCGGGGCGTTTCTAACGAAGCGCTCGGTCGTCGCGACCGCGCGTTGTCGGACTTCGATGCGGCCATCGCGCTGCTTCCAGAATTTCCCAACGCCTATCTCTATCGAGGGATCATCTGGGGTGACGAGCGCGAATACCAGCGCGCGCTGCAGGACTTTCTAACAGCCAGCAAACTAAATCCCGGCGATCCTCTCGTTTTCAACAACCTTGGGAATGTCTACGAAAAATTGGGAGAGTTGGATCGCGCCATCGAAAACTACGGATTGGCGATCCGCTTGCGTTCCGACTACGCTCCAGCCTATTACAATCGTGCTCGCACTTACGTTTTGAAACAGGATGAAGAGCGCGCCATCGCAGACTACGACAAAGCGATCGCGCTGCAGCCGACCTACGAAGACGCCTACGTAAACAGGGCGGTCCTGCATGTCTCCCGTCGAGACATCAAGAGTGCTCTCGCAGACCTCGATACCGCAATCAGGCTAAATCCGCGAGACGTTGCGGCCTTGTCAAATCGCGCGAGTGTGAACCTGGCGATCGAAAAATATGCTGAAGCTTTGAGCGATTTCGATCGAGCGTTGACGGTGGATCCGGGCAATGCGGCCACATACTTGGGGAGAGGGCGGGCACACCTGTTTTCAGGCGCAGTCGACGACAGCATCGAGGACTTCAAGACCGCCGTGCGGCTACGGCCGTCGAATCCCTATCCTATCATTTGGTTGCACATTGCCCGGGTGCACAAGGGAGAATCCGATCGGGATGAATTTGAAGCGAATGTGAAGGCTGCGAATCGTGAAACGTGGCCGGGCGCAATGCTCGATATGTATCTTGGGCTTCTCGCTGCGGATGAAGTCAAAGCGGCTGCCCAACGTGGCACTGACCGCGATAAGTCTAAACGCGAATGCGAAGCGAGTTTTTTTCTAGGAGAGTTGGCTCTGCATAACGGCCAGACCCAGCAGGCGCGGGACGCCTTGCGGGAGGTGACGTTGAGCTGCGGACCGGCGGAGACCGTCTACAGCGCGGCGGTCGCGGAAGCCAAGCTGCTGCCCCGGCAATAAAGCATCTTACATAGGTCAGCTTCGGCCTCCAATAGCTACGCAGCGATTTTAACTACCCCGAGACCATTAGGCGGCGATGGATCGCGCACGAACGGCTTTTTGGCGGGCTTTCAAGATGCCAACTACCGAGTTTGTGCTCTCCGATAAAAGAACGGGGCTCCTGTTAGAGTGGGTTTCGCGATGTAGCGGACCCGTGACTCGAATTCCCGATTTTCACGCTTCGTGACGTGAGCGCGGCCGATGAAGGCGAAGTCAGGTCGCCAAGCGCTGCGCAAATCTCACTGAGGGAAGACTTGGCCTACTTGCCATCGAAAGCGATGGCGCACCCGACACGATTCGAAAGTGTGGCCTCGACCTTCGGAGGGCGGCGGTCATCCCTCATGGCCAGCCACGGCTGGCTCAAATAGAACAACGGCTCCTGGGACAGTGGTGCAGCCACCTCGGCGACAAGACCAACGCTCAAGCCACCATGCTAGGGACAAACAATGGTTCCTCGTGTCGTTGGTTGCGTATGATTCCCTCCCTGGGCACCAACGAACTCACGGCGCCCGAGGGCTCGATTGCATCAAGGTCGCGAACCGCGGGCGAGTTGCCTTGATCAAGCTGCTTCTGACGTATCATCCGCATCTTCAGTTAGCGGCCCAGAGTTCTGCGGTTGCTTGACGCCCGCGGTGTCGACACTGCTGAATAGAGCCAAAGCTAGTCGATCTGAAATCTTAGTGGCTGCTTGCTTGACTGGATCAGACGCGAGATGGGCGTACCTCGCCGTGGTCTGAACCTGCGTGTGTCCCAGCAATTTGCCGATCATCGCCAACCCTTCGCCGACAAGTAATCCGCCGGACGCAAATGTGTGACGCAGATCGTGAATGCGCACGTCGGTCAGCCCAGCAGTTTCGCGGATGCGACGCCACGGATGTTGAAGATCGGTGAGGTGGGTCTTCTTATTCTTTCCCACGATCACGTATGGGTTGCCCGCCACGCGAGGCAGCGTCTCTAACAATGCAACTACCGTGTCGCCAAGATGGACAGTCTTCGCCCCGGTTTTGCTATCGGGCAACCGCAATTCTTTTTGCTGTAGATCGACGTGGCGCCATTCAAGGCGTTGGATTTCAGACAACCGGCACCCCGTGAGGAGCAGGATACGGAAGGCAGCAACGGCATATTTAGTTTCCGTTTGGTGCACCTCCGCGGCTGTTAACGCCTGTCCAAGCCGCTGCAGCTCGTTCGGAGACAAGAACCTCTCGCGCTTAAGCTCTGGAAAGCGCTCGACATCTTCGCAGGGGTTGGTGTGCTTGTCCCGTATACCCCAAGTTTCGGCAAGGTTCATCATTTTCGACAGGACGCCCAGTGTGCGGTTCGCCTGATACGGGATATGAGACAAGGAGCCGTGCATTTCTGCCACATCAGCGGTTGTCACCGAGCGTACGTGCTGCTTGGCGAAAAATGGGTCGAGGAATAGCTCGACCGAGCGCCGATATTCGGCCTCCGTCGACGGCTTGCAGCGAGTGGGGACGTATTGCGTTAGAAAGCGCTCTCCGAGCTCCTTCATGGTTGTCGACTGCCGTTCAGCATCGCGCAACGCCGCTGGATCACCATTGGCGCCTCGTACACCGCCAAGCTTGATCGTTGCTTCGCGCCGCGCCAATTCCGCCGTCACGACACCGTATTGTCCGATCATCACCCGGCGCGTCCGGCCATGACGTCGATATTGCAGCAGGAAGAATCGCTTCCCACTCGGCATGACGCGCACTCCGAATCCAGGAAGATCCGTATCGAAGGCGATGTAGTCCTTCGGCGTCACCTTGAGGGCCTCTACGGATCTTTTGGTGATCTTGATCTTCGCCATAGCACACCCGTTCGCGTAATGTTCCGACCTTCAGTTTTTTGGCCGGGCTATGTTTCGTGGAAGCGTCGTGGAAGCGGCGCGACGAAAGTCGTGGCGTAGCGCTTCGCAAACAAGGTAGAAGCAACGACGAAAATAAATCAAGCCAGCTCAATGAGTTGTCGTAGCGTGGCGCGGGGAATAAGGTGCCGTCGCAGAGTGGCGAAAACGGCTTTCAACAAACTCATAACCTGAAGGTCATAGGTTCAAATCCTATCCCCGCAACCACTGAGACCGACACTCCCGCAGCCGCCTCGGCTGCGGGAGTTTTGGTTTTTGCTCCCCTAGCCGATAAGCTCCGCAGCGACAAAGGTGAGGAGGCCCGCAAGCTGTGGCCTAGAAAAGGCCGGCACGAATTAGAGGCGATCGCGGCAAAAGATCACAAGCTGGGGCGAACTGTGTAACCAGTTTGTCGCTCATGCAACGCGATATCTCCTTGCGTCAGTATCTGCGCAAGAAAATGGGTGAAATGCGAGCGGCTCACAAACGTTCGGCGCAATCTACAATAGTCGAGCCGCCGCGGCAGCGATGCGCTGGCAGGCGTCGCGAAGCTCGGCCGCTGAGGTGGCGTAGGAGATCCGGAAATAGGGCGCGAGGCCGAAGGCCGAACCCGGGACGACGGCAACGCCGGCGGCGCGCAGAAGATAGTCTGCGAACACTGTATCATCTTCCACAACGCGGCCATCCGGCGTGGTCTTGCCGATGAGGCCTGCACAACTCGCGAACGTATAGAAGGCGCCTTCTGGGACGCGGCAGCTGATGCCTTCGATGCTGTTCAACGCGTCGACGACGAGGTCGCGCCGCTGCTGAAACGACCGGCAGCGGTCGGCGATGACATCCTGCGGTCCTGTCAGCGCCTCGATTGCGGCGGCCTGACTGATGGACGAGGGGCAGGAGGTCGATTGGCTCTGCACGACGGCCATGGCCTTGATCAGCGCGCTGGGGCCCGCGCCATAGCCGATGCGCCAGCCGGTCATCGCATAGGCTTTGGAGACGCCATTCACCGTCAGGGTGCGGTTGCGCAGCGCCGGCTCGATGGCGACTGGCGTGACGAAGCGAAAGCCGTCGTAGATGATGTGCTCGTAGATGTCGTCGACCATGAGCCAAACGGAGGGATGCTTCAGCAGAACGTCGAGGATCGGCCGGTATTGATGTTCCGAGTATGCGGCTCCCGACGGATTCGACGGCGAGTTCAGCATGAGCCAGCGGGTGCGAGGCGTGATGGCGCGCGCGAGATCCTCGGGCGACAGCCGAAAGCCATTGGCTTCCGAGCACGGCACGAGAACCGGCGTCCCGCCCGCGATCGCCACGATGTCGGCATAGGTCACCCAGAATGGCGTGGGGATGATGACTTCATCGCCGGGATCGAGCGTTGCCATCATGGCGTTGAACAGCACCTGCTTGGCGCCGGCCGAAACGGTGATCTCGTCCTGCGCGAAGTCGAGGCCGTTGTCGCGCTTGAACTTGGCGCGAATGGCGGCCTTCAGCTCGGGCGAGCCGTCGAGAGCGGTGTACTTGGTGGCGCCATCGCGCATCGCCCGCGCAGCGGCGTCCTTGATCGGCTCGGGCGTGTCGAAGTCCGGCTCGCCCGCGCCGAGGATGATGACATTTTGGCCCTCTCTCTTCATCTGCGCGGCGAGCCCGGTGACTTTCAGTATCTCCGACACGCCGATCGCGGACAGCCGCTGCGCCGGCTTGAACGGAGACGGTTGTTTGGCGAGCACGTTCACGGGCCGCTCCTCTCAGGCGAGGTCGAACTTGACGCCCTGGGCGAGCGGCAGCGTGCGTCCGAAGTTGATGGTGTTGGTCGCGCGCCGCATATAGGCCTTCCAGGCGTCCGACCCAGATTCGCGTCCGCCACCAGTCTCCTTCTCGCCACCGAACGCGCCGCCGATCTCGGCGCCGGAGGGGCCGATGTTCACGTTCGCGATTCCGCAGTCGGATCCGCGCGCCGACAGGAAGGTTTCCGCCTCGCGCAGATCGTTGGTGAAGATCGAGGACGACAGCCCCTGTGGGACGTCATTGTGCAGCTCGAGCACCGCGTCGAGATCGCGATAGGTCATCACGTAGAGGATGGGCGCGAAGGTTTCGTGCCTGACGGGACCGGTCTGCGTGGACATCTCGACCAGCGCCGGGCGCACATAATAGGCCTCGTCGGCTCCCGCCAGCGCAACGCGCTCGCCGCCGAGCACGTGGCCGCCAACGGCACGCGCCGCATCGAGCGCCTTCTGCATGCTCGAATAAGCGCCATGGTCGATCAGCGGCCCCACGAGAGCGCCCGCCTGGAGCGGATCGCCGATCGTCACGCTCTGATAGGCGCGCTTCAGGCGCGGCACGAAGGTGTCGTAGACGGTCTCGTGCACGAAGAGACGCCGGAGCGTCGTACAGCGCTGGCCGGCGGTGCCCATCGCAGCGAACGCAACACCGCGCAGCGTCAGGTCGAGGTCTGCCGTCGGTGTTACGATCGCAGCGTTGTTGCCGCCGAGCTCCAGGATCGCCCGCGCAAATCGATTGGCGAGCCGCGGGCCGACCGCGCGGCCCATCGCTGTCGAGCCGGTGGCCGAGACCAGCGGGACCTTGGTGTGATCGACCAGAATCTCTCCGATGTCACGTCCGCCGAAGAGCACCACGGACAGCGCATCCGGAGCCGGTCCGCCCGCCTGCTTGAAGCGCTCGAGCGCGCGCGCGAACAGCGCCTCGGTGGCGAGCGCAGTCAGCGGCGTCTTCTCCGACGGCTTCCAGACGATGCTGTTGCCGCACACCAAGGCCAGCGCCGCATTCCAGCACCACACGGCCACCGGGAAATTGAACGCGGAGATGATGCCGGTCACACCGAGCGGATGCCATATCTCCATCATGCGGTGCTCGCTGCGCTCGGTGGCGATGGTCAGGCCATAGAGCTGGCGCGCCAGGCCGACGGCGAAGTCGCAGATGTCGATCATCTCCTGGACCTCGCCCAGGCCCTCCGAGGCGATCTTGCCGACCTCGATCGAGACCAGCCGGCCGAGCGCCTCCTTGTTGGCGCGCAGCTCCTCGCCGAGCAGCCGCACGAGCTCACCGCGCTTCGGCGCAGGGACCTGCCGCCATTCCAGAAAGGCGGCGTGCGCCTTGTCGATCTCGACGGCCGCCTGCGCGGCGCTGACCTCGTGCACGCGTCCGGTGATCTCGCCGGTGATCGGGGTCCGCGCGACCAGCGTGCCGCCCTTATGCCGGCCGGGCTCGACGCCGAGCCTGGCAAGCAATGCGTCCACTTCGTCGGCGAGCGATGTGATGGAACGGGACGGCGTATCGGTCATGGCAAACGGCCTTTAAACGGTGGATGCGAAGAGTTGTCGCGATCAGCCCGCGGCTAACGGGCGATCGCCGTGCGTCCGAAATGCGGTGATTTCAGCTGTAGCAGAGCCTGCTGCAGCGATTCCTGCTCCGCCCTCGCGTACAGCTCCATGTTATCGCAAACCTTGGCGCCAAGGGCGGCCTCGAATGCGGACCGGTTGGCGTTGGACGCGTAGGTTCTCTGATCCTCGGAGCCGAGATTCGACTGGAAGATGCCGGCAGCGCTCACCGGGAGAAAATCCTCGTAGATGATCGGATCGAAGCGCAGCAGCCCCTCGGCAATCAGATCATCGACGGAGGACGCCCGAGCCTGGCCCGATCCGGCCCCGGCCTCGGTCACCGAATAGCGGAAGAAGGCCAGGCCTTCCTGTCGTAGCGTTGCCCAATCATCGGGAAACGCCGCAAAGCGTTCGGCCAGTCTCTCGGAGTAGCTGCGCGTGCTTGCTTCGATACCGTCGGTTTCGCGCGCCGACGCAAGCAGCGCGTCGTAGAGCGCGCGCCCTTTCGGCGTCAGGGCCACGCCGCGTTGTTCGATCTCGCCGAAGCGCGCAGTATGTGTTCCGGGCGCCGATGTGCCGTCGTCCCGCTTGAAGATGATCGGTTCCTCCAGCGCCTTGAAGCTGGTCTGGCGCAGCAGGATTGGGCAGCCGCGGCGCGGTGGGCCCTCGATGACGGCCTTCGGCGCGATGCCGCGACCGGGCATTCCGGCCTGGACAGCGTCGATGTCGAGCGTGCGCGGTGTCAGATGATTGATGTGGGGACCCCTGAAGCTCACCACGTCGGCAATCAGCCGATGTGCATCATGCAGCTGCTGGTAGACGTCGAGGCTGACCGTGGCCTCGCTGTGCCAGCGGAAGGTCTCCAGCGCTTCGCCGACGAACTTCTCGGCCTGCGCGACGGTCAGGTAACCCTGCGTCTCGAACACCTCCACGAGCTCGAGGGTGCGCGGCGTGAAGATGCTGCGCTCGCCGAGGATTCGCTGGGCTGCCGCGCGGAGCGCGTCGTCCTCGATCAGCTCCAGGCGCAGCAGCGAGGTGAAGACCCGAAACGGATTGCGGCGCAGAGCCGCATCGTCGATCGGGCGAAACGCCGTCGCATGCACCGGCACGCCCGCGGCCGACAGGTCGTAGTAGCCGACCGGGTGCATGCCCATCACGGCAAACACGCGGCGCACGTTGAACAACTCCTCCGGGCGTCCCAGGCGGATGGCGCCGTGACGCTCGAGGCTCAATCGCTCGAGTTCGTCGCTCCGATCGAGGCTCTCGCGCAACTGCTCGCTCTGTTGCAAGGTCGCCCGATTGACCTCGCTGACCAACTCCATCAGCGTTCCGTATTGCGGCACCTCGGCGCGGTACATGTCCGACATGGCGCGCGAAAACAAGGTGCGGATGTTGTCGGCGTCCGCGTGCAGTGCTCGCATCGGAGATCTCCAGTGGGGCCGGACCAGCCTGATCGTGCGAGGCCCTGATCGCTCAGTCATGCAATTTAATCATGACATCTGCAGATTAGACTTGTCGCTGGGGCCGGTTCAAACAATGATTGCTCAGAAGATCATTCTGAATTGGAATGACCCGATGAGCATCCAGACACCGCGCCGCTTCCTGCCCTCTACCGCAGTCCTCGCCGCCTTCGAGGCGACGGCCCGCACCGGCAGCATGACGATGGCGGCGCAGGAGCTCCAGCTGACACAGAGCGCGGTCAGCCGGCAGATCAAGATCCTAGAGCAGCAGCTCGAGGCCGAGCTATTCATTCGCGAACGCCAGACGGTGCGGCTCACCTCCGCCGGAGCGTCCTATGCGCGCGAGATCCGCGACGCGCTCCACAAGATCAGCTCCGCCTCGTTGAACTTGCGGGCTAATCCGGGTGGGGGAACGCTCAATCTCGGCATTCTCCCGACATTCGGGACGCGCTGGCTGGCGCCGCGGCTGCCGCAATTCCTCGCGGCCAATCCCGGGATCACGATCAACCTTGCGACGCGGCTGTCCTATTTCGATTTCGGCGCGGAAGCCCTGGATGCTGCCATCCATTTCGGCCAGGCGGAATGGCCGGGCGCAGAAATGGCCCTGCTGCGCTCCGAGCAGGTCATCCCGGCGTGTAGTCCCAGCCTGAAACGGGAGTATCGCTTTCGTGCCGCCGACGATCTCAGGCGGGCGCCGCTGCTTAGCATCTCGACCCGGGCCCAGGCCTGGACGCGCTGGTTTGCGATGCACGACGTCGCAGCCAGGGCAGCCCAGGGAATGGTGTTCGATCAGTTTGCGACCGCGGCGCAGGCGGCGATGGCAGGCCTGGGCGTCGCCTTGTTGCCGACATTCCTGATCGAGGAGGAGCTTGCGAGCCGCAAGCTGGTCCGCGCCATCAATCTGCCGATGGAAAGCCCGGAGCGCTACTACCTGGTCTGGCCATCGGAGCGTGCAGCCTATCCGCCGCTTCGCGCGTTCCGGGAGTGGCTCATCGCGGTGACCGCGCCTGATCGATAGACAGGCAGGGGTTGACTGGAAGAAGTGCTGGACCGTTTTGGCCAGAACGTAATAATTTCCCTTCGTTTTGCTCAGAAACGATCAATTCGAAGAGGTAAGATATGGCCCGCCCCGCGGACGCCAGGAAGGATCAGGACCTCATCAACATCCTGATGTCCAACGCGCGGACCTCGATTTCCGATCTTGCGAAGGCGCTCGGCGTGTCCCGGGCGACCGCGCAGGGGCGATTGGCAAGATTGGAAAAGGACGGAACGATCGCCGGCTACACTGCGATCCTGGGCAAGCAGGCGCATGTGACCTCGATCTCGGCGATCATCCTGATCGAGCTGGAGGTCAGGCAGCAGGGCAACGTCATTGCCGCGCTGCGGAAGAAATCTGAAGTCGTGGACTGCTACACGCTGAGCGGCCCGTTCGATCTGTTTGTCAAGATCAACTGCGCGACGTCGGCGCATCTCGACGAAATCATCGACTGGATCGCCGAGATGGATGGTGTTCGACGCACCACGTCGTCGATTCTTCTCGCCAGGAAATTCGAAAGGTGAACAATGCCTGGGCAAATCCCGCCTCGTTGTCGTTCTTCTTGCTTCGATTGTTAGCAACATGTCTCGTTTCCCGTCGAAACGAGTCTTAGTCCAGCGGTTTGCAATTATATTCTTCCTATAGCCGGCGGTTTGGATATTTATGCCGCGCCTATGCTCCTGAATAACAACTGAGAACAAGGAGCATTTGAAAATGAACGGTGCAACCGCGCTCGTGAGCATGCTGTCCGGATATGGCGTCGACGTCATCTTCGGCGTCCCGGGCGATACCAATGTCGCGCTCTATGAGGCTCTCAGAACGACGAAGGGCGCGCCTCGCCACATTCTGTGCCGTGACGAACGTTCGGCGGTGTTCATGGCGGACTGCTATGCGCGCCTGTCCGGAAAGCCTGGGGTTGCGGAGGTGCCGAGCGGGGCCGGTGCGCTCTACGGTCTGCCCGGCGTCGCTGAAGCCAACAAATCGTCGGTGCCCCTCATTCTGATGGTCAACGACATTCCGCAACCCGGCGTCGGGCGCGGCACCTTGACCGAGCTGCCAGTCCAGGATCTGTTCAAGCCGATCAGCAAGCGGGCCGAGACGCTTGCTCATGTGCGAAAGCTTCCAGAGGTCGTGCGCCGCGCCTTTCGCGAGGCCACCGGCGGCCGGCCCGGCGCCGTCGTCCTCGCGCTGCCGGAGGACATTCTCTACCAGGACCTGCCCAGCGAGGGCGTGTCGCTGCATGTCGAGCCGCAATGCCGGCAGGCGCCGTCCTATAGGAGCAGGCCCGCCGACGCCGATCTCGACAGCGCACTGAACGCGATTCTCGCCGCCGAGCGTCCGCTGATCGTTGCGGGCGGCGGAGCCAATCGGTCTGCAGCGGCGGAGGCGATCACCGCCTTTGCCGAGCGTCTCGGCATTCCCGTCGTCACCACGATCACCGGGCAGGGCGTCATTCGCGACGACCACAAGCTCGGGATCGGAATCATCGGCGACAACGGCTTTCATCCGCACGCGGTATGGGCGCTCGGCCGTGCCGATCTCGTGATCTATGTCGGCTGCCGCATGGGGTCGGTCGCCACCATGAATTGGCAGTGGCCGGTCCCGAACGGAGAGACCAGGATCGTTCAAGTCGATCTCGAGCCGGAAGTCATCGGCAATACCTACGCCATCGATTTTCCGCTGGTGGGTGATGCGCGTGCGGTCGTGGAGGCCTTGATCGCCAAGGCGCCCGCCGATCATGCGTCGGTGACCGCTGCATGGGTCGACGAGATCAACAGCCGTCGCGCCGAATTCTGGGATGTGATGGCGCCGCATCTGCAAAGCGACGAGGTGCCGCTGCGGCCCGAGCGGGTGATTGAAACGCTCAACCGTTGCCTGCCGATGCCCTGCAACGTGGTGTCTGATGCCGGTACGCCGACACCCTATGCCACGCGTTTTCTTCGCCTGCGCGATCCGCAGTCCAAGCTCGTGATCCCGCGCTTCTACGGCGGACTTGGATACGCCATTCCGGCGGTGATCGGTGCCTACTTCGCGGCTCCCCATCTGAGGCCTGTTGGCCTGTTCGGCGACGGCTCGCTCGGCATGTCGGCCGGCGAGTTGGAGACGCTTTCGCGCCTGCAAGTTCCGGCAGTCCTGATCCATTTCAACAATGCCTGCTTCGGCTGGATCAAGGCCCTGCAGCGGGTCGTCGACCGTGATCGTGCGCGCAAGGCGTCCGAGCATAGCCCTGCCGTACCGGTCAACGACCCGACGTTCAGCGTCGACTTCGGCAAATACGACATGAGCCGGCTCGCGTCCGTCTATGGCATCCGCAGCTTCCGGGTCGAAACGCCGGCGCAACTGGAGGCCGCGTTGCGCGAGGCGTTCGAGCTGAACGAGCCGGTCTTCATCGACGTTGCGGTGGAATCCATCGCCGATCGCCTGCCGCCGGTATTCTCATGGCTCAAGAAGGTCGGGGCCGATCCGGCGGCCGTCGGCGTTCAGGCTGCTCTCTAGGAGGGGTTCGAAATGGCTCAATCGTCGAAAAACATCGCTGTTCTCGGTGCCGGGCAGATCGGTGCCGTGATCGCCGGCATGCTCGCGGAGCAGGGGCACAAGGTGACGCTGGCGGACGCATCGGACGCGCAGCTCGGCTTGAGTGTCGGACGCATCTTCGCTACCAAAGTGGTGGATGCCGGAGACCTAGCTGCCCTCCGCGCCTTTCTGAAGGAGCAGGAGATCGTCGTCAGCGCATGTCCGTATTTTCTCAACCGTGGCATTGCGCAGATCGCCGCGGAGACCGGGACACACTATTTCGACCTGACCGAGGACGTCGCCACGACCGCCTACATCAAGGACCTTGCAGCGGGCGCCGACGTGATGTTTGCGCCGCAATGCGGCCTGGCGCCGGGCTTCATCTGCGTGCTCGGGGCCGAGATGGCATCGCGGTTCGATAGCGTGAAGACCATCAAGATGCGCGTCGGCGCGCTGCCGCTCTATCCGACCAATGCCTTGCGTTACAACGTGACCTGGTCCATCGATGGCCTGATCAACGAGTACTGCAATCCGTGCGAGATCGTTTTCGACGGCAAGCCGATTGCGGTACCCGCGCTGGAGGGGGTCGAGGGCGTGATGATCGACGGCGTCGCCTACGAGGCCTTCAACACCTCGGGCGGCCTCGGCACCTTGACGGAGACCCTGGCGGGCAAGGTTCGCGACATGAGCTACAAGACCTTGCGCTACCCCGGGCATGCCGAGATCATGAAGCTGCTGCTGCAGGGTCTGGGGCTGGCGGACGACCGGGAAACGATGCGCCGCATTCTCAACCGCGCCGCCCCGTTCACGCACAAGGACGTCGTCGTGATCTTCGTCACCGGCATCGGCGAGCGTAACGGCCGCATGGAGGAGGACAGCATCGTCCTGCGCTACGATGGCCGGCCCGAGCTCGGGGCCATCCAACTGACGACGGCCGCGGGCTGTGTCGCGATGGTCGAGCTGTTTCTCGCGGGCAAGCTTCCGGCGAAGGGCTTTGTGCGCCAGGAGGATGCGAGCCTGTCGGACTTCCTGTCCACCCGTGAAGGCAGCCGGCTGGCCAGGGAGGCCCGCAGCTCCGAAACGGGTGACTTTGCCGCTCGCTTTGCTAGCAAGAGAGCTGCATGAATGTGTCTTGTCCCGCGGTATCGACGCGCGACGTCCTGAGTTCAACACCTACAGGGGGAGTTTGAGAATGGTTAATCGTCGCGACATCGGATCGCTCGTGGGACTTGGCGCAGCCGCGGCCGCACTCGCAGCTGGCTCGGTCGCATCGCCGGCCCTCGCGCAGTCGCAACCGGAGAGCACGTTCGCGCAAATTCGCCGGACCAAGAAGCTTCGGATTGCCGGTATCGTCGGTACCGAGCCCTACTACCACAAGGACATCGCGACCGGGCAATGGTCGGGCTTCTGCGTGAGCATGGCGACCGAACTCGCCAAGGCGATGGAGGCCGAGGTCGAGATCATCGAGTCGACCTGGGGCAACTCGGTGCTGGATCTCCAGGCCAATAAGATCGACATCATGTTCGGACTGAGCCCGACGCCGTCACGGGCCCTGATCGTGGAATTCACCCGCCCGATCATGAACAACACGTTTACCATCATCGCGAAGTCCGGCTTCGAGCCGAAATCGTGGGATGACCTCAACAAGCCGGAGGTGAAAGTGGCTGTGGACATCGGCTCTACGCACGATCTCTACGCGCGGCGAACCCTGCCGAAGGCGACGCTGGTTGCTCTCAAGTCGCCGGATGAGGCCGTGCTGGCGGTGCAATCCGGCCGCGCCGACTGCCTGATCCAGGTCGCGATGCTGTCGCTGGTGACCGTCAAGAAGAACGCGAAGGTCGGCAAGGTCATCATCCCGACGCCGGTGGCCGCGCAGCCGACCTGCTGCGGAGTGCGTGTCGATTCCGATACCCGTTTCCGCACCTATGTCGACAACTGGCTGGAATATAGCCGTGCCCTCGGCGCGTTGCGCGAATGGATCCTGGGGAGTCTTTCGTTGGTGAACATCCAGGAGCAGGATATTCCTCCTGGTCTCCAGTTCTGATGCTGTCCATCGATCTGCCCGCGTCCACGTCTGACGCGGGCAGTTTTGTGTCAGGGCCACGCTGAGCTGGCCCGCAGCGATGTTGAAGGAATACGGCTTGACGCAGAATGAACGACATCCTCCGCTCGGCATCATCATGCTCGATGCAGCGATCCACCGTCCGCCGGGGGACGTCGGCCATTCCGCAAGCTGGCCGTTCGACGTGATCTTCAAGATCGTTCCAGGCGCATCCGCCCGTAAGATCGTCGGTGGCGATGACGCCGACCTCATGGATGCGTTCGTCAGAGCCGGCGACGAGCTGCATGCGGAGGGGGCCATCGGACTCGCAACCTCGTGCGGCTTTCTGGCTGCGCGACAGCGCGAGCTTTCCGCGCGGATGAAGCTGCCGCTCGCAACCTCCAGCCTTCTGCAATTACCTATCGTCGAGCGCTGCCTTTCGGCCGGCCGCCGAGCGGGCGTCGTCACCTACGATGCGAAGGCTCTGACGGAGAGACACTTCGTTGCCGTCGGCGCCGATCCGGGCACGCCGCGGGTCGGACTTCCTCCAGACGGGGCGTTGCGCGCGCATATCGAAGGCGATCGCCCTTATGATCGCGAATGGCTGCGGCGCGACGTCTTCGCGGCCGTCCAGGCACTTCTCTCCGGTCATCCGAACATCGGTGCCATCGTGTTCGAATGTACCAATCTGCCGCCGTTTTCCGCCGAGGTGTCGCGTGAATTCGGATTGCCGGTCTACGATGTCATTACACTCGGGCGCTGGTTCTATTCGGGACTGACCCAGACCGCCTATTCGCAATCATTTGGTATGGGATAGGCGAGATGCATTACGAGTGGAGCTTCGGCTTCCTTCTGCAATACAGCAAGCTGATCGGCGTCGGCACGGCCTATACGATCGGCTTCACCATTCTCACCGCCGTCGCCGGATTCATCGTCGGCTGCATCGTGGCGATCGCAAGCCTGTCCAACATACGGCTGATCTCGTCACCGCTGGTGATGCTGGTCGAGATCTTCCGCTGTACGCCGGTGCTGGTTCAGCTGGTGTGGATCTACTACGCGCTCCCGGTTCTGATCGGCGTCGAGCTGTCGCCCGCGGTGGCGGCCTTCATCTCGCTGAGCCTCTATGGCGGCGCGTTCTATTCGGAGATCATTCGCGGCGGCATCGTGTCGATCGATCCCGGCCAGTGGGACGCCGGGCGCGCCCTCGGCATGCGCCGTTTCGACCTGATGCGGCGCATCGTGATGCCACAGGCGTTGAAGCGGATGATTCCGCCGCTGGTCAACCAGGCCGTGCTGCAGCTGAAGAACACCTCGCTTCTCTCGGTGCTGGCGGTGCCGGACCTGCTGTATCAGGGGCAGCTGATCACGTCGGCGACCTACCGGCCGCTCGAGACCTACACGATGATCGCTGTGATCTACTTCATCATCCTGTTCCCGATGACCCGTGTCGCGCGCGTGCTCGAAGCGCGCCTCGCGCATTGAGGTCGGCCGATGTCAACGAGCGAGGCGAATGCTCCCATGTCCGATGCCGCGATGATCGAGCTCATCCACGTGAAAAAGTCCTTCGGAGCGGTGAGCGTGCTCAAGGATATTTCCCTGCGCGTGCCCCGCGGCGGCGTCGTTGCGCTGATCGGGCCGAGCGGCTCGGGCAAGTCCACGCTGCTCAGGTGCCTCAATCTGCTGACCCTCCCGGAAAGCGGAGTCATTCGCGTCGGTCGAAGCACCATGGACTTCACGAACGGGCATCAACTGCCGCGCGACAAGGACCTCGCAGCGTTTCGTGCGCGAACCGGCATGGTGTTCCAGAACTTCAACCTGTTTCCGCATATGTCGGTCATCCGGAACGTGATGGAGGGGCCCGTCACCGTCCTGAAAGTTCGGCCGGACGAGGCGCGCCAGACGGCGCTGGCGTTGTTGGACAAGGTCGGATTGCGAGACAAGGCCGACGTTGCCCCGGACAAGCTGTCCGGAGGCCAGAAGCAGCGCGTCGCGATCGCCCGTGCGCTGGCGATGAAGCCGGAGGTGATGTTGTTCGACGAAGCGACGTCGGCGCTCGATCCTGAGCTCGTCGGCGAAGTGCTGGCGGTCGTTCGCCAGCTCGCGGCTGAGGGCATGACGATGGTGCTCGTGACGCACGAAATGGCGTTCGCGCGCGAGGTGGCCGACACTGTGGTCTTCATGCGCGATGGCGTGGTGGTGGAGGACGGGCCGGCACGACAGGTGATCGATACGCCGCGGGAGGCCGCGACACGCGCCTTCCTCAGTCATTTCCATAGCGGCCGGTTGCCGGCAGCCGCGGCCAACGCGTGATCACGCAAGGACTCAGCTTCGAATGCAACAGAGTCAGAAGCCGCTGCGCATCGCAGTGATCGGCGCCGGCATCGTCGGCGCCGCCACGGCCTGGGAACTGATCAAAGTCGGACATGCCGTCACGCTGATCGAGCCGGATGAGCCCGGCGGACCCCAGGCGGCGAGCTATGGAAACGGTGCCTGGATCAGCCCCGCGTCGATCATCCCGATGTCGATGCCCGGTCTCTGGCGCAAGGTGCCGGGCTATCTGCTCGATCCGAGCGGACCGCTGGTGCTGCGTTGGACCGCGTTGCCTTCGCTGGCGCCGTGGCTGTTGCGCTTCCTTGCAGCCGGTTGGACCGGTCAGAAGGTCGAGCATACGGCGGGCGTGCTCGCATCGATCCTGGGCGATGGTCCGCAGCGCCATGCCCTGTTGGCGGAGGAGATCGGACGGCCCGATCTGATCCGTCGCACCGGCCTGCTCTATGCTTATCGCGATCGCGAGGCGTTCGAGGAGGAAGGTCTCGCCTGGCGACTTCGAAAGGACAACGGGCTGCAATGGCGCGAGCTCGAATCTGAGGAACTGCGGCGCCGCGAGCCGGATCTCAGTCCCGGCTATCGCTTCGGCGTCCTGGTCGAGGACGGCGCGTATTGCGCCGACCCCGGCGCCTATGTAGCTGCGATCGTGCAGGCCGTGTGTGCGCGAGGCGGGGTTCTCGTCCGCGCGCACGCCGACGGCTTCGTGCTGGCGAACGGCCGTCTCAAGGCGGTGACGACCGATCGAGGCCAGGTCGACTGCGACCGTGCGGTGATCTGCGGCGGCATCCGCTCCAAGGCGCTCGCGCGTGCCGCCGGCGATCGCGTCATGCTCGTGAGCGAGCGCGGCTACCACGGCGTGATTGCGTCACCGCAGGCCGGCCCGCGATTTCCGATCATGCCGAGCGATGGACGAATGGCCAACACGCCGACCGCTGCCGGCCTGCGGCTCGCAGGCCAGGTCGAGCTCACGCATGTCGATGCCGAGCCGGATTGGAGTCGCGTCGAGATCCTCGTCCAACACGCGCTGAAGACCTATCCGGCGCTGGGGCCACGCGAGCGCCTGAAAGTCGAGCGCTGGATGGGGCATCGGCCCTCGACGCCGGATGGCCGTCCGGTTATCGGAGCGTCCTCTGCATCTCCCGATATCTTCCACGCCTTCGGCCATGGACATGTCGGCCTGGCATCGGGCCCGATCACGGGACGCATCATTGCCGATCTCGTTGCGGGCAAGGACGCGCCGGTCGATATCAGGCCGTTCGCCGTATCGCGATTTAGCCGCTCGAGGTGGCGGATGGCATCGGGAGCCACATGAAGCTGCGCCATGGGCGTGCAACTGTGCTTTCGATTCCGGGGGATGAACGCGGTCAACTGCCGTCAGACCGCTGGCGCAAGTGAATGTCGGTATCGTTGGTTGCGCCTCCCCGCAACCACTTCTGTCATAACTCACTCACCGTCCCGGTTTAACCGCCGGGACGGATGAGTTGGATCATGGGCCGCGTGACGGCGCAGGAGTTTGAATCTCTTCGGGTGTGCCCTCCACTCTCCTAGGGTGCGTCGCAGGGCGACCGGGCGCTAATCCGGCAAAGACGCCGTACCCAAGCCCTTTCGGGTCTTGGCCGAAGGTAACGCTTGCGCGAAGTGGGGGAAATGCTCGAGCGACCGCCACTGCCGTGACGGTCGCCGCTAGCAATGCCGGTTATTTGCGGAAGATTTGGCCATTGACGCCGAGCACGCCAGCGCGCCGCTGGCCGCGGTGTTTGCGTTGCTCGCGTGTATGCTTACGTGCGTTACCTCGACATTCTTAATCAGGGCACTGAGGCGCCAGCGGTATAAGCCCGTCTCTGCACCTATCGCGACCTACGTAATGGCTACGCTTGACGGCCGGGCCCAGCCTCCCCGGTGAACAGGCTTTCAAGAGTGCCGAGAACCGATTGTGCCCTGCCCCTTAGGGGCAGGTCATACTGCTTCGGCTCGTCCTGTGTAGCGCGACGATCAGGATGAGAACTCCGCATTGCCTCACCAGAAATGCTCCCGAATCATGACTGTTGCCTCCCTTGAGCTGCTCCCGCCCCGGGAGCCGGGCGGAGGGCGGAATGAGGCGGATCAGCATGGCGACAAGGGACGAGTTGTTGGCAGCGGTGAGCGAGCGCTACAGAGGAAGCAGCCGGGCTGATAAGAAGAGGATCATCGACGAGTTTGCGGCTGCCGCAGGCTATCATCGGAAGCACGCGATGCGCGTATTGCGGGCCGGCCTATCGCGCAGTAAGCGGGCGGCTCCGCGGCCATCACGGCGCATCTACGGAGAAGCCGAGCGCGAGGCGCTGATCGTGCTTTGGGAAGCGTCGGACCGGGTATGTGGCAAGCGCCTGAAGGCGATCATTCCGACACTGATCGAGGCGATGGAGCGCCACGGCCACCTGGCGCTCACCACCGAGTTGCGTATGTCGCTTTTGCGGATGAGCGCGGCCACGATTGATCGAGCGCTGCGGCCACAGCGCGAGCAGTGCAGCCCACGGCGTCGGCGATCCGGCGCCATCTCGACGATCCGTCGCTCGATCCCCGTACGCACATTTTCGGACTGGCACGATCCTCCTCCTGGATTTGTGGAAGCGGATCTTGTCGCGCATTCCGGTCCTGTGGCGCGAGGATCGTTCGTGCAGACGCTGGTGATCACGGATATCGCATCAGGCTGGACTGAGTTGGCGCCGCTGCTGGTTCGTGAGCAGACCGTGCTAGTGGATGTGCTTCGCGAGGTCCGCCGTCGACTTCCATTCCCGTTGCTCGGCTTCGACACGGACAACGATACAGTGTTCATCAACGAGACGGTGCGTAACTACTGCGCTGCCGAGAAGATCGAGTTCACACGATGCCGACCCTATCGCAAGAACGATCAGGCTCACGTCGAGCAGAAGAACGGCGACATCGTTCGGCGCATAGTCGGATACCGCCGATACGAAGGGATCGCCGCGGCTGAGCAACTTGCAAAGCTCTACGCGCTGGCTCGACTGTTCGTGAACGCCTTCCAGCCGTGCTTCAAACTCGCCGAGAAAACGCGCAACGGAGCGCAGGTGAAAAAGCGCTATCACAAGCCACTGACGCCGTGCGACCGCCTGCTCACTGATCCTCGTGTGGACGCCTCGTCGCGCAAGCGCATCGCGGAGCTTCGCGCCGATCTCGATCCGGTTCGGCTATTAGCTGAGATCCGCGGCGCACAACAAGGGCTTGTCGCGCTCGCGGACGTGGTTGACCACGCGTCGGTCGAGACCTCGAGGTCGAAGCCGACGGTGCCGCTCGACAGCTTCGTCGCCGGCCTGCGAACCGCCTGGCAAGGTGGGGAGATTCGCCCGACATCTCAGCCAAAGCCGAAAGCAAAGCGCAGCCGGCGCCGCCCCGACCCTCTCGTCGCAGTGACGGATGATCTGCAGTCCTGGTTCCACGCCGATCCATCCCTGTCTGGTCGGCAGTTGCTCGACCGATTGCAGGCTGAGCACCCCGGAGAATATCCGGACCGGCTCGTGCGCACCGTACAACGGCGCTTGAAGATCTGGCGGAGCGCCGTGGCACATGAACTCGTGTTCGGCCGAGATCAAAGTGTCTCCGAGGCTGCTGCGGACGCATAGCATCCCGGAGCAAAGATCGCTGTAAATCTACAAACCTGAAGTCCATCCGGATGGACCGAGCATGGCGTCGTGCTCGTCACCGTCAAGGTGTGGCCTGCCAACGTCGGCGCCAGCCTCGACGTCGGTGCGACGGCCAACCTTGACGGCGCCTGCGCGCGCCGCCATCGGCCTGCCATGCCGGAAAGAACAGTTGCGCGATGCGCGGCATCGCGTCACTCGACAGAAAAACCCGAAAATCGGGTCGGGAACAAACCTGGATGAGGCAATACGAACTCTCATCTTGATTGTCGCCGCGCAGTTGCTACTCTGACACCATACTAGCTTAGTTTCGAGCGTGTAGTTTCCAGTCATCCTTCGTAATGCTAAAGGATAAGCAATCTCTCGGAGTACTGCCAAGAACAGGATGCACGAGCCACGAGCGCAATCGTCCCTCCAGCGTCATGCCGACCTTCTGCATGACTGCAGCAGACGCATGGTTATCGACATCGCAGACCCCCGAAACGCGGTGAATCCGACCTGACGAAAAGGCCAGCGCTATGAGAGCGAACGCGGCCTCCGACACAAATCCACGATTCCAGAACGCCCGTGATAGCGCAAACCCGACCGACGCCTTGTAGCCCTCGTCTCGCAATGAGATTGTGCCCACTGGATCACTTGAGCAATGAGGGCAGATCATCCAGCAGTATTCGGGACCTGTGGACCACTGATCGATAGCCCAGCTCAGAAATTGGTGCGTTTCCACGTCCGACTTGTGAGGAGCCCAAATTAGATAGCGAGCAACCTCAGGATCGGTTGCCCAGCGGTTGAACATTGGCTTGACGTCATCAAAAGTCGGCGGTCGTAAGGTCAGCCGATCCAGCTTCAAGGGGAGTCCCCGAAGCCCGGTTGCCAAGGCGTCCGATGCACTGCATCGCGCCATCGTCTCACCTTTGAGCATTCACCGACTCCAGCAGAGGCTATCCAGCGCCTCGGGCACAATCAAAGGCATGTCAGTACTCCCATAGTCAATGCCCAATTGGCTGAGCAGCGTCGTCAGCTGACCCCTATGATGCAATTGATGCATGAATAGATGCAGAGCCAACTTGCCGCGTGCAATGACGATAGGATCACCTTCCGTGGAAGTGTAACGTAGTTTCTGCCCAAGTGTGGGACCAGGGACACTCATTGCCCATTTGACCAGCAAACTATCAAGGCGACGTCTGTTGTGTGCCAGGGTCACCATATCGTGATAGTAAACATCCCGTGGCGTCTTTGGAGTTGGGAATGTCGCGAGTTCGTCAAGAACGTCGCTGCCAGGAGACCCATCTCGTATGCGACGGAGCAGCATAAGATCGCCAAACATCAGATGATTCCAATGGTTGAATATGGAACCAAAGAAAGCTCCGCGATCTGCCAGGAGATCCACCTCGGACAACTCGATCGATAAATTCAGGAGCCTATCGTTGATGCGTTGATTGTGGATGGCCAGGGTCCGGAGACCATCTATCAAGAGCAGATGCGGCATGGGCGTATCTCTTGATATTCGAGGCCGGCGGCGAGCGCTGAGATCACGTATTGCAAGTCCGTGTCGTGGATCGATAAGCCAAGGCAGGCCTCCCAACACCGATGGACGTAGTCCACATTCTTCCCGGCCGCTCCGACTGCGCGTGATACGATCGCGGCAGTCTGCTCCGACGCCAGCTCGTAGGCGAAGTGCTCGCTCTCCGTGTTCGCGACGAAGACGAGGCAGGGGACGACCTGCGATCCTTCACCCAGTTGCACGGGTGCAAAACACGGCAGATAAGCGGAGGAATCGAGTTCTCGGTCTGCCAACCTAGATAGAGCCGTGGCAACGTTGGCGGTGGCGATGCGGAACGCAAGACCGTCACAGGAGCGTCCCTCGCGGAGTCCGAGGACTAGCCCGGGTTGCAACCGCGTGCCTCGGACTTCCGTCGACCAGATGCACAGGCTGCGATGATAGCCGCAGAGCCTGGCATGCTGTCGATCATCGTATTCGAAGCATGGATCCCACATCAGCGACCCATAGGCAAAGACCCACAATGGGCCAGGTACCGTATTCCAGGATGTTGATGGGGCCATCACGTCGGCCGATAGCTGCAACGCGCATCAAGGGCGCCCACCGAAAACACCGAATCGCATGACGCCCCCAAGTTGGAGCCAAACCATTCGTTCAACGCGATATCGGAATCGCATCTTGGCTCGGTCCGGTACGTGATATGTCCATAAACATCGCGCATGATCAGGCTTGGTTGCTCAAGGATCTGCTTTGGATAGAGCTTGGCGCTGAGCTGATCCGCGATGGAGACCAGATCATGCACATGCTCTTCGCTGTCGGCCAGCGATGGCGCGACCCGGTTGCAGAGGCGTGACAACGAACGCCACACGACCGGGCTTCGCGTTCGCCATGCCATGAACCGACCGTCCGGAGGAGCCGAGGCGAGCGTCGCGTCGGACAGCACAAAATCCGTGAGCCTGCCGTACAAGCCACGCCTTTGGTGCTCGGGGCGAATGGCCGTACTGCTTCTGTAGATCACGGGGTGCGCATCGATCAGAAAGCGCTGGTAGATCGTGTAGGCGCACAGCGCGGGACCGTGCCAGACCAGCATGATCCCAAAGTCGTCATGAAAGGGAGAATGCGCCTCCGACCAGTGGGGCGCATGCACGATCCAGTTCTCCGAAATGACCGAGTTGATCTCGTTCAACAAGGTCGCGCGATAGGGCAGCGATACATCGCTACCCCGTTGAAACTGCTCCGCTCGATAACCGATAGACATTGATCCCATCAACCCTCAGCTTGCGTAAGCGAAGCGCAGATCCTGGTCCGCCATGTCGTTCGTGATGCGAAGCATCAGCGGATGCTGAACGTACTTAGTGGCTGGGCCTTGCCAGTCGAGATGAGTCCGGACCAGTCGCGTCTTTTCTGCCGCGTTGGTGGCTCGATCTGCCCTTATGAGGGTCTCTTCGAGCGCATCTATCGTCGCGATGATCCGTCGGAGCGCCGACACGAGCTCCGGCAGGGCAGCCACGACAAGTCCGTTCGGGCTGTCCTTGATCGAGCCAAGGGAGACCAGCCAATTGAACAGGATCGCACAGCCGCGGGCGTCGTAGTTCTGGTTGATGTCGTACTGCACAGCGTATCTGAAGCACCGCTCGGTAAAGACGATCTCGGCATAGGCTGCAGCCTGCGGATGACCACGCATCGCCATTTCGTAACAGGCGAGCACGGTCAGCACGTCGACCCGGAGTTCTTCGAGTGAAGCCGCGTCCCGAGGTGTCTTGAAGTCGAGAAACTCGGGCAGGGGCATATTCCCGGTCCGATGGCTATACTCATGCATGTGCAGCCAGACGCACATCGCTCGCAGGATAACCTTGTCGTCGGCCTTACGTGCCAGCGGCATCGAACCTGAATGAAGATAATTGGTAATCAACATCTTTGTGATCTTGTTATAGCGGGCGACAAATCTGTCGACGAAGTAGCAGGCCTTGTTGTGTTGCTCGACGCCGCCCTGTGGCGTCACGAAGTGTTCGCCAAAAAGTGCCACACAACTGTTAGGAGAGAACCCGTCGCTTGACGCTTTTAGCGCGATGACGCGCGCAAAGCTGCCGGGATACGTCTCGAGAAATTCAGGGTCGGGCGATAATTGCTCAAGGATGAGGCAATCAAGTCCCTGAAGCTCGTTGTACGGGTTCTGAAGAGCGCCGATGATCAAGGTGCTACTCGTCGCGTCAATGGCGGCCCGCGTTCGCGAAAAATCCCAAACGCCATCGGAAGTTGCCGAAACTTCATCTGCGAAAGCGCGCGTTACAGCATCGTCGCGAAAGGCACGAGCTGTACGAGATATTGCTTCAGTCAGAGGTTGTGGTACCTTTCCGCGGCCTGCAATGTAGGGGTTGAAGTCACGACGCAGTTCGTTGATCGCGGAAACAAAACGCAACGTTGCCCCAAAATCCATAGCTAACACCTCAGGATGTTATTTGACACGATGACTCTGTTAGGTAGTATGCAGGTGTGTAATCATTATGACCGTGGGAGTCGAGAGCGCGTGCGCAAAAAGTTTCCTGATGAGTTGGCATCGAAGTGGAAGGGCGCGCCAGCACCATACAGTCTGTCGCGAAAAGCCGGGTGCTCATCGGATGTGCATCATGTCGTGGGACCCGGCGCGCAGCCGCATCCGATCGTTCGTCGCGACAGCGCGTTGACCTCGGTGCCGAGCGTGGTGGCTATTCGGCCTTCGATCAGCTGCATTCGCGGGTCACATGGCGTCTCGCCGCGGTGGGTGGAGTTGCTGCGAGCGAGGTTCTGTCGTGAAATGTGACGTGACTGTGGTTGCTGCGTTCTTGAAAGATGGACTCGGAGGAAATCCTGCAGCGGTGGTCGCGCAATCTGCGCCGCTCTCTGATCGGCAGATGCAGAGCATAGCCACGACTATGAATCTGAGCGAAACAGCCTTCATAAGTGAGGTCGCGCCCTCGCGATATCGTTGCTGGTTCTATACTCCGGTCCGCCAAATTGCGTATTGTGGGCACGCGACGATCGCCGCCTTCTGGCACCTCTGGAATACCGCACAGATTCAGGCTTCCGAGGTTGTGCTGGAGACGCCAGGCACCCCGCTTCGCATCAGCTGGCAGGACAACGCCGTCTATATGCAGCAGCAAGCTCCGGTCTTTGAGGACCGGCTCGATGCTGCCTATGGAGTATCCCTAAACGAGGTCCAAGAAGCCTTAAGGATCGCCTCCGTGCGCCCTTCGGGAGAGGTGACTCCTGTGATTGCGAGCACGGGCCTTCGGTTCTTGCTCGTGCCATGCGTTGACGAGACCGCGTTGAGCGAATGTTGGCCGAATGTGGAGGCGATGACAGAGCTCAGCGAGCGGCTTGATATCGTCGGCTTCTATCCGTTCGCCCTATCAAGTCGCGACGACACCAATGTCGTGTCCAGGATGTTTGCCCCAGCCTATGGAATTCCCGAGGAAGCCGCCACTGGGATGGCTGCCGGCTCGCTGGCCTGCTATCTGCATGCCAAGAGGATCCATTCTTATCCGTCAATTCGCATTGAACAGGGACGACACATGGAGCCTTCGACTCCAAGTGAGATCGTTGCCGTCCTTGACGTGAGTGATGGAGCGATAAGTGGGATTCGCGTCGGCGGCAAAGGGAAGCAGATAGGGACGAGGACCGTCAGCGTTTGAGGGAGGGGCGCGAGCAAGCCATGAAGATCGTCGCGATGGGCCTGCCAGTCGAGCATAGAGCGGGAAGAATGATGTTGGCCTCTTGGTACATGGATGGCGCGCATTGGCGAACGGTGGGTGGGACGTTGTGATGGTCGAAGGTCTGCTCGTCGCGGGATATATGCTCGTCATCGGCAACGTCACGATCATGCCCATGTTGCTGCCCTATGTGCGTCAGGACGTGACGATGTCCGACGCGGACGCTGCCTTGATCCTGGCGTGCTTTTCTCTCGTGGCGATACCCGCGAACCTCGTTGCCGGGGTCCTTTCCGACAGATATGAACGAGGAATGTTCCTCACCGTCGGTTCAAGCGTTTGTTCCCTGTCATTCGTGGCCATGGCTACGGTGGACTCCGCGATCGGGATCATCCTCGCACGAGCGGTGTGTGCCATCGGTATGGCCATGGTCGCTTCGGCGATCTTTCCTTCGGTGGGCGATCGCTTTGCGGTAGATCAGAGAGCCCGCGTCACGGCACTCATTTTGGGGGGATCGTCCGCGGCGCCACTCCTGTGGCAGCCGCTATGCACGTTGTTTGGCGGCATCGGCCATTGGCGCCTGTTCGTTCTCATCATGGCAGTCTTTGCCGTTGCGGTCGCGTTGGCCGCGCGTTCGTACCTGACGGCGATCCGGGAGCCCGCGACTGGCCGAGGTGACGGCCTGGTTAAGCAGTTTAGACACCTCAGGGACACGGCAATTCACCAACCCGTCGGCCGTACGCTGGTCTCGTATTGTTTCTGCGCAATGGCAACCAGTCTGTTCATGGCGATGTATCCCTCCTGGCTCCACGATCAAGGCACGTCTTCGACGCAGGCCGCAATAGTATTCGTGTTTGGCGGCCTTGGGTCCGTACTGTCTGCCGCTGCCTTGAACAGAGGAGCAGCCAAGGACGCGAGCATCGTCGTGCTTGGAGCATGGATGGCCGCGGTCATGGCATTCTCGATCATAGCGATGAAGTGGTTCGGTGCCGCCCTCATCCTGCAAGCCGCTCTCTTCATGTTGTTCTTTGCCGCGCGTAGCACTTTCCTCGCCGTGACCGTCTCTTCGTTGATGACCCTGGTAGGCCCCTCGCAGCGTGGAGCGATCAACGGGTTGCTGAGTGTTACGTTTCAAACCGCGGTGGCGACCGGTAGCGGGGTTGCCGTATTTGCGTATCGAAGCGATCCGACCCTTGGGACAATTGCAGCTGGAGCGCTCGTCCTGCTGGGCCTGGCGGCAGTTTCCGCGATCCATCGGACGAAGTCGGCGCTGGGCGAAGTTGCGGACGACCCGATGAGGTGAGATCGGATCGCCAATTGACGATCAGAATCCCGATCCGGTACCGGATACCGGGCCGTTTCAGTTATCCTATGCGTGAGGTCTTCGACCATGAAGGGAAGGGTACTTACTGTCGCGGGCGGCCTTGGTGCCCTTGGAAGGAGTGTGGTCGAGCTGGCCCGCTCGCGGGGCGCATCCGTCGCCAGCATCGATCTTGGCGAATCCGACAGTTCCCTAGCGACGGACTTCATCGCGCTGGGAGGCGTCAATTTGAGCGATTTGCATGAAGCCAGGAAGGCCATTGACAGTGTCCCCCGGCATTTCGGGAAGTTGGACGCATCGATTCATCTGGCTGGCGGATACCTTTTCGAGCGGTTCTCGGAGAGCAGCCCGGCGGCGTGGCAGCGCATCGAGCTTGTCCGACCTTGGACCCGGACTCTCTCCCTTGTGGATTGAACTCGGTCCGAAGATGCCGTCGTGACTCCACTCGGGGTTTGCGAACTCGACAGGTGAAGCGATCTAACTCATCGCACATGAAATGCGTCACGCAATCGTGCCCGCTCGGAGTCCAGACGAAGCGCTGCGCGAGAGGATCGGTAATTCAGCGCGTTGGAGGCGCTGAAAGCGAGAATGACCTGCGGCGGCGACGGCATTGGTCGCAGGCGGACAAGGAGCGCGTCGTGGCGGCGGCGCTGGAGCCGGGAGCGACGATCCTGGGTGTGGCGCGGACGTTCGGGGTTCATGCCAGCCAGGTGTTTCGCTGGCGTCAGCAGCAGTGTGGCAAGCCAACTTCCGCGCCGGGCTTTGCCGCCGTGACGATTGCGGCCGAGCCGCCGGTCGCGGCAAGCCGGACACAGGGACTGATCGAGGTCGAGCTCGGCGCTGAGACCCGGATCCGCATCAGCGGGGCTGCGGATGCTGCGACCGTGACGGCGGTGATAGCGGCGCTGCGGGCGGGCAAGCGATGATCCCGGTCCCCTCCGGCACACGGGTCTAGCTTGCCACCGACCATACCGATATGCGCAATTATGTGAAGCGCAGGATTATGCGGAGTCGAGGTCGCTTCCCGCGGGCATAATATCAATATGTCAATAGGTTGTGACCGCTCGATCAGGCTTTTCAGTCAGCATAATTAGGCCCTCCCTGTGGTGCGCAACGCATCTCAAGGAGGAACGATATGGTGAGCACGAAGGGGACGGCTCCGCGGGCGGTTCTGATGGACGCCGGGTTTTTGACGCCATGGATTTCAGAGTTCGCTTGCAGCCTCAGGACTCTGGCGCACAGCGACCTGACGATCAGGGGGTATACGGATTCCGCTCGGCACTTTGCTGCCTGGGTCCACGACGCTGGCCTCCAATTGGACGGCATAGGCGAGGGAGCGGTGGAGCGCTTTGCTCGCCATCAATGCCGGTGCGTTGGCGGCCGCCAGTGGGACAGAGTCTCGGCGAAGTACGTGAAGCGTGCGGGTCGGTTCGTCGCGTTTCTCGCCGAGCGCGGTGTTGCCGCAACGGTGGCGCCTGGCCCAGCTGAGATCGTCCATCCGCAAATCGTGGATTACCAGCGATGGCTATCTGTACATCGTGGCCTGTCGGAACGATCGGTCTCTAGACAGGGCCGCATGGTCAAGCGCCTCTTGGTCGCCCTCGGCACTGATCCGCAGGCCTACAGCGCCACCACCATTCGCGCGGCGGTGCTCGCGGAGGCGCAGCGATGCTCTCCCAGCCACATCGGGACCATGACCAGCGCGCTCCGAGGCTACTTGCGCTTCCTCGCTGCATCAGGTCTGTGCCGGCCGGGTTTGGATCAGTCGAGGTGTCACCTGCTGGGCTCAGGCGCCGGCGGTGGAGCGCGGAGAGCAAGGCACGGATCGTTGCGGAATCGCAGGCGCCCGGGGCTGTCGTTTCGGAGGTCGCGCGTCGTCATGGTCTGTCGCCATCGCAGCTGTCGGCCTGGCGCAAGGCCGCGCGCGACCGGGGCACCGGGCCGGCGGCAAGGAGCGGCGCCGGTACGGTCGCGATCCCGGCGTCAGACGGCGAGCTGGCTGGCGTGCTGCTTGGCCCAGGCCCAGGGCATGAGCTCGTCGAGGCGCGAGGCCGGCCAGAGATTGACCAGCCTGGTGAGGACGTCGGTAAGATAGGCCTGCGGTTCGACGCCGCACAGCTTGCAGGTCTCGATCAGCGAAGCGATGCAGGCCCAGTTCTCCGCGCCCTGATCATGTCCGGCGAACAGCGCATTCTTGCGGTTCAGAACGAGGGGGCGGATGCTTCGCTCGACGATGTTGGTGTCGAGCTCGATGCGGCCGTCGTCGAGGAACCGCGTGAGCCCGTCCCAGTGGTTCAGGGCGTAGCGGATGTGCTCGGCGATCTTGGCCTTGCCGGAGACGCGGGTGAGCTGCAGCTCGAACCAGGTCTCGAGCGCCAGCACGATGGGCTTGCTGCGCTCCTGGCGTATCGCGCGCCGCTCCTCGGCGCTGCGGCCGCTGATCGTCTTCTCGATGCCATAGAGGGCGGCGATCCGCGCCAGCGCTTCGCTCGCGATCGGTGCTGGACCGTTCTCGGCGACGTCGTAGAAGCGGCGGCGCAGATGCGACCAGCAGAAGGCAAGCGTGATCGCCTCGCCAGCGGGACCGTTGGCAAGGGTCTTGTAGGCGGCATAGCCGTCGCATTGCACGATGCCGCGATAGCCGTCGAGCAGTTCGAGCGCGTGGATGGCGCCACGACCGGGGGCGTAGGTGTAGGCCACCGCCGGCGGATCGGCCCCGCCCCAGGGGCGATCGTCGCGCGCGATCGCCCAGAAGAAGCCCTTCTTGGTGCGGCCGCGGCCGGGCTCAAGCACCGGCGCCATGGTCTCGTCGACTGCGATCTTGCTCGCGGTCAGAATGATCTCGCGCAGCCGCCGCCACAGCGGATGAAGCTCCGCGGCGGCATAGCCCACCCAGAACGCCAGCACGGCGCGCTTGATGTCGATGCCCTGCGCCAGCAGCATCTGGGCCTGCCGATGGAGCGGCAGATGCCAGGCATATTTGGCAACCAGCACGTGGGCGACCATCGCCTCGGTGGGCAGCCCGCCCTTGATCAGCCGCTCCGGTGCCGGCGCCTGAACCACGCCACCCGTGCAGGCCCGGCAGGCATATTTGGGACGATGCGTGACGATCATGCGGAACTGCGCCGGAACGACGTCGAGCCGCTTCGACGTCTCCTCGCCGATCACGTGCATTGCCGCATGGCAGCACGGGCAGTTGGTGTCTTCCGGTGCAATCGTCACGTCGATGTGCGGCAGATGGGGCGGAAGCGAACCCCGATGGGCGCGGCGCTGCTCGGCGCGCTGGCGAGCGCCCGCGGGATCCTTCTTGTCCTCGGCCGCCTCGTTGGCGGCCACGGCCTGCTCGATATCCTCGATCGCCAGCTGCAGTTGTTCCGGATCGAGCTTCTCCGAGCGGCGCCCGAACTGCGCGCGCTGCAGCTGCCGCAGGAGGTGGCGCAGCCGGTCCATCTGCGACAGCGCGTGGTCGCGCGCCGTGATCGCAGCGTCGCACATTGCGATCGCAGCATCGCGCTCCGCGCGCGCCGCCGTCACCAGCGCCTGCAGCGCGTCGATATCGGAAGGAAGCTGATCCGTGACGTCGTCCACATCACCACTCGATCTGATTCGCGCGATGTTGTGGCATACGAAGCGCGCACGATTCAATCGGTCGAAGCGCTCATGATGCCGCTGACGGCTGCGCAACGTCGTGGGCATGCAGACGCGACCAGTCCAGGCCGTCCATCAGCGCTGCGAGCTGCGAGGCGGACAGCCGCATCACACCATCGCTGATCGGCGGCCAGCGGAACGCGTTCTGCTCGAGACGTTTCCACAGCAGCACCAGTCCGGTGCCATCCCAGACCAGGATCTTCAAGCGGTCTGCGCGCTTCGAACGGAAGACGAAAATCGTTCCCGAGAACGGATCATGCCGGAGTTGCTCACGCACCAGCGCGGCGAGGCCGTCGGCCCCCTTGCGGTTATGCGGAGCTCCGCATAAGCGCAAGGGCTTCGATGGTTTGGCGCTGCTGGTGCAGTAGACGCTGAAGCGTGATCCGCATGGGACAATCTTTTCGTGTTTCGTGGCAAAAGCGGCGGTCTGATCAAGGTGCTGTGGCACGACGGCCAGGGCATGTGCCTGTTCGCCAAGCGGCTGGAGCGCGGCCGCTTCATCTGGCCATCGCCGGTGGACGGAACGGTGGCGATCACGCCGGCGCAGCTCGGCTATCTGCTCGAAGGCATCGACTGGCGTCATCCACAGCGAACGTGGCGGCCGGAAGCCGTGGGCTGAGCAGCGCGGCCGTGCACGCGTGCGATAGCTGATGCGCGCACGCGAGAGCTGTGATTCCATTCTGTCGATGATCACAGCCGATTCGCTCCCCGATGATGTCGCGACGCTGAAGGCGCTGGTGCTGGCCGGCCATGCAGCGCAGATTGCAGCGGAAGCCAAGGCGCGCAATCTCGAAGCCGAAGTCCGCGCCCGCACGTTGCTGATCGAGCAGATGAAGTTCACGATCGCCAAGCTCAAGCACGAGCAGCACGGCCAATCCTCCGAGCGCGCCTCGGTGCTCGAGCAGCTCGAGCTCGAACTCGCCGACCTCGGGGAGGATAGCGCCGAGGCCGAGGCTGCGGCGCAGCTGGCCGCGGAGCGGGCGAACGCCGCCAAGATCAACGTGCGCCCGTTCGAGCGCAAACGTCCGGCCCGTCGGCCGCTGCCCGAGCATCAGCCGCGCGAGCGCCTCGTGCATCCAGCACCGACCAACTGCCCGTGCTGCGGCGGCGACAAGCTGCGCAAGATCGGCGAGGACGTAACGGAGACGCTGGAGCTCGTGCCACGGCAGTGGAAGGTGATCCAGCACGTGCGCGAGAAGTTCTCCTGCTGCGCCTGTGAGGCGATCAGCCAGCCGCCGGCGCCGTTCCATCCGATCTCGCGTGGACGTGCGGGACCGCGCCTGCTGGCGCATATCCTGTTCGCCAAATACGGGCCGCATCTGCCGCTCGACCGGCAGAGCTCGACCTACGCGCATGAGGGCGTGACTCTCGACGTCTCCACTCTGGCCGACTGGGTCGGCGCGGCGGCTGCGACGTTGATGCCGCAGGTCGATGCGATCAAAGCGCACGTGCTTGCAGGCGAGCGCATCCATGCCGACGACGACACCACCGTGCCGGTTCTGGCCAAGGGCAAGACGCGCACAGGGCGTGTATGGACCTATGTCCGCGACGATCGTCCCTTAGCCGGCCACGCGCCGCCGGCTGTCATGTTCTTCTACTCGCCCGACCGCTCCGGCACGCATCCTGAGGCTCATCTTGCGGCCTGTGCCGAACCGATGCAGGCCGATGCCTATGCCGGCTTCAACCGGCTCTATGAGCCGTCGCGCAAGCCGGGTCCGATCACCTAGGTCGGCTGCTGGGCGCATGCACGGCGCAAGCTGTTCGAGATCGCGCGACTGAAGAAAGCACCGATCGCGATCGAGGCCGTCAAACAGATCGATGCGCTGTTTGCGATCGAGCGCGACATCAACGGCCTGCCGCCGCACGAGCGCAAAGCCGCGCGTAATGCGCGTAGCCGCCCCCTCGTCGATGAGCTTCACACCTTCCTGCGCGAGCGACGCGCCAAGCTCTCCGGCAAGAGCGAGACCGCGAAGGCGATCGACTACAGCCTCAAGCGCTGGGNCGAAGGCGATCGACTACAGCCTCAAGCGCTGGGAGGTGTTCACGCGCTTCATCGACGATGGCCGGCTGTGCATGACCGACAACGCTGCCGAGCGCGAGTTGCGCGCTGTTGCACTCGGCCGCAAGAACTGGACCTTTGCCGGCTCCGACGAAGGCGGCCGCCGCGCCGCCGCCATTTACACGTTGATCCAGACTGCCAGGCTCAATGGCATCGATCCGCAGGCTTGGCTTGCCGACGTGCTCGCCCGGCTGCCAGATCATCCGGCCAGCAGCATCGCCGACCTGCCGCCCTGGAACTGGAAGCAAGCCGCCATCTCTGCCGCTGCCTGATCGCTACGATCAGCTATCAATCAGGCAAGCCGCTATGCCCGTGGTCTTCACCGGATGCCTACTGTCGTGTCGCCGCGCATCGCAGCGGAGCAGCTCGGCCACACTACGCTCGTGTGCCTCCCTTCTCCGGCGGCCGCCCTCCTCGTATGTCATCAATGCCGAGACGGGCGCGGATGTCATTTTCTTGAGACGATTGTGTGCGTCCTCCGGATCGGAGTGGACTTCGCGGGAGTAAGCGGAGCGTAGAAAATCCGGTTTCGTGAATTGGCGCCCGAGAGTGACCCCTCCGCCTCAAAAATGGATCAATAGCTTAACGTGCCGATCCGCGTCGGACCCCGCGCCGAGTCTCAGGCGCCAAGCCGCGCGATAGCGCGGCACCGCTGCTACATTTGGAATCTCCGCACTGTCCGACATCGGTCATGCCCGACCCTGCGGCGTCTCCTGCGAGATCGTGGGCGCATCTATCGCTCGTTCCACAGCGAAACCTCCTTTCCCTTTGCGGCCCAGAGTGCTCGCGCCCGTTCGCCTTGATTGCTTTTGAGCCTGTCTGCCATCCAGAGCAGCGCTCCGAGGATGATGGCGCGATCATCGCCGGTCAGGTCCACGATCCCGGCTTTGACGGCAAGGCGCTCAATTCGATTAGATGCCGTGTGCGCTTGCGACGCTCGACCTGCCATGTGCGCATGTCATGCCGCGCCCTTGCTGCCTGTTGACGGTTGCGCGCGGCCCGGTTGCGAAGGAGCGCTGTCCGGGTTGCGGTCAGTTGCTGGCGCATTTCGCCGCGCCCGGCTTTGAAAGAGCGCGGCCCCGCGCTTGGCCCATGCCTCCCTCTTTCCGGCCTCTCTCTTCTCGGCCAAGACAAGCAGCGCGCCGGCCAGCTCTTCAGCGGTGAGAGTGTCAGCTACAGTCGCGACGACCAGTTCGCCGAGCTGGCGCACCTTGCGAGTTTTCAGCTCGCGGGCCTTGTCGTCCAGTACCTTTAGGTCCGCATCAAAGTCCCTTGGTTTACGCATCGTTATCTCCATGAGTGTCTATGGAGAAATGATAGCTGGGCACCCGACAGAATGCTGTAAGGTCGTCAGGACGGCTTGAGACGGTGTAATCCCTCCCGAGAATTTTTCGAGGGAGGGCGCGCTTATACGTCGTTCCGACGTACGCTTCGCTGTGCCAGTGATCTGATCGCCATGGCGATCTATCATCTTCATGTCAAGGTCATTGGCCGCAAGGCCGGGAGCAGCGCGGTGGCATCGGCGGCGTACCGCTCGGCCTCCCGCCTGCGCGACGAGCGGCTCGGCCGTGAGCAGGATTTTTCTGCCAAGCGCGGGGTCGTTCATTCCGAAGTACTGCTACCGGAGACTGCGCTGAAGGCATGGAGCGACCGCGAGCGGCTCTGGAACGATGTCGAGGCGTTCGAAATCCGTAAGGATGCGCAGCTGGCCCGGGAGGTCGAATTCGCCCTTCCGCGAGAACTGACTGAGGCGCAGGGCATCGAGCTGGCTCGGGATTTTGTTCGGGGTGAGTTCGTGGGTCTCGGCATGATCGCCGACCTCAACGTACATTGGGACAAGGGTGAGGACGGGATGCCCAAGCCTCACGCCCATGTCATGCTGACGATGCGCGCGGTCGACGAGAAGGGATTTGGCCAGAAGGTGCGAGAGTGGAATCGCACGGAACTGGTCGAGCGCTGGCGCAAACGTTGGGCCGAGCTCGCCAACGAGCGGCTGGCCGAGCTCGACATCGACGCGCGGATTGATCACCGCAGCCTGGAAGCCCAGGGCATTGCGCTCGAGCCGCAAAGCCAGATCGGCGCACCGGCCAAGCGCATTGAGGGGCGGGGCGTCGGAGGCAAGGGCGCTGAGGCTGACCGGGCCGAGATGCACCGCGAGATCGCGCGCAACAACGGCAGGAGGATCATCGCCGATCCCTCCCTTGGACTGGACGCGATCACCCGGCAGCAATCGACCTTTACACGCCGTGACCTTGCAAAGTTCGCGCATCGGCACAGTGACGGGCTCGACCAGTTCAACCAGGTGGTGAGCGCGATTCAGGGCGCGCCCGATCTGGTCGAGCTGGGCAAGGATGCCCGCGGCGAGGATCGGTTCACAACCCGCGGAATGGTCGAGGCAGAACAGCGCCTGCATCGCGCTGCTGAGCTACTAGCGGACCGTGAGCGCCATAACGTCAGCGACGCGGCTCGCCATGGCGCTTTGGCGCGTGCGGAAGCACGCGGCCTGGTGCTGTCATCCGAGCAGGTTGGCGCCTTGGCGCGCGTCACGGATGGACGCGGTCTCAGCGTCGTGGTCGGCCATGCCGGGACGGGAAAGAGCGCGATGCTGGCGGTGGCGCGGGAGGCGTGGGAGGCAGCCGGCTACGAGGTCCGGGGCGTGGCACTGTCCGGCATTGCCGCGGAAAACCTCGAAGGCGGATCGGGCATTGCGTCGCGCACGATTGCCAGCCTGGAGCATGGCTGGGAACAGGGCCGTGATCTGCTCAAATCGAACGAGGTGCTCGTCATCGACGAGGCGGGCATGGTCGGCACACGCCAGCTCGAGCGCGTGATGTCCCGTGCTGCCGAGACGGGCGCCAAGGTCGTGCTGGTCGGCGATCCGCAGCAGCTGCAGGCCATCGAGGCGGGCGCAGCTTTCCGCTCGATCCATGAGCGTCATGGTGGGGCGGAGATCGGAGAAATACGCCGTCAGCGCGAAGACTGGCAGCGCGACGCCACGCGCAATCTGGCGACCGGCAAAGTCGGCCATGCGCTGGAAGCCTATCGGGCCAATGGCATGGTGCATGAGGCGATGACCCGCGAGCAGGCGCGGGGCGATCTGATCGCGCGCTGGGACCGCGACCGGCAGGTCTCGCCGGACAGGAGCCGGATCATCCTGACCCATACCAATGACGAGGTGCGCGCGCTGAACGAGGCGGCGCGCGGACGGATGCGGGCCGCCGGCGCCCTGGGCAATGAGGTGGGTGTCACGGTCGAGCGCGGCGCGAGAAACTTCGCCGACGGAGACCGCATCATGTTCCTGCAGAACGAGCGTGGGCTTG